>NZ_JAMPKY010000004.1:0-300000 GCF_039962255.1 Leptolyngbya subtilissima AS-A7 | reverse complement strand
GGGGGCGGCGGCGATGACGCTGCGAATAGTAAGGGATTCGGTAGGCTGGGCAGCGGTGAAGGGAGCGCGATCGCCCCAAATTTCGGCCTTGGCAACCAAATCGGGCTGATGGGTGGCGGCGATCGCCAACAGCTGGCGGGCTGCCATTATGCGCTCCTGGGCGGCAGCAGCCTCCTGGCTAAGGTGCTGGCTAATGCCCTGCATCTGCCGGGCCAGCTTCATCAGGTCGAGCATGGCAGAGTCAATTTGGTACGCTCATACTAACATCCCCTTTCAAATTTTTCGCTAGAACCTATGGCCTACGGATGCCACTTCGGTTCTCATCGTTATACTGTCGGGTGGCTTAGGTCTTGGTCGTGTTTTGGTCGTGCTTATGGAGTCAAGATGGCTCACCTTGGGGCTCACCTCGGGAGCGTTAGCAACCCTGGGTGCCCTAGTTGTGGCTGCCCCCGTTAGGGCTGCAACCCTGCAATATTGGTGGTTTAATGCTGAAACCAATCAGCTGGTATTCACCACCGACGGCCAAGTGCAGCCTCGGGCTCAACTGCTGGTTAACCCCACCCGCATCGTGGTTGACCTGCCCAACACTCAGATGGGCAGCACCAATGCCAGCCAGTCCGTCGGCGGTGCCGTGCGAGAAGTGCGAGCGGGCCAGTTCGATCGCCAAACCACCCGCCTAGTCATCGAGCTTGCAACCGGCTACAGCCTGAACCCTCAGGATGTGCGGGTTCAGGGGGTTCGCCCCAACCAGTGGGCGGTGCAGCTGCCCACCCTCAACCAGGGCGCGGCGCCAGCCTCGGGGGCTTTACCACCTCCCACTGCCACGGCCAATCGAGTGCAGGGCAACACCGGCACTGGCGCTGGCTCCATTCTCAGTGGCGTGGTCACTACCGGCGACGGCTTCCTGGTTCGGCTCAGCGGCACGGCGCCCACCCCCACGGTGCAAATTACCAGCGACGATGCCGACAACCGCTTTGCCATCATTGATTTACCTAACACTGCCGTAGCGGGCAACCTGCGCCCCGATGACTTGCCCAATTACCGCTACAGCATCATCGCCTGGAATATTGCCCAGCAGCCCACCAATCCTCCATCTACCCGCATCACGCTCCGGCTCGCCCCCACCAGTCCTGACTGGCGCGCCCTGCGCAACAACAGCGGCGTGATTGTGCTGCCCCCCAGCGGCGTGCCTATCAGCAGTATTGCCGACGAACCGGCTCCCCTCGCGGCGGTTCCAGCCAGGCCGCCTCAGGCTCAGACGCCCCAAGCTCAAACGCCTCCGCCCCAGGCCCAAACTCCGCCCAGTTCCCCACCGCCCAATCCCACACCGCCACCTACGCGCTCCGCAGAGCCACTGCCCTCAGTGCCGAGCGGCCGAGTGGTCGTAGCCATTGACCCCGGCCACGGCGGGCGTGACCCCGGGGCAGTAGGCATTGGCGGTCTGCAAGAAAAGCAGGTGATTTTCCCCATCTCCCTGCGGGTGGCTGAGCTGCTCGAAAGCCAGGGAGTTGTGGTGGTGATGACTCGGCGCGAGGACGTTGCCGTCGATTTACAGGCCCGAGCCGACATCGCTAACCGTGCCCAGGCAAATCTATTTGTCAGCATTCACGCCAACGCCATCAGCCTCAGTCGCCCTGACGTTAACGGTATTGAGTCGTACTATTCCTCCGAAACCGGGCGCAGGTTGGCGGCTACCCTCCAAGCCAGCATGCTAGCAGCGACGGGCATGCGCGATCGCGGCGTCAAGCAAGCCCGCTTTGCGGTGCTGCGCCAAAGCACCATGCCCGCCACCCTACTCGAAATTGGCTTTGTTACCGGCGCTCAAGATGCTCCCCGCCTAGCTGACCCCGCCTGGCGCGAATCCATGGCCCAGGCGATCGCCCGCGGCATTCTGCAATACATCCAGCAGGGGCTGTAGCGGCAAATGGCCTACTGGTTCGACGGGCAGCTCTGCCAGGGCAGCGATATTGTCCTCGCCGTCAACGACCCCACCCTAATCTACGGGGCCACAGTGTTTACCACCCTGCGAATCTATGGCCAGAGCCTTGACCACCCCCTCACCCACTGGGCGGCCCACCAGCAGCGTCTAGTTCATGGCCTGACCGATTTTGGCTGGCCCAGCCCCTCATGGGATCGGGTGCGGCAGGGGGCCGAGGCATTGTTAGAGGACCATCCTGTTCTGCGGATTACCTGCCTTCCCGACGGTCGTGAGCTGGTGACTGGGCGCAGTCTGCCTCTAGACCTAGAGACGATGCAGACCCAGGGCATTGCCGCCTGGGTGGCGCGGGGGGAGATGTATGGGCGATCGCAGCCCGCCTACAAAACCGGCAATTACCTCGGGGCCTGGCTGGCCCTACAGGCTGCCCAGCGGCACGGTGCACGCGAGGCCATCCTGGTGAATGCCCGAGGCCAATGGCTAGAAACTAGCACCGGCAACCTCTGGGGCTGGGCCAATGGTCAGTGGCACACGCCCGGCTTGGGAGCTGGCCTACTGCCAGGAATTGTTCGTTCACATCTCATTGAATATTTGAAGCGACAAGGGGAACAGGTCAACCAATCCCCCTGGCCGCCGGGGGTGATTCAGCGCTTTGAGGCGTTGGCCTATAGCAACTCAGGGGTGCAGGTAGTACCTATTCACACAGTTTTGGGCGATCGCAGTAGACTGGAGGTTAACCCACAGCACCCAGCCCTAGCGGCTTTGCGGGCTGCTTTTAGCGAAAATTAGCACCTATCCCAATTATCGATTAGCCCATTCTCACAGATGACGTTAACATAAGTTAATATCTCTCTAATCTTGCGGCTTATTTAAGCATTAGCCCCAAATTGGTTTCATTAGAAACGGTTTCTAAGCAACAGTTCATCCCAAGAAGTAAGTGGAGGCAATAGCCCGGTGAACAAACGGTGGAGAAATGCAGGTCTATATGCCCTGCTGGTCGTTGTAGTCATTGCCCTGGCGACCGCAATTTTTGATGGCTCTGGCCCTGAAACCCAGACCTGGCGTTACAGCCAGTTTTTAGACGCGGTGCAAAATAACCAGATCGAGCGCGTCAACATCAGCGCCGATCGCACCCGCGCTCGCTTCACAGACCCCGAGGGTAACGGTCAGATCATCGTTAACCTGCCCAACGACCAGGAGCTAATCAGCACCCTGGAAACCAACAATGTCGACATCGTCGTCATGCCCCAGAGCGATGACAGCGTCTGGGTTCGCGCCTTTAGCACCCTGCTGATTCCTATCTTGCTGCTGGGGGTACTGTTCTTTGTGCTGCGCCGCGCCCAGAGTGGTCCTGGCAACCAGGCCATGAACTTTGGCAAGTCCAAAGCCCGTGTGCAGATGGAGCCTCAGACCCAAGTCACCTTTGGCGATGTAGCCGGTATTGAGCAGGCCAAGCTAGAGCTGACCGAGGTCGTTGATTTCCTCAAGAATGCCGATCGCTTCACTGCCGTCGGTGCCAAGATTCCCAAGGGTGTGCTGCTGGTGGGCCCTCCCGGTACTGGTAAAACTCTGCTGGCCAAGGCCGTTGCGGGCGAAGCGGGCGTGCCCTTCTTCTCCATATCCGGTTCTGAGTTCGTCGAAATGTTTGTCGGTGTGGGTGCCTCTCGCGTCCGCGACCTGTTCGAGCAGGCCAAGGCCAACGCTCCCTGTATCGTGTTTATCGACGAGATTGACGCCGTCGGTCGTCAGCGAGGCGCAGGCCTCGGCGGCGGCAACGACGAGCGTGAGCAAACCCTCAACCAGTTGCTCACCGAGATGGATGGTTTCGAGGGCAACACCGGCATCATCATCATTGCCGCTACCAACCGCCCCGACGTGCTCGATGCGGCCCTGTTGCGCCCCGGTCGTTTTGACCGCCAGGTGGTGGTCGATCGCCCCGATTACGCCGGTCGCCTCGAAATCCTCAACGTCCACGCCCGCGGCAAGACCTTCTCCAAGGATGTCGATCTGCAAAAGATCGCTCGTCGTACCCCCGGCTTTACTGGAGCCGACCTGTCGAACCTGCTGAACGAGGCCGCCATTCTCGCCGCCCGCCGCAACTTGACCGAAATCTCCATGGATGAGGTTAACGATGCGATCGATCGCGTCCTCGCTGGCCCCGAGAAGAAAGACCGCGTCATGAGCGAAAAGCGCAAAGAGCTGGTCGCCTACCACGAAGCTGGGCACGCCCTAGTCGGTGCCCTGATGCCCGATTACGACCCTGTGCAGAAAATCAGCATCATTCCCCGCGGTCGCGCCGGTGGTCTGACTTGGTTCACCCCCAGCGAAGATCGTCTAGAGTCGGGCCTTTACTCCCGCTCCTACCTGCAAAACCAGATGGCTGTGGCCCTCGGTGGCCGCATCGCTGAAGAGATCATCTTTGGTGAAGAGGAAGTTACCACTGGTGCTTCCAACGACCTGCAGCAGGTGGCTCGCGTTGCTCGTCAGATGGTGACCCGCTTCGGCATGAGCGACAAGCTCGGCCCCGTCGCCCTCGGTCGCCAACAGGGCAACATGTTCCTGGGTCGCGATATCGCCGCCGAGCGCGATTTCTCTGAAGAGACCGCTGCCACCATCGACTCCGAAGTGCGGGGTTTGGTTGACCAGGCCTACACCCGCGCTAAGCAGGTGCTGACCAATAACCGCCACGTGCTCGACCAACTGGCCACAATGCTGGTGGATAAGGAAACTGTGGATTCTGAAGAGCTACAACAGCTGCTTGCCACCAACGATGTGAGCATGGCATCAATTGTGTAAATCACGTTGAAGTTTGCGTAGTTCATAAAAAGGGGATGTCCACTGGGCATCCCCTTTTTATATGACTCTTGTAGGCCGTTGGGTATTGCCAACTAACTCATTCCCGAACAGGCCACCTAACAATGCTTTAGTAACCAGCTACCTGCTGAATGCTATGTGTGGTGCTTCATTTTGCTGATTTGACTAGCTCACAAGATATCGATGTTCAATTTTTGGTGATTGTATCAAGATCCACCGAAGAATATTGATCCTAAAAGATTCATGGGTAGAGTACAAAGAGAAGCCTATGTCTATTTCGAGTTGAGGAATGAGCCTTGGGTACTGAGAACGATGAGTATAAAGCTGGTCTCCGCAAGCGCGTGAAACTAACGAATCCTGAACAGCTCTACAATGTTCAGGATGGAAATGGATCCCAAATACCATATGATTTAGCGGATGGTCGGCAGCTATTCAATCACTACCGCCATCGAATGACGAACTATGATCAGGTGTTAGATCAAATTCGTTCAGAGCAGCAAGGTCAGATCACTGGCAGGCAAGAAAAGCAGGTTGCGGTAGCAGCGGCAGAAAATATTCTGCAAAAATATCGTGATGAGCACGTCAAAGTTATTCAGGACAGCCAAAAGAAAGGGCAAGTACTTAAGTCTCTGTTTGAGAAGGCTGGAGTCAGTACAGCATCGGCTCTATCTCAGTTATTAGATTCGTGGTCTGAAAAGATCAAGCAGATTGGACATTTAGAAAATAGTCAGCGCTCTCTACAAACTTGGAATGATACTTACCGAGTACAGCGGGAATTAGTGAAGGCTGTACTGAAGCAAGAAAATGCCTCAAAGGAAATTCAAGAAAAAGTTAAGCTTATTTATAGTACAAAGTCATCTAATAAGGCAATTGATTTGGGATCTGATCTATTTAATATCGAGAAGTCTGAAATTTTAAAGTTAGTTAAAACTGTTGTCCACTACACCAAGTTGTAAAGGGGCAGTATGAAAATGCTTGAGGTTAAGCAAGAAGTTTACAAGCTGACTAAGACAGAAACAACTCAAGAACTCAGAAAAGGGCATCCTGAACTAACAGAAGGACGCGACTTACGATACAAAGCTCATTGGGTAACAATTCTGGAGCAAGTCCGTGCTCTGAAACAAACGCCCGACATAAGCCTGACTGAGTTAGAAGAGTCCGAAAAAATGCTTAAAGGATCCCTACTCACGGTTGGTGCTATAGCTGGATTGACGCAAGATGAGATAGAGATTGATTGGAAGCGGATTCAGCTAGAAGCTCAAATAGCAGATATTCATATTGAGGAGTTGTAGTCATAATCTCTCTTAGCCAGCTATCACTGCTGCCTAAAACAAGTGGCATCTACCTGGTTCTTCATCAGGATGGTACTGTTTTGTATGTTGGCCAGTCTAAAAACCTTTACCAGCGTTGGAATGGAGGCCATCATAAGCTTGCTCAACTTGTAGCTAATTATGGCAACGATATTTATATTCACTGGGTCGAAGTACCCGAATGGCTATTAAATCGTGCTGAAAGCGCAGCTTTTGATTCTTATAAACCTGTTCTCAATTTGAAGTCGCCTCCGATAGTATAGCGACTCCTCATCATGGGAATGGCAGATTTTTCTCCTCAAGTACATAATTTTTTTGTTTTCCTAATAGCAATCTGAATTTTCAGAAGCGCTAAGCACGGGTTTCAGTATTGTAATTTTGGATTCGCTAATAGCTTGCACTATGGCTTTTCATCAAGGCTATGTGTAACGGTTTGCAAGCAATAGTGGGCAAACCGTTAGGAAACATCGACGCCGCTGATCGCAAAGGCTAGGGTTGTCGTTGTTTTATAGAGCCTCAGGCCGCGAGATGACCGTTCAACCTCGATCTTCTGCACCTAACATTATTCTCACCAACATCGAAACCGTTCCTGGCAAAACCATTACACAACACATGGGCTTGGTACAGGGCAGCTCCGTGCGAGCCAAACACATCGGCCGCGACATTGCTGCTGGACTCAAAAATATCGTAGGCGGCGAGCTCAAGGGCTACACCGAACTGCTGCAAGAAGCCCGCGAAGAGGCCACCAGTCGCATGGTGCAAGAGGCCCAAAAGCGGGGCGCGAATGCCATTGTCAACGTCCGCTTTGCCACTGCATCGCTGACCCAGGGCGCAGCAGAACTGTTTGCATACGGCACCGCCGTGCGGGTTGAATAGCTATGGAGGAGCTAATTGTTTTTGCGGTATTGCTAGGGATCGGCTACTTTTTTGGTACCCGAACTGAAAAGCAGCACTTTCGTCAGTTACAACAGCGAGAACAGGCTATTCAAGGGCTGATGCTCAGCACGGCTGGGGCTAAAGTGTCTCTGCCTAAAGCCCATCAGGCACAACTATTCACCGGCAGCGTAGTCATATCATCCGACTTTTTTAAGACGTTCATCGCGGGGGTATTTAGTTTCTTTGGCGGACGCATCACGGTTTACGAAAGCCTGCTTGAAAGGGGCCGCCGCGAAGCCATATTGCGGATGGAAGAGTCAGCCCTGGGCTGGGGCGCAGACCAGGTGGTCAACATCCGCATTCAAACCGCTGAGCTGAGCGGCAACAACGGCCAAGGCGTTATTGCCATTGAGGTGATTGCCTACGGCACAGGCGTTCGCTAGCCTGCTGGACAAGTTGGCCTCACCGCTAGCTTGCCCTAAACCATCTCCACGGCGGCAACTAGGCCAAAGATGACAAATAACAGCCCGCCAACGGTCGTCAGCCAGCGCTCTGAAATGCGGCCAGCAACGAGTTTGCCACAGGCAACGGCGATCGCAGCACATACCGCATGTCCCAGGGTTGACCCCAGCACCACGCCCACCGGATGGTTAGCCGCCGCCAGGGCAATGGTGGCAAACTGAGTGCGATCGCCCCACTCCGCTACAAAGGTCAGACTAAAGGATTGAATCAGCACGGCTTTGACCGACCATTTTTTGACCTCAGCCTCACTTTCTTCGACAGCCTCTAGGGCCTCGGCCTGCTCATCGGCTAAGCTACCACCCCCGACCATGCGGCTAGCGTCGTACAGCAGCTTGAGGCCAAATCCTAGAAACAGGGTTACGGTCAACCCCTGAACGTAGTGCTCAGGAAAAATAGTGACTGCCTGACCGATCGCTACCGACAAAACCGTCATGACAAATAGCGCGGCGGTAACCCCCACAAACACCCAGCGACGGGGGTGCCGAGTGGCTAAAATCATGCCGATAAAAAAGGTTTTATCCCCTAACTCGGATAGGGTGATGAATAGTAAGCCAGCGGTAAATCCGGTCAGTGGATGCATGCTCGTCTCCAGGATTATTAAGCCTGAGCGGGCATGATGGATGCTCACAAGAACTCCACCAAGCCCACATCAGTTGTGGACTCAGTGAAGGTCTCGCTTGCGAACGCACAGTTCTACTTCACAGTGCTAATTCACCATCTGAACCAGGCTCATCGCCAGTATGTTGATTCAGATGATTGGGTTAAAACCCAAAGCTACTCCCCTTCATGACTTAAACCATATCACGAACAGGGGATTTGAGCCTAATTAAAAATACTGATTAAAACCACAAGAAACAAACTCTTATTTCATAATTTAATCATCTTTGAGGTGACTCTATTTCACTTTTTGTTCATCTTCTACTGTTTGCCACAGAAGTATTTTCTGACCTATTATATTTCTCTAATGAATAAAATTACCTCGGTTGGCGAGTGAAATGTCTAAATTAATTCCCTATCAGCCTTTAGTTTTAAGGCTTTTACACGGCATCGCTGGCTTGCTGGCAATTAGTGCCTTGATTACCGGCTTTCTGGTTTACAACACCTATGACGGTCGGTTTGGCTCTATTCCTTTACCCTTGCTACCAGACATTCAAGGCATTCATGGTACGTTTGGCCTATTCTTTTTATTGATATTTCCCGCTCTCGCCATTTATAGCTTTCATTGGGGATATCGGCGATTATTGTTTCCTGACTTTTGGCCTCGACTTACCCATCAAGTGGGTAAGCCCGGCTGGTGGGTCAATCTTCAGCGCCTCTTAAACACCGCCATGCTCTTAGCCGCTACCTTGTCCGTGGTTACCGGCAGAATGATGCAAGAGGCCTGGTTGCCCGGTGGCGAACTGCACCACATTTGGTACAGGCTGCATTTGACGGCGTGGCTGGTGCTGCTAATAACTTTGTTGGGCCATGTTGCTATGGGCCTCAAGGTCGGCGGAGTGCCCTTGCTGCTTTCAATGGTTCAAACCAAGTACCGTCCTGAGGAATCCCCGTCCCTATGGATGGGATATCTTCGAGAAAAATTTCACGAGCGATTTGGACGTTAGCTATTAATTGATAATTCTCAAAAATCGATAGTTATGAAAAAAGCAAACGCTCCATTGAAGGTTGTTGAATGGGTAGTCATTGGTGGCATTTTTGCTGCATTTATTTTGCCGCTATTAGCCTATTTAGCTAAACTGTAGGGGCTAGGCAGTTGCTGAGCAGCAGGCTAAATTTAGCGATCGCCACTACTCACAAAACTCACTAATCCATGACTCGATGGCATCGATCGCAGGCTATGGCCAGTCTGCGATCGCCGTGGTTGACTGCACCCGGTGCATACCAGCCTCGGCAAAGCGCTGATAGGTGTCTTCGGCTTGATCAGTAAAATCAACCACGTCGGGGACAACTACGGGGGAAGCACAGTCGTCAAGCAGGTAAACCTTTTGGGCCAGGGCAGGGTCAGTAGCCTCAATGTCGCTCAATAGGTCAGCCACCGTCCAGGCGACACAGTGGCTCTTGGCCTGACCAGCGACAATCACCCCATCAAATTCCAGCAGGGTTTGAATGAGGGGGGCATTTTTTTGAGCGATCGCCTGTCCCTGACTATCCTCTATCACCTCGGGGCTGAGCACCGAATAATTCTCCGTGAGGGGATTGCTGCCCTTCAGCTCAAAGCGGGTCTGGCTCTGGCGGGCAATGGTGTGGAAAAAACAGGCCTCTTCGATCGCAGGCACCAGCGCATGACCAATGCCCCCCAGCATCGAGTGGTAGGGCCAAACGGTGAGGGGATACTTACCCCGGTCATCCAGGGTTTTGGTGTAGTGCAGAGCGTATTCTTGCAGGTCGCGGGAGGCGGTGAGATTGGCGGAGATCGCTGGGTTGACCCGCCATTTGCCCTGCACCACGTCGTCGTAGTGAATCATGGTCATCGGCGGCGGATTTTCGCCCTCAGCGTCGACCCAAAATAGGGGATGAAACACCTGCATCGCCTGATGGGTATCGAGGGTGGCGGTGATCGTGGTGATCTGCCCTAGATTGCGGTAAATAAACTCGCCTAGGCGGCGGTTATCGTCCACAGCTCCCTGGCCCGATCGCCCACCCACAAACAGCTCAAAGCCCGGAATGCAGAAGGTATTTTGTACATCGATCAGCAGCAGGCAGAGGCGACGATCATCCTCGGCAGCGGGGGCAATGTGATGGGCTTTGGCCCAGGCTTTGGCCTCAGCGGCGCGCTGCTGATAGGGCACCGACCACACCTCACCGACCCGGCTAGGGTTATAAAAATCAGGCACTGGCAGCAGGGCTGAGTCGGTCATCGGCTTGGGGCTCCGCAAACTATCACAAGTCAGATGCTCTAATTTTATGCTCAATAGCGGAGGTGCGGCACTGGGTGGGGGCTTGTGGCTTATTAAGCTTCATACATGCCATGGCTCACTGGTTAGTTAAAGGCGTTGCTGGATGCAGGTATGAATAAAACTGCAGCGTCTCTTATAGGGGCAAGCTGCCGTTTTTCCTGACGCTATGCTTTCTGTGGATGGCAACAACAATCAAAAAACTTGAACTTTCTTAGTCTTTTCTTAAATCTATTTTAAGGTGTTGTCTAGCCAATTGATTACTCTTCTTTCACTATTTCTTAAATAACCGCTAAACACTCGTTAAACTCGTCGTTACCAGGGCCACATAATATTTTCTCGTTACTCAAAAAAGCCGATTGGGAGCCCTGACCATGGCAAAGAAGCAAGATATCCGCACCATTCTTAAGAAAGTGGTCAACTTTGAGGATGAAAACCACAACCCCTCAAACAACGACTCCTTCAACCAGGTTTTAGACCGCGCCCGCCTAGGCCGCCGGGGATTTCTCAAGGGCAGTTCATCCTTAGCCGCGGCCGCCATGCTGGGGACAGGCTTAGCTTTAGCAGCCGACTCCACCAAGCAGACTCAAAAAGCTGCCAAAGCCGCTACCAATCTGCGCTTCAACTTTAGTCCCGTGGCCAAAAGCACCGCCGACACTCTGGTTGTGCCCGAAGGCTACACCGCTCGCGTGCTGCTGGCCACGGGCGACCCGATTAAAAGCAACGTCACCCCCTACAAAAACGACGGCACCGATAACGACTTTGAGGTGCGGGCGGGCGACCACCACGATGCCATGCAGTACTTCGGCATGAACCGCGCCGGCAATGGCTGGGACCCCAACAGCAGCGATCGTGCCCTGCTCTGCATCAACAACGAAGTCTGCGAAGACTTGGGTTTTGTGCACCCCAGCGGCCCCACCAACTACGGCCCCGAGAGCACTGAGGCCCGCCCCGCTATTGAAATCGACAAAGAAGTTGCCGCCCACGGAGTCACCATCGTCGAAATCGCTAAGCAGGGGTCTACCTACGATCTCAACCGCGACTCCCGTTTCAACCGCCGCATCACTGCCACCACTACGTTTGATATCGCTGGCCCCGCTCGCCGCAGCCCCATGATGGCTACGGCCTTTTCGCCCAGCGGTCAGCAAACCCGTGGCACCCTCAACAACTGCGGCCACGGCTACACTCCCTGGGGTACCTTCCTCAGCGGCGAAGAAAACTGGGCCGGCTACTTCAACCGGCGCGAAGACGATGCTGTCCGCACCGCTAAGGAGGTGGCCGCCTTCAAGCGCTACGGCATTGGTGGGGCTACCTCGGGTCGCTATAACTGGTCGCGGGCCGACGCTACTGGCAACACCGACCTCTACAAGCGTTGGGATGTTAGCAAAACCGGCAGCCGGGCCGAGCAAGATTTTCGCAACGTCGCCAACACTTTCGGTTGGGTAGTCGAAATTGACCCCTTCAACCCCAACGCCACCACCAAAAAGCGCACCGCCTTGGGGCGTTTTGCCCACGAAGGTTGCTGGTCAGCCACACCGGTAGCTGGCCAACCGCTGGTGTTCTACATGGGCGACGATGCCCGCAACGAGTACATCTACAAGTTCGTCACCGCCGCCGCCTGGGACCCCCGGGATGCCAATCGGGGTGCCGCTGCGGGCGACAAGTATCTTGACGAGGGCACACTGTACGCGGCGAAGTTCAACGATGACGGCACCGGCGAATGGCTGCCCCTCACCTTGGATAACCCCAATATTGCCAACTACGCCAGCTACGACTTTGCCGACCAGGCCGATGTAGTGATCAACGCCCGCATCGCCGCCGATGCCGCCGGAGCAACGAAAATGGATCGGCCCGAGTGGGGCGGGGTCAACCCGGCCACTAGTGAGGTATACATTACCCTCACCAACAACGTGTCGAGCAGCAACGGTCGGGGTGTCAAAACTCCCCTAGATGCCGCTAACCCCCGGTACTATGCCGAAGAAAAAGAAACCACCGTCAGCCAGGGCAACGTCAACGGCCATATCATTCGCTGGCGCGAGTCGGACAACACCCCCGCCGCCATGGCCTTTAACTGGGATGTCTACCTCTTTGGTGCCCAGGCCGACGCGGGAGAGAATATCAATTTGTCGGGACTAACCACCGAGAACGATTTCTCTAGCCCGGACGGCATCTGGTTTAGCCAGGCGACCCCCGGTCTGCTGTGGGTGCAAACCGATGACGGCTACTACACCGATGCCACCAACTGCATGATGCTGGCCGCCCTGCCGGGAACTGTGGGCGACGGTGAGCCTAAGATGGTGGCCAACAAAGCGGTGCCCAGCAACGCCAATGCCGACCAACAGGTCAAGACCTACGTGGGCCAAGCGGCTAGCCCCACGGTGCTGAGTCGTTTTTTGGTGGGGCCGCGCGACTGTGAAGTCACCGGCATTACCGAGTCACCTGATGGCAAGGTGATCTTCGTCAACATCCAGCATCCGGGTGAGAGCAGTGAGTCAGTCACTGACCCGGCGCAGTTTACGAGCCACTGGCCCGATGGCGGCACCGCTCGCCCTCGCTCAGCAACGGTGATAATCACTCGCAACGACGGCGGCAAAATTGCTGTTTAGCGAGTGCTAGCTGATTTCTAACGCTGTCTGTTAGAGCAGTATCAGGTCAGTAATGGCGCAAAGGGGAGCCTGGCTAACACCACGTTCCCCTTTGTTCCGCAGCAGATTGTCTTGCCAAATCCTATTTACTTGGGCTCAAATCCATATAGGCAAATGCCGTTTGCCCTTATACCTGCCACCGTTGAGCTGAGTTTTCTGATTGACAAACTCTATTTCTCTAGACGCACGACATACCACTGCATGGCTTCACCGGGACTGAGCTCTAGCTCGCAGGCGGTATCGCGCAGGTGTAGAGCCTGCTCAGCAACGGTGGTGAAGCGCTGAAGGTCGCGGGGTAAATCGTGCTGGCGATCGCCCAGCAACTCCGTCAACCGCTCTAGCAGCTCCTCGGGGGAGAGAAATTCTTCGGCGTCACCGGGCATCAGCACGACGAACATCTCTTCCTGGTACATAATGACATCGGGCATAGTGTTGCTCCTGGGGAATTTAGTTTGATCCTAAACGGATTGGCTCCCTTGAACGGCGGTGGCGAGCGCGTTTGTCCACCCCTCCCTAAACCTTTCAGCTCAAACGCTTCAAAAGCGGACAGGAGTTCTAAAGGAAACTGTGAACTTCCGTGGGTAAATCGCCCGAATCTTTGGATCCGATGGTAGGATAATGAAGCATTCACCGAAATCCCGACCGGATTACCGGTGAATTTTCGCTTTTGTCACTGTCCGAGCTTTCCGGGAATAGGCCGCTCTGCGGTGCCATTGCCTGGATTTTTCTGTTTTAACGGTTATTGCCTGCCGCTATGGTTCAGACTCCTATCAAACCCAACTCCGCCGCCCCTGGGCCTACCCCCTCCAAGATGGAGGGCATTAAAGAGAACAGCCGCTTTTTGCGCGAGCCCGTAGCCAGCGAGCTGCTGCAAGACACCACGCACTTCTCCGAACAAGCCACTCAAATTCTCAAGTTCCACGGCTCGTATCAGCAAGACAACCGCGACAACCGCGCCAAGGGCCAAGAGAAGGACTACCAGATGATGCTGCGCACCCGCAACCCCGGCGGGTACCTCTCTCCTGAGCTCTATCTCACCCTCGATCGCCTGTCCGATGAGTACGGCAACGGCACCCTGCGGGCCACCACCCGCCAGGGCATACAGCTCCACGGCGTGCTGAAGCAAAACCTCAAGGCCACCATTGGCGCGATCGTGCGCAATATGGGCTCTACCCTAGGGGCCTGCGGCGACCTCAACCGCAACATCATGGCTCCCCCGGCCCCCTACAAAAACCGACCCGAGTACCGGCTGGCCCAGGAGTACGCCAACAACATCGCCGACCTGCTGCGGCCCCAAACCGGAGCCTACTACGAAATTTGGTTAGACGGTGAGAAGGCGGTCTCGGTCGAAGAGCACCCTGACGTAGTGGCGGCCCGCCAGCGCAACGGCAACGGTACCGTTGTGCACAACAGTGAAGAGCCGATCTACGGCACCTACTACATGCCCCGCAAATTCAAATGCGCGGTCACGGTGCCTGGCGACAATTCCGTTGATGCCTACACCCACGACGTCACTCTGGTGGTGATCACCGATCGCTCTGGGCAGCTGAAAGGCTTTAACGTGCTGGCTGGCGGCGGTCTAGGCCGTACCCACAACAAAGAAGAAACCTTTGCCCGCACGGCCGACGAAATTGGCTATGTCGACAAAGCCGATATCTACGACCTGATGAAGGCGATTGTTGCCACCCAGCGCGACTATGGCGATCGCCACGACCGCCGCCACGCCCGTATGAAGTACCTGATCCACGACTGGGGCGTCGATCGCTTCCGCCAGCAGGTTGAGACCTACTTAGGCAAGCCCCTCAAGCCCTTCAAAAAGCTGCCCAAGTGGACCTTTTATGACTACTTAGGCTGGCATGAGCAGGGCGACGGCAATTGGTTTGTCGGCATTCCTGTCGAAAACGGCCGCATTATCGACCGCCGCGAGGGCATTCAGCTCAAATCAGCGCTGAGGGAGATCGTGCAGCGATTCCACCTACCGATGCTGATCACCCCCAACCAGAGCGTACTCTTCTACGAGGTCAAGCCCGAAGATAAAGCTGAGATTCAGGCCATTCTCACCCGCCATGGGATAGCGAAAGAAACCGAGATCGACCCTCTGGTGCGCTACGCCATGGCCTGCCCGGCCTTGCCCCTGTGCGGCCTAGCGGTAACTGAGTCAGAGCGCATCATGCCCACGGTGCTCGGTCGCCTGCGTGCCCTGCTCACCAAACTGGGCCTAGAAGACGAGCACTTTGTCGTACGCATGACTGGCTGCCCCAACGGTTGCGCCCGCCCCTACATGGCCGAGTTGGGCTTGGTGGGCAGCGCTCCCGAGTCGTACCAGGTATGGCTGGGAGGTTCCCCTAACCAAACCCGACTAGCTCGCCCTTACCTGGAGCGCCTCCACGACAACGATGTCGACACCACCCTAGAGCCGCTGTTTGTGTTCTTCCGCGACGGGCGCAAAAAGGGCGAAAGCTTTGGGGATTTCTGCGATCGCGTCGGCTTTCAAGCCCTGCGGCAGTTTTCGGCCACCTACAACGCTGATCAATATACCCCACGGCACACCAAAGAAGGGCGGCACCGGCTGAGCATTTCCCACGATTTGTTCATGACCCTGCAATCCACCGCCGACAAAGAGGGGCGACCCATGGCGCAGGTAATGGCCGATGCCCTGGCGGTATATCTGCAAAAACCGGTACCTAGAGACTAGTGCGAAAAAAGGGGGGTGGATCATACAATCCACCCCCCTTTTTTTTCGCAAAATTGAGCGTCAAGGGGTCAGATGCCTATTGGGTTATGCCAGCGAGTTTTGCTAGCAATCTTGGGCATCTGACCCCTTAGTTTTTAGCCCACAGGTTGGCTGCGATCGGGCAGTATCCACACCAGTACAGGGCAGACCACCACGGTCATCAGGGTGACAGCAGCAATAATTTCGAGTCCGGCAACAAGAGCAGTGCTCATAACTAGGTTCGCCTCCCAAGGCAGAGAATGGTTGGCACGTTCCTTCGAGAAGATTTCTCTACTTCCGTCCTGTCAAGCTAGCGACATCAGACAGTGGACAGGATGAACGGTATCTTTCTTATCTACTCTTACAGTTTAACCAAAGTGCCTATTGAGAATAGGGCTTTTATTAATTCAAAACGGTTCGGATTGCCGACCTATTTAATTTTCTCGCGGCAACAGGAAACCTACTTTTTGCAATCGTCAATGTGGCTTTCCATATTAGGAGGAAAGAAAGGGTTTGGTACGGAAGTTTAACCCTACATCAGCTTTCAGCCTAATCCTTTGGCCCAATATGGCAGGGCTCCTGCCCAGTTAAAAGCTGACAGGGTTCTATGTATGTTGCGGCTGCGAAAATTACTAATTTTTAGGTAAGAAAATTTTTTCCATTCACCGACACAAATGGGCCGACAAGTGGATTAAAACCGGATAGTTTTGAGCAGCACAAATAGGAATTTGGTACCGCAGCGGCTGTCGCTGTGCGATCGCCCCTAGCCAAACTGCTTCTTGGCCGCTTCGTAGACCTCAACGGTAATCTGACTCATGCCCTGCTCTTGGGCAAACTTCTCGATTTTTTTGCGGGCGGCAGGGCGCACAAAGAAGGGAATCTCTTTGAGGCGGGCTTCAGCGTCGGCAGTCCATTCCATAGGTAGAGGCGCAATTTTGCATAGAGCTTCAAACTTCTTTACGATATCAGGGGTTAGAGACATTCTTTGCCCCAGGGGTTAATTTCGCGACGGTAGGGCTGTGAGCCCTGCTTACACTGCACAAATTTTCCCTGGATACAAGGAAGGCTAGACCTTAAAATCCTCTCGTCAGAGAGTTTTGGCCCTATGACTCCAATCGTGTTCTTTAAACAAGGAGATCGCAGTGATCAGGAAACTCTTACTCGTCATGCTAGCTGCCGTAATGACCACGCTGGTGGCAGTGGGCCTATCCTCCGAGGCCAAGGCTAATATTGTGGCCGAGCCGGTAGTCTACAACCTGGACGGGAAACCCTTTGAGGGCTATTTTGCCTTCAACCAAAACTTTGGTGAAACCCAGCCCCTGGTGCTGCTCATTCACGATCGCGATGGCCTAGGCGAATACGAGAAGCGCCGCACCCAAATGCTGGCTGAGCAGGGCTATGCGGCCTTTGCGGTCGACCTCTTTGGTCAGGGTGTGCGGCCTGCCAACCCCGACGAAGCGCGGGCTCAAACCAGCACGCTTTACGGCGATCGCGCTACCCTGCGTGCTCGTCTGATGGCTGGTCTTGCCCAAGCCCAGGCCCAGGCCGGAGTAGACAGCAGCCAAGTCGTGGCGATTGGCTACTGCTTTGGTGGGGCCGCCGTGCTCGAAATGGCCCGTGCTGGCATGGATGTAGATGGTTTTGTGTCGTTCCACGGCAGCTTTGATACCCCTGAAGGGCAAGACTATAGCCAAACCCAAGGCCGCATTCTGATTCTGCACGGCTCTGACGATAGCGCTGCTCCCATGGCCGATGTGGCCCAGCTGGCCACCGAACTCGACGCAGCTGAGGTGGACTTTGATATGGAAATCTACGGCGGGGTTGACCACGCCTTTACGATTTGGAGCGACGCCGATCGCTACGATGGCATCGCCGATCGCCGCTCATGGCAAACCCTAATGACTTTTTTGGGTGATGTTCTAGGCTGATGCTGTAGCGCGGACCATAGGCGCGATCGCTACCCTTTAGAGCAAAGCATCTTTTCAAAACACCGTAGGCTAAGCCCAGCCTGCGGTGTTTTTGCGTTTCCCAGAAACGTCTTTGGCTCAATAGAGGATTTGACGGTTTGCACTAGCAGAGTCAAATTTACCAACTATCAAGACTTGGTAGCGATTAGCTGAGTTTGGGAAAACTGGGCTGGAACAACCCCTTTTTTCAGCATTTTGGATTGCAAGGAGCCCCTATGATAGCTACCAAAACTCGGCATCGGTTGGTCACTCGCAGCGATTTTGATGGTCTCGTATGCGCCGTCCTAATGAAGGATATGGATCTAATTGATGACATCATGTTTGTGCATCCCAAAGACATGCAGGATGGCAAAGTTGACGTCAATTCCAACGATATCACTACTAACCTGCCCTACGTTGAAGGGGTGCATTTAGCGTTTGATCACCACTCTAGCGAAATGCTCCGTAATCAGGGACAGCGGGACAATCACATCATCGACCCGCAGGCTCCTTCGGCGGCGCGAGTCGTTTACAACTACTATGGCGGGGCCACCCGTTTTCCTGCTATTTCGAACGAAATGATGGTGGCAGTAGACCAGGCTGATTCAGCACAGTATGTCAAAGAAGAGGTGCTGCATCCCAATAATTGGACTCTTCTGAATTTTTTGATGGATGCGAGGACAGGATTAGGGCGGTTTAAAGATTTTCGAATTTCGAATTACAACCTGATGATGCAGTTGATTGACTACTGCAAAAATCACACAATTGCCGAGATCTTAGCTCTGCCAGATGTAAAAGAGCGGGTAGAGCTCTACTTTGCCCAAGAGCCTGAGTTCAAAGCCCAAATTTTGCGCTGCGCCACGGTTCACAACAACTTGGTCGTGCTTGATCTACGGCAAGAAACCGTGATTCATGCAGGCAATCGCTTTATGGTCTATGCTCTGTTTCCCCAGTGCAATATTTCAATTCATATGATGTGGGGATTGAAGCAGCAAAACACCGTGCTGGCAACGGGCAAATCCATTTTTAACCGCACCTCCAAAACTAATATCGGCGAACTCATGCTGAAGTATGGGGGAGGAGGGCACGATGCTGCTGGCACCTGCCAGGTTGAGAACGAGCGGGCCGAGCAGGTATTGGCAGACCTGGTTGCCCAAATTAACGCGGACGGCTAGAAAGGATCTAAGGGATATATTGATCTCGGCCACCTGCTACTGATTTAGCTGATTCAACCCATAGGTACAACAATCAGTAGCAGGTGTGCTTTGCCGCATCACTGAGCCCATACTCCCTTAGATCTCTTAGTCGCTTGCGACGGGAAAAACAAGTGCCGCCTTTTTCCGACCTATTCCACCACAAGAGATGGCTACGCTTCAGATAGGCCTTTACCGCTGTCGCTTTGGGTAAAACTATGGATCATTTTTCAACCCTGATATTGCTGCTGCGCGATCGCACTACCTTTCTAGAAGAAGTCCGCCAGGGCAAAAAGATTGAATCTAAAATTTTGTCGCTGCTGGTAGTCAGCTCGCTGTTTTTTGCTATCTATGGGGCCATTATTGGCTCGTCGAGCGGTTGGCAACAACTGCTGGTGTCGATGGTCAAGCTGCCGGCCCTCTACCTACTAACTCTGCTTATTTGCCTACCAACGCTATACTTTTTCGACATCTTATTTGGCTCCAAAGCTGACTTTAAACAGTATGCGGTGCTCAGCCTCACCACCGTTTCGGTAATCAGCGTTCTGCTGTTCAGCTTTGCGCCAGTGACGCTATTCTTTTTGGTCTCTATTCGCAGCTATCACTTCTTTTTGCTACTAAACGTCGCCATTTTTGGTCTTACCGGCTTCATTGGGGTGAGGCTGTTTTATGCAGGCATTCGCTCCGTGATGGATTTTACTGAAGATACGCCCCAGATTCGCAATCGGCTGCTGCTGTTTTGGCTGACGCTCTATGGGTTGGTGGGCAGCCAGTTGGGGTGGACCCTAAGACCCTTTTTCGGCTCCCCTGACCAGCCCTTTCAGCTGTTCCGTGAGGTAGAAGGCAACTTTTACTCCCAGGTGATTCGCAGCATTGCCGCCCTACTGTTTGGCAACTGATCAACCGCTACTGAACAGTCTGGGGGAATGGTTTCTTCCCCACCAAAGTCTATATTTCTGATTCATATTTTTAACTGACAATCTCTAATTTTACAGAGACGATGACCTCTGATTTGCAGGCGCTACGCATTACCCGATCTGAACTCGATCAGCTCACGGGTCTAGATATCGATGCGGTTTTTATGGGCAGAATGATTCGCCCTTCTGTATGGCGATCGCGGCGGCAACTGCTCTCCCTTTTTATTACAGAATGCTTGGTGCTGGGGACGATGTTTGTGGTTTGTCTGGGGCTCGGGCTGGTGCTGGTGAGCCAGCAGGAGGGCTTTGACCAGTTTGGTGCGCTGCTGCTGGGGATTGCTGGGGCGATCGCGCTTGGAGCTATCGCCTGGCACTTTTACCAATGGCAGCGCTCTAAAAGCTTCATCACCCTGGCGCGACTGCTGGATGAGTGCGATCGCCACAATGACATCATTCAAGCGCTACAAGTGATGGAGGAGTTGGATGTGGCGCAGGGCGCAGGCTCTCAAGGGTTGCAGAACAGTGAGATCTTGATTGCCCTCCAGTCCACCCGAGACAGTCTGACTTCAGCTCTGATGACCGAGAAAATTTTACGGCATCACCGAGCCCTGCTGGATCGACGCCAGGACTTGTTTACTACTATTGAGGCCAACCTGGTAACGCTGCAAACCCTCCAGGTCAATCACCAGGCTAGCGAATACCGACAGTTCTTGCAGGAGGCGCTAAACATTGGTCTCGCTGTGCAGCGAGAGATGGATGCTAATCCTTATCTGCCTCCCGACCATTAGGGGTGAACAGCGATCGCCTTGAAGGGATTAATACCAAATCTGTGAAATAGCTCTACAGACTGTGGATACCCTTAATTCCTGAGACTTTACCCATGCTACAGATGTTGCATCGGGATCAAGGTTCTGCGCCCCTAGCAGTTGTGATTGATGGCACTGCCTGCTGTGGACGCCTACTCCATCCGTTCTGCTAACTCCATCCAGCGTTCAGTGGAGGAATCGATGGTAGCGGTGAGTTCGCCCAATCGCTCAGACAACTTTGTCACCTCGCTGTAGTCACTGGGCGGGTTACCGTAAAGCTGCTTTTCTAGCGCTTCTTTTTCGGCTTCCATCGCGGGAATTTGGGTTTCTAGCTGCTCATATTCTCGCTTTTCTTTGTAGGAAAGCTTTTTGGCTTTGGCATCGGGGGTTGGTTCTACCTTAGCTATCGTCGCAGACGCAGCGGCCTGGGCCTTGCTAGCAGCGGCCTGTTTTCCGTTTTCCTTCTGAGTGTCTGAGGCCGCTTTCTTGTGGTCCAAATATACTGAGTAGTTGCCGGGATAATTTCGCAGTACGCCATTGCCTTCAAAAGCGAAGATGGTGTTGACGGTGCGATCGAGAAAATAGCGATCGTGGGAAACCACAATCACGCATCCGTTGAACTCCTCCAGATATTCTTCCAGCACGCCGAGAGTCTGCACGTCGAGGTCGTTGGTGGGCTCGTCGAGAATCAGCAGGTTGGGGGCCGAGAGCAGCACCCGCAGCAAAAACAGCCGCCGTCGCTCGCCACCAGAAAGCTTCTCTAAAGGAGAGTATTGCTGGTTAGAGGTGAACAAAAACCGCTCCAGCATTTGAGAAGCGGTGATTACGCTGCCGTCGTTGGTGGTGACCAGTTCGGCGGTTTCTTTGAGATATTCGATCACCCGCTGGCTGGGGTTAGCGAACAGGTCTTCGGAATGCTGGTCGAAGTAGCCGACGTGAATGGTGGTGCCAATATCGACGGTGCCGGTGTCGGGCTCTAGCCGCCCGGTAATCACGTTCATTAGAGTCGATTTGCCGACGCCGTTGGGGCCAATGATGCCGATGCGCTCGTCTGGAGCAAAAGCGTAGGTGAAATCTTTAAATAAGAGGCGATCTTCGTAGCTTTTGGAGACATTCTCCAGCTCAATCACCTTCTTACCGATACGGCGACCGACGGTGGAAATATCCACCTTGCCAAGGGATTCTTTAAACTCGCGGTTTTGCATGTCGCCGATGCGATCAATACGGGCTTTTTGTTTGGTGCTGCGGGCCTTGGGGCCGCGCTTGAGCCATTCCAGCTCGCGGCGCAACACCCCAGCGTGCTTTTTCTGGGTGCTCTGGTCGGCGGCTTCAGCTAATGCCTTTTTCTCCAAGTAATAGGCGTAGTTACCCGCGTAGCCGTAGAGATCGCCGCGATCGATTTCAAGAATGCGGTTGGTGACCTGGTCGAGAAAGTAGCGATCGTGGGTGATCAGCAGTAGAGCACCGCGAAAGCCGCTGAGGTAGCTTTGCAGCCACTCCACCGATTCGGCATCGAGGTGGTTGGTAGGCTCGTCCATCAGCAGGGCGTCGGGGTCGGCGAGCAGGGCAGCGGCAATCGCAACCCGCTTCCGATACCCGCCCGACAAATCGCCCACCTTGGCGTCAAAGTCATCAATGCCCAAGCGGCTAAGAATGGCCTTGGCGTTGGTCTCTAGATCCCAGCCATCGGCAGCGGCAATTTTTTCAGACACCGTTGAGAGCTTGGCCATGAGGGCATCGGCGTCGCCTGTGCCCTGTGCCATATGGTGCGAGATATCTTCGTACTCGCGAATCAGCGCCATCTGCTCGCCCGCGTCGACAAAGACCTGCTCTAGGACGGTGCGATCGGCCTCAAAATCGGGCTGCTGGGGCAGGTAGACGATCTTGGCCCCGGGGTTGACCCAAAAGTCACCGCCGTCGAAGGGCTCTAGCCCGGCAATCATCTTCAACAGGGTCGATTTGCCCGAGCCGTTGGTGCCGATGAGGCCCACCTTGTCGCCCTCATCCAGGCTAAAGCTGGCATCGCGGAGAATTTCCTTGATGCCAAAGTCTTTGGTGGCGGAGCGCAAAGTAAACAGAGTCATGGGCAGCCGGGTCATGAACCATTAGATCATAGTCCCTAGAGTATGCTGGCGGGGGAAGTTAGCAGTTATGCAGCCTCACTGAGTACGATGGCTAATGATGAAATCTCATATAGCCTGAGCCACCATGCTGAGCTAAGACTAGCTGAGCGCAAAATCGAATGGGCTTGGGTTGCACTTACGATTGCAGAGCCGACTCTGGTTGAGTCTCATCCAGAAGACCCCACATGCCAGTGTGTCTACCGGGCAATACCAGAGGCTGGTGGACGGGTGCAGACTATGAATATTGAATATGACTCCGACGTTGATGCTCTTTACCTACGCTTGGCTGAGGGTGAAATTGTAGAGTCAGACTCAATAGAACCCAATGTGGTGTACGACTATGCTGCCGACGACCGGGTGATTGGAGTTGAGCTTTTGAGGGTAAGCGCTAACCTACCAGGGTTGGCCGTTAGAGCATTCCCGTTTCGGAGCCTAGAGCAGCAGGTGGAATTTATGCGCTTTTTAGAAGCGATCGCCGATACCGACCTGCAAGCAAAGCTCGCCTTCGCTAGACAAATTTTGCAAAACCAACAGGCTTTGCTGCAAAGCGCCTGAAGTTGGTTAATCTTCTAGTCTTCTAGTTACGATTGCGCAGAGGAAGATTCCTGAGAAACAGCACCCCCAATCAGTTGTGGGAGCAGCAGCCCCGATCGCGCCTTGTAATCTGCAAATTCTGGATAGCGCGATAGTGATTCGTCCTTTTTGCGCATGTTGGGCACAAACAGCACGGCCGCGACCAGCCCCAAAATGACAAAGGGCAGCCAGTGCATCGCTAGCAGGGCAAAGGATAGATAAATCAGAATTTCGCCCAAGTAGTTGGTGTTGCGGCAGCGGGCAAACAGACCTTCGGTAATTAGCCCCGGTTGATACTTGAGGGTGAAGTATTTTTGGGCATCGCTGGCGTAGTGGAGAAACACGCCGAGGATGTTGAGGGCGATCGCCCCTGCAACCAAAGGCAACGGCGGCTCCACACCCCGGCTAACAAGCAAAAAGGGCGCTACCCAGTAGAGGCTGACGAACCCAAAGCCAAAAATTCCGGTGGCTAGGGGAATGGTTTGCTCCCACTGCTTGTCGGGATAGAGGCGATCTTTTAGCAGCCACACCATGCCGTAGGTGCCGTGGAGCGCCAGATAAATCCATGGCCCCAGGCCAAAGTTTTGGTAAGCCACCATCAGAGCCACGACAAAAAGAGCCGTAGTGCCTTTGTGGAGGTTAATGACGTGCTTTATTTTCATTGCAGTGTCCCTAGATGGCTTCACTATCGTAGCGATGACGAAAATATATCGCTAGGCGGAACAAGGCATACCCCTCGCGCCGATAGGCTAAAGCCACCGCAGGGATGGCCTAAAGGGTCCATTTTCTAGCGAAGATTCTCTCCGCCAAGACTACGAGATTTTCCTATGACGTTATTTTCCTGGTTCCGCTGCGATCGCATGGGACGACGCTTGCTGATGGTTGGGTTGGCCTGTTTCCTCAGCCTGACTAGTTTTTTAACCATTGCTGTACAGCCGAGTTTGGCCCAAATTCCTTTCGATTCAAAAGAGGCCCACGGTCAAACTAAAGACCAACTCACGGGTCGCACCGAGGGCAAACCGCTGAGTGCCGAAGAACGGTTAAACCGGGCCTATGACATGAGCGAAGCGACAGGCATACGAGAAGAAATGCGCCAGGCTGAGGGCAAAGTTGACCCTGAAGAGGACAATGAAAGCTTGGTTGAAAAGGCCACAGATGCCGTTAAGCGAGTTACGGGGGCATCAGGTAAATCGAACTGAAAGTGTGATCAACTAACCGCTGATGCCCAAGCATCAGCGGTTACAGCCCCTAGCCTGCTTTTGGGGCGGGCATGGTGTTGCTGATGGAATAGGGATTGTAACGAAAATTAGTGGCACGTCCTGGTGCTCTGTCAATGCTGAAATTTAGAATTTGCCTATCTTTCGGCATTGTTTTTTAGTGGTGCATTGCTTTGCATTGGCGGAGCCTCGCCTCAGCGTTATCGATCCTACGGACCTATCGTAGTGATGAAGTTGGTGTAGGGGCTAGAACCAGGCACATCAGCGCACCTCCTGCACCCATCGGGTGAGCACGCGCATGAGCTTGCCAGAGCTGTGAGGCATGACGATGCTCCACTCGCTGACGTGGGCAAAGCCGCGCAGATGAAGCGTTTGCACAATAGTTTCGATGCCCTGAGCGCTGCCAATCACCATCAGCTGCACAGGCTCACGACTTTCAACAGGCAAATCAGCAGATTGTGGCATAGCAGTAGAAGCAAGGAAAGCAGAGTGGCGAAGGTGGGAAGTGGCATTGGCAAGCGAATGGTTAGCTTGTGGCATGGCAATAACAATGTTGACGTTTTGGCAGCATAAACGAATGCTGACAGATTGGCAACATAGACGAGCTTAGCCCCCTCTGCCAAAATTTGGGCATGGGAAGGGCAGGCAGCGCGCTACGGCAGGTTTTGGAGATCTACGGCATTAGCCAAAACAAGCTGGCGGTGACGATGGGCACAGATCGCGCCAACGTGAATCGTTGGGTAAAGGAATTGCGTGATCCATCAGGGGAAATTATTTTTGAAATTAAAAAGGCTCTAATGCAGCTCAACAAAGAAGCTGCTGATGAGTTTGTGCGTATATATTTAGGTGAAGGAGGTTAGATGTCTTAGTTTCTTGTAGTAAAACATCTTTCGGATTTTCAAAATTTAGACCTTAAGCTCGCAGAACTAAATCTTGGAAACCTGTTGAGAATAGCTAAATATCGAACTTTAGTGTTCAGCCATAGCACTCTAGAAGGCAATCACAAAAGGGTAATTTTTGTCTATGAACGATCGAATTAACACTGATTCAGAATTTCCTTTCTTTCTTCAGTCATATGGCAATCTAAAAGATCATATAGATAGCCAGCTTTCTGAACTTAGTAGCACTGATAAAGGCAGAATTTTCTCAGAGCTTTCAAGTAGATTAATGCTCCTATCTCCGATAGGTCAGAATTATGATCAGCCGAAGCAAAACGAAAAATTAACTCATGACGATGGTGTAGATTTTTTCGCCACATCCTTGGAAGGCGGCAATTTATACTGTCAAGCAAAATTTACTGTTCCTAGCGTCAAAGAATTTGATTCAATAATCTCTAAATTCCATGACTACTACAGGAAATTAAGCTCTCAACGTCCCGATATTCACCAAGGCTCGATATTTGAATTAATTGGAAATCATGAGAACCAACCTTTGTTTTTAGGAGGTCAAGAGCAAAATCCAGCATTTATGATAGTGACTCTGAGTAATATAACAAAAAATATTGTACCTAAATATCTCAACAGCTCATACGCCTCCAAAGATTTCTTCTTAGCATTGAAGAGGTTAGGAGGTATTGAGATAATCGATGGACCAGAAATATTGAATCTACTCAAAACCGCTTATACCAAAGCTTTTGAATTACCATCAAATCTCAATATATCTTTTACGACCAAACCGATTCATCAAGATAATGTTTATATAGGTGTTGTTACTGGACTAGAACTTAAAAAGCATTACGATAAATTTGGAGACTCTATATTTCTTGAAAACATTCGCGATTTCCTGGGGTTTGACAAAGGAGACAGAAAAGACAGAGCATCTGTTAATAATGCCATCCTTGATACTGTAAACAGTGAACCAGAAAAAATGCTCTCCAGAAACAATGGAATAACATTTAAGGCTGAATCTGTTAGTGCTGGAGAGAGTAAAAGTTGTCTTACGCTAAAAAAAGCAAGTATTGTGAATGGCTGTCAAACTACTATGGCTCTTGTAAAGAATGCGAGTTCTAATGCAAGCGTTTTAGTTAAAATCGTTGAAACAAAAGATTCATGGGATATCGCTAAATCTGCCAACTTCCAGAATGAAGTTAAGCAAATAGAACTAGATTTAGCAAGATATATTAGGCCGCAAACAATTAAAAAAGCAGTTACGGAGCATGGAATTGGCTTAAGCCTTGATCAAGGTTCTCCTAATTCCATACTAGACACTCTAAATGTTGTATACAAAGAGCAAGTAGCTTATAATCAAGCGTATGCGCTTTTTATAGGCTTTTTTAGTAAGAATGTAAGTAATGTCCTCAGACCTAACTACACAGAACTGAGAAACAATATTCTGAATGAATTTACATTCGAGGATCCAGATGGCCAAAAAACATATCAGTTTTTAATAGATCTGATGGTGACGTCGGAGAAAGCTCGAAAAAGAATTTTGAATCTTAAGAGCAAAACATCGGACAACCTGCTTTTAGAGTTTCAAAGATTTTTCGCTGATGAAAATACAAGATACCACAGCATAATAACTGTGCTGGCTTCATGTTGTTCTGTTCGAAAAAATATATATGACCAGAGGTTGGTTTCCAAGTTTGACGACCTGTCATCATTTTTCAATGATGTATCAATTGTCATAAGCAACAATGAGGAAGAGTATATACAAGCTTACGTAGAAGGTTTCAAAACCGTAATGCAATGCATAATTGCAACTAACAAGGATATTATAGAAATCAAGAAAGATATGAACTCACTTGTGAGAAACTTAAAGTTTGCAAATGTATACTCTATGGTTTTGTCAGCCTTAGATATGATGAGTGCCTAGAGTATTCATGCAATTGATAAAATGTGGCATACAAATATTGCTATAAAACCCAAGCTTTAGATAGAAAAGCATAAATCATCTGTCTTTTTAGCTAGAGATACAATGTAATAGATAGTTCCTTCAGGAAAACTACGGTGCTTATAAACGCGCCATTTCAATGTAACCTTCGGCAGCTGGGCTCATTGCAGCATCTCAGAGTATCAAAGAAATTCAAAGAATCTTATGGCTCTGATCTGATCGCAAATATCTGGGCTGCCCAGCCGAAAGAACATCCTCAGCCTTGAGTATCAGTTCTGGAAATATCGCAGATTTTAGCGCTTCCTCTGACCTAAATAAGCTCACCTGGTACTCACCCTCTACCAGCGTGTAGATCGAAATTGTGGGCTGCTTGGGGTGACCAATATAGCGAGTGCCGCGTAGCCCCTAATAATCCACAATCCAATATTCTGGAATGCCCAACGTCTCGTACTCAGCAAGCTTGATTAAATAATCTTCCTGCCAGTTTTTGCTGACAATCTTAATCACCAGCGGGACTGGAACCGCCAACACCGCAAGAAAAGTCTGGGTTCAGTTGGGACTCTTTCCATAAAGAGCGGTAGCTCCGTTCCAGGGTTAGCACAGGCAAGATTTACTAAGCTTGGCCATTGGCTACTAGCCATACGTAGGCCAGTACGCCTAATGCGGCTACCCCAGCCAGAGCCTCGCCCTGCTGGTTGATAAAGGTTTGCGCGATCGCCCACGAGTCGCGCAACAGCTGTCGCCGGGTTTGGCCCAGCTCAACCATCAGCGCCTTAACTTCAGCATCAACCTCTTTAATGGTCAGCTCGTCGCGCTGGTAGGCGGCTTCGACCTCGTCTAGCTTGCGCCAGTAGTCTCGGGTGGCACCCATCAAATCGGGAAGCATTGGTTAACTTTTGTAACAGCGTTATTGACAGTTTAACGCTGCCCCAATTTTGAGGGGTCTGTAGAAAGGAGTAGGGCCAGGTTAGGCCTTTGCAGCTTCGATCGGTTTCTCTACTACCTTCTCTGGCGCAGGCGCGGGTATCAGCTCAGTAGCAGCTACAGCTGCCTCATCGCCGTGGGCCTCATAAAACACCAGGGCCGCTTTCACCTGAGCTTCAGAAAGGCCGTACTCCTCTGCAATCTGCTCCGTTGACCAGTCCCACTCGGTGGCCGCCATCACCACAGTTCGCACATGAATGCTGGTGCCGTGCACCACAGGCACCCAGCTATTCTCGGCATCAGAGCGGAAGGCAATGTCTGGAAAGGCCGGGTCAGGTTCCATCAGGGCGCAGTGGGTTTCTTTTTGCAGCGAGGCTAAAACCGTATTCACGAGCTGCCAACGGTCCTCGACAGAGAGTTGCAGAACCTGGTCTTGTAATTCGTGGAGCGTCATAGATGTGAGCGTAGGTGCGGGTTGAACACCTCTATTAAACTGCAAATGCTGGGCCGGGTCTTGTCTGCGGTTGGCCACCCCAAGGGCTCAGGGCAACTGGTTTATGCTGATAGAGGTACCTCTCGCCCGCAGGAGAGGTTTGTTAAGCCCCCTTTCTCTGTTGTTGCGCTATGTTTGCCACCACCGCCCCGCCGCTGCCCGTCAACCGCGATCGCATTCGCCCAGCCATTCAATCTTTGCAAGATCAGTTGGTCACTTGGCGGCGCGGTCTGCACCAGCGGCCTGAGCTGGGGTTCAAAGAGTGGCTGACCGCCGACTTTATTTGCGAGCAGCTCAGCCAGTGGGGCATTGACCACCAGCGCAACATTGCTCAAACCGGCGTGGCAGCGGTGATTGAGGGTACCCGACCCGGCCCTGTGTTGGGCATTCGCGCCGATATGGATGCCCTACCTATTCAAGAAGAAAACACGGTGCCCTACTGCTCGCAGCACGACGGAGTGATGCACGCCTGCGGGCACGATGGCCATGTGGCGATCGCCCTGGGCACAGCCTACTATCTCTCCACCCACCATGACTTTGCGGGCACCGTCAAAATGATCTTTCAGCCCGCTGAAGAGGGACCGGGGGGCGCCAAACCCATGATTGAAGCTGGGGTGCTCAAGAACCCCGACGTTGATGCCATGATTGGCCTCCACCTGTGGAACAACCTGCCTTTGGGCACTGTGGGAGTGCGCACCGGGGCGCTGATGGCGGCGTCAGAATTTTTTACCTGCACAGTACAGGGCAAAGGGGGCCACGGCGCGCTGCCGCACCAAACGGTGGATTCCATCGTAGTCGGGTCGCAGATCGTCAACGCCTTGCAAACCATTGTGGCCCGCAACATCGACCCCACCAAGTCGGCGGTGGTCACCGTCGGTCAATTCCATGCTGGTAAGGCCCAAAACGTGATTGCCGACAGCGCCACCTTTGGCGGCACCGTGCGCTACTTTGATCCCGCCTATGCTGACTACTTTGCCCCTCGCATGGAGCAGATTATTGCAGGCATTTGTCAGGCCCATGGAGCCAGCTATAGCCTCGACTACCGAGCGCTGTACCCGCCTGTGATCAACGATGCGGGGATGGCAGATTTGGTGCGATCGGTAGCTTTGGCGGTAGTTGAAACCCCGGCGGGAGTGGTGCCCGACTGCCACACCATGGGCGGCGAAGACATGGCCTTTTTCTTACAGGAAGTGCCGGGCTGCTACTTCTTTTTAGGCTCTGCCAACTCTGACAAAGCGCTGGCCTACCCCCACCACCACCCTCGCTTTGACTTCGATGAAACGGCCTTGGGGTTGGGGGTGGAGATGTTTGTGCGCTGTGTAGAAGCGTATTTTGGTGAGGGGCCAAATCTGTAAGGAGATTAGGAGAAACACTATGGCGATCGCCGGAAGCTGCCACTGCGGAAGGACGGCCTTTCGTATCGAGGGCGATATTCCAGAACAACTGACTCGATGCACTTGCTCGTTCTGCTCCAAACGTGGCGCACTGTGGGCGTATTACCAGCCAGATCAATTTCAGGTAGTAACCCCAACAGACGATGCAGTTTACCGTTGGCAGTCAAAACTTGTGGCGCATCATTTCTGCCCAACCTGCGGGTGTGGCACGTTTTCCGACAGCCCAGCCTTTGAACTAGATGGAAGCTGGGACAAGAGCAGTCGCCGCATCGGAGTTAATGCCCGTCTGTTCGATGACTTTGATGCAGAGGAGGCACCTGTCGTAGTTATTGATGGCAAAAACCTTTGGTAGCTGCTGCGTAAAAACTTTGCCTTATCTGTGCTCCGACTGCGCTGTCTAACAAGATAGGCAAAGACCGCCGGTGCTAAGTTCAAGGTCTAGGGACACCGCAAATTGGCATTTTCGGGCAGGTCCAGGTTAACTTCTTTGATCGTTTGGATGCGCCGCAGCTAAAGTTGCTATGTTTAGCCATTAGGTAGAGAGGATTCCACCATGGGGCAGCTGTTTCGGCGGTTTAGGGGGCTAGCGATCGCAGCGATCGCCCTAGTCGTGAGCATCTTACTAACCCAGGCGATGCACCTTGGCACCGGAAGCAATCGGAATGCGATTGCACAGAATAATGCCCCCCCGCCAGCCCTGGCTCCGGCCCTACCCATGGTCAACGGCAGTTTTGAAGACCCCCAGGGCCGGTTTCAGATCGGCATCTTAGACGGCTACAGCGTCAGTTCGGCGGGCGGTACCCCCCTATTTCAAGCGGCGGATGGCAGTTTGGCCTACACCGTAGCGGTGACCCCCTTACCATCGGCCCAAACTCCCGAAGCGGCCTTGGTGGCAGCGGCTGAGAGCACCTTTGGCGCTGGAGAAGGCTTTGTCGCAGGCGACGACATACAGCCCATCCCTGGCGGCGGCATCCGCATCAACTGGACGGGTCGCCTCAGCCAGGGAGCTGCCCCGCCCCAGCCCATTACCGGCAAAATCTTTGCCCGCCAGCGCGGCGAAGAGGCGTTCTTGCTACTGGTGGCGGCGACTGATGCCGCCGAACCCCAGCTATCTGACGCCATCAACGCCCTGGGGGGGACGCTGACGGTGCCGTAGGCTACAGTAGCGTTAATTAAAGGGGTAAGCAGGCTATGGGTATGCGCCGATCGACCTTGTGGGGGCTGCCCCAGACCTATCTACTGCTGGGGGGCACTGCCCTGGGGTATGCCCTGATGATTTTTTTGGCGGGGCCAAAGCCCGTGGCTGTGGTAGTGGGGTCCGGAGTGGCGGCGGCTATGGTGAGCAGCTGGGCGGCAGGCTTTCGCCCAAAAGAAGCCACGGCCAACAGCGGTGACCTACTCGATGCCCAAACTTTTGCTAACCAGCTGGGTACCCTGGAGCAGCGGGTGCCGCCCAAGGCCAAGAAAGCCTGGCGCGAAGTGCAAGACTGGTCCATCGAATCGCAGCGCTTTGCCGCCCGTATTTTCGATCGCGACCCCCTCCTGCAAGTAGAACTGCTCGAAGCCCTGCACACCGTGCTCGATCTCTCAGGTCAGGTGGCCGACGGCCTAGCCGTGCTCGATCAGATAGAAACCCCCGCTTACCAACAGATGGCCCAGCAGCGCTTGGCCGCCAGCCGCGATCGCCTCCAGGCCACCCACTCTCAACTGCAACAGCTCCAAGATCAGGTCGCCCTCTCCACCCTCGACACCGCTGGCGATAGCACCCTGCCCCACAGCCTCCAATCTCTGATTGAGGCCAACAAAACCATCCTCCAAGACAACCAAGATTCCGCGTAAACCCAAATCTCCAAAAATCTTCAGGAAAACACGCGATTAATTCTGTATCTACTTCCTCACCCCCTACCCCTCACCCATCCACTCATCCACTCCCAAAATGCGCCGCTTCCCCCTGATCCCGTTCCTCATCAGCCTCTGCGCCGTGCTGCTGTGGAACTGTACGCCGGACGTTTTCAACGGCACTCCCAAAGTTGATTCTGCGGAGAGCGCTCGGCAGGCCCTAGAGCAGTCGGTTTTGCCCAAAATCACCGTTGGTGAAGAGCTAATCGCCGATCAGGTGGCCAGCCGCTACACTACCGACCAAATCGTCGATCCGCTGCCCGACGTCAATACCTTTCCGCTGCACGGCGCTCAACCGGGCGGCAGCAACACCGCCTATATAGAGATCTACAGCTCTTCTGAAAAGGCTAACGTCGATCGCCAAAACGAGCGCTGGCTGGTGGAAGTCGCCCAAGCCTTTAACCAGCGCCAAGAGACCCTGCCCTCTGGGGAAGTGATTCAGGTGGGAGTACGCCAGGTGGCCTCGGGTACCGCCGCTCGACTGCTGGGGGCCAAAGCTGTCAAGCCCCAGGGTTACAGCCCATCTAACGATCTCTGGGTAGCCATGGTGCAGAGCCAAGGGGTGAGCACCGTGCCCGTGGCCGCGCGCCTAGTGCCCAACACCGCCGGCTGGGTGCTGCCCAAGCCTGTCTACGACAGCCTGGCTGAAAACGGCACCGTCAGCTTTGACCGACTGCTGAATGCGATCGCCTCGGGCGAAGTCACCGTGGCTTACCCCAACCCCTACAGCAGCTCCACCGCGCTCAACCTGCTTTACACCCTCTACTGGCGGGCAGCCGGGCACCAGGAAAACGGTGGCCCGCTCACCGTGGCCGAGCTGCAAACCCCCCAGGTCAATTCGGTCTTTGACCAGTTTCAGCAGCAGGTGCTGATCACCACTCCCACCACCCTCGACTTGCAGGAGCTATTCCTGCGCGACCAGAGCAACCTGCAAGCCTTTCCGTTGGAATACCAAAACTACCTGGCCCTGCGGGAGGTGCCCGGCTTTAGCGACACCGAGTTTGTGCCCTTTGGCGTGCCCCACAACAACCCCCTGGTGGGCTTTAGCTGGAACACGCCCCAGCAGACAGCGGCTCTACAGCGGTTTGCCCAATTTGCCCAGTCAGCCGAAATGCAGACCCTGGCCCAGCGGCAGGGCTTTGTCGAAACCGACTATCTCAAAGCCAAGCAAGTGCCCCCCTTCCCCAACGGCGAAACCCTGCTGGCGGCTCAGTCAAACTGGAAGCTGCGCAAAGACGGAGGTCGCACGGTCTATATGGCCCTGGTGATCGACACCAGCGGCTCCATGGAAGGGGAGCGGATGCAGGCTCTCAAGGATGGTCTGCGGGTCGCCGCCGGGCAGATTAACGCAGGCAACTACGTCAGCGTCGTCACCTTTGCCGACGCGCCCACCCGCCGCCTGCCCCTGGCTCCCTTTGACCAGCTTCAGCACCAAAAGTTTTTAGCCACCGTTGACAGTCTGCGGGCCGATGGTGCCACGGCCATGTACGACGGAGCCATGGTGGGCCTCGCCGACCTGATGGCCCAAAAAGAAAAAGACCCCAACGGGCGCTACTACCTGCTGCTGCTCAGCGATGGTGAAGTCAACCGGGGTTATACCTTTGACGCTGTCCAAGACATCCTGTCTTACAGTGATGTGCGCTTCTACCCCATCGCCTACGGTGAGGTAAATCAGGGGGAATTGGAGGCGATCGCAGCCTTGCGCGAATCTACCGTGCAGCAGGGCACCCCAGACAATGTGCAAACCCTGTTTAAGGATCTGTTCCAGGTTAATCTTTAGGGGTTTGGGGTACAGGGTATAGGGTGCAAGGTGTTGCCCTAGACCCTAGACCCCCTAAACCTTATACCCTGTACCCCTTCCCCCGGTTCTTGAGGCCTTTCTTCCGCCCCCATGCGCAACCCCAACCAACGACTGATTCTCACCCTCGGCCTCGGCTGGTTGGTCTTTGCAGGCTTGGGGCTGGGTCTGCGCCAGTTTCTCTCAGGCCCTGCGGTGACGGTAATCATCGATCGCAGCTACTGCGCCCCAGCCCAGTGGCAGGAACGGGTAGGCGATCGCTACGCCAGCCTCTACGCCGAGCAAGAGCAGCGGCAGCTCACCATCGACCAGGTGATCTACGTCAGCGATCTGGGTCAGGAAGTTGCCGAGGCCGTGCCTTCCCCCGAAGATGTGCAGACCCTCAGTACCTACGGCAGACCCAACCCCACCCAAATGCAGCAGGCCACCACAGAAAATCCTGACGCGACGGTGCTAACCTGCGGCAATTAGGTGGATGGGTGAGGGGTAGGCGAGTAGGGGGTATGACTCCGCCACTTGCCTCGATTCAGACCTAAACTGGAGGCTGCGTCAACATTTGCATCGCCCCCATGACCGCTACCCCCACCCTCCCCAGCGACGACACCACCCGCCGTCCCGACAGCGACTGGCGGCTGTTTCTGCGCATGTGGCCCTACATCTACAAACACCGCAATGCTCTGGTGATGCCGCTGGTCTTGCTGGTGCCCCTATCGCTGGCCAACGCCCTCCAGCCGGTTCTGATTGGCCAGGCCATCTCCCTGATTCGCCAAGAGCCGGTGATGTTCTTCCTAGAGGACTTCACCCTTCAGAGCGGGCTAAATTTGCTGGTGGGATTGCTGGTGGTCACCGTGCTGATTCGCCTGCTGCTGGATGGCTTTCAGAGCTACCTAGTGCAGGCCGTGGGCCAAAACATTACTGCCGACATTCGCACCGATCTGTTTACCCACGTCACCTCCCTAGCGGTGCGCTTCTTTGATCGCACCCCAGTGGGCAAACTGATTACCCGTATCACCAGCGATGTCGATGCCCTGGGCGACGTGTTCTCTACTGGGGCGGTGGGCATCATCACCGACGTGGTTTCGATGCTGGTGCTGATCGTGGTGATGTTTACCATGCAGTGGCAGCTGGCCCTCATGCTGCTGGCCTTGCTGGTGCCCGTTACCTGGCTGATTATTTATTTTCAGCAGCAGTTCCGCAAGGCCAACTACAAATCCCGCGAGCACCTGTCCGAACTCAATGCCACCCTGCAAGAAAACGTGGCGGGCATCAACGTAGTTCAGCTGTTTCGGCGCGAGCGCTACAACGCCGAAATGTTTCGCCACACCAACCAGAAATACATCACCGCCGTCGATAAAACCATTTTCTACGACTCGGCGGTGTCGTCTACGCTGGAGTGGATTTCGCTAGTAGCGATCGGCGGCGTGCTCTGGCTCGGCGGCCTGCTGGTGATGCAAGACGCCCTCACCTTTGGTACCCTGGCCACCTTTATTCTCTTTGCCCAGCGCCTCTTTGACCCCCTACGCCAGTTTGCTGACAAATTCACCGCCATCCAAGCCGGTCTCACCGCCGTGGAGCGCATTACCGACCTGTTCACCGTGCCGGTGGAGATCCGCGACCCAGAGAAGGTGGGGAGTGAGGAAGTGGGAGGTAATGGGGTAGGGAGTAAAAACAATGGCTTAAGCGCTTTCCCTACCACTTACCCTACCCAGATAGAAGCCGCCGCCGAGTCTACCCCCCATCCACCCATTCACTCATCCACCCATCACCCCATCACTCCATCACTCTCCAAAGCCTCTGAGATTCGCTTCGACCACGTCACCTTCGGCTACAAGGCCGACGAGCACGTGCTCAAAGACCTCACCTTTACCATTCGCCCTGGAGAAAAAGTGGCCCTGGTGGGGCCAACGGGGGCGGGGAAGAGTTCGATCATTCGGCTGCTGTGTCGGCTCTACGACATCAACCAGGGGGCAATCTTGCTGGATGGGGTTGATATTCGCGATTTGCCCCAGTCAGAGCTGCGGCGGCGCATGGCGGTAATTTTGCAGGATGGCTTTCTCTTTGCTGGGGATGTAAAAAGCAACATTACTCTGGGGGAGGAATATCCCTTAGAGACGGTAATTGAGGCAGCGAAAAAGACCAACATCCACGGGCTGATTGAAGAGCTGCCCCAGGGCTACAACACCGAGCTGCGAGAGCGGGGCACCAACCTCTCGGGTGGCCAGAAGCAGCTGTTGGCCTTTGCGCGGGCAGCGATTCGCGATCCGGGAATTTTGGTGCTGGATGAGGCCACAGCCAACCTGGACGTGGGCACCGAGGCGATGATTCAAGAGGCCCTAGAGCGCTTGCTAGAGGGGCGCACGGCGATCATTATTGCTCACCGCCTTTCTACCATTCGTAATGTCGATCGCATTCTCGTGCTCAAGCATGGTGAGCTGGTGGAGCAGGGCAGCCACGACGAGCTGCTGGCGCGGGAGGGGTTGTATTCGAGTCTGTATCGTTTGCAGCGATTGGGGGTATAAGACGTCTTCTAAAAACCCTGGAACTAAAGTTCTAGACTTAGAGCAAAATTTTCTTCTAACGGTCTGCGCGTCACCGGACGGCGATGTTCTTCGTATTTATAGTCAATAGCGTATGCCTCCGTTCCGTGTGCACGCGCTTGTTAGCTGTCTATATAACTTACGACTTCAGTTATCACCAACCTTACGGTCTAACCAATAATTTACAAGAGCCTCCTCGATTAAAATATCCTCCTCGACAGATTCTAGCTTCCACTGAAGGTAAGCAACGATGACGGATACCTTTGCCACATCGTAACGATTAAATTCTTCACGGGCACGCTCTTCCATGGTTCCGCCGCCCCAGATCTTCGCAATCTTTGTCTTTCCTGGGAAGGCTAAGTACGAACACAAACGATATGCTGGGTCAACACACCTCAGTTCGCCACGAATATCAGCAATTAAGTAGGCGGGGAGATAGAACTGAAGCGCGTCATTGGAGAAAAATGACAAAGCAGATCCCCAGCCGTCGGGGGCTTGATCCAAAAACTGAGGATCAAGTTGTTGCCAATCCTTTTTTTCAGAGAACTCCTCGATCAGTGCCGCTGGTTCATCACCGTAGCTGCTTGCTGTAAGAGCATCGTCACCAGGATAAGCTACATCCGTAAAGGCTTGTTTGATCTTGTGGATCAGTTCATCAGGCATCATTGGCAACAACTCAGAGAGCTAACAACTTATTCTGCCGACAGTTTCCGTATAACTGCCTTAGAGAGGGCAGTTATACCGACAGTTTCCGTATAATTCACCTTCTGAAGGCAGTTATACGGATAATTGCCGCATATTATCCTTGCTAGGGGTAGTTACCCAGAAGTTTTCCGTATAACTTCACAAAGCCCGAGGTGCGTAAGCATGTACCATTGATCACAATACTGTTCTCCGTACAAACGTTGTCGTGGCATCTACCCATGAGCTTTTTGACCAAGTTCGCCAGGTGCTTCGAGTCAGGCACTACTCTTATGAAACTGAGAAAACTTATATCCACTGGATCAAACGCTTCATAGCGTTTCATCAGGTGAGGCCACCTAAGGAAATGGGTGTTGCTGAAGTAGAAGCATTTTTAACTCACCTTGCGGTTGAGCAAAAGGTCGCACCATCTACCCAAAATCAAGCGCTCAGCGCCCTAATCTTTTTGTATCCCGAGGCTTATCAGCAAGATACAGACTGAAACTTAAATGCCATCCGAGCGCGGCCTACTCGATACCTACCCACAGTGTTGACGCCCAGCGAAGTCAGCGCTGTATTCAATAACTTATCTGGAGTCTACCTACTAGTAGCTAAACTGCTTTACGGTAGTTGGCTACGGCTGACCGAGGACTGAAGCTACGGATTAAAGATGTTGATTCTAGCTAACGTCAACTCATCATTCGAGATGCTAAAGGGCGAGAAAGCCGAGTGACGATGCTGCCAGGTGCGCTGATTGAGCCTTTAGATCATCATATTCAAGGGATTCGGCAACTGCACCAGCAAGATTTAGCCCAAGGCTATGGGTCGGTTTATTTGCCCTATGCTCTTGAACGCAAATATCCCAATGCTGATCGAGAATGGGTTTGGCAATATGTATTTCCCGCAGAGCGTCGCTCTATCGATCCGCGCACGGGCATTTGTCGTCGCCATCATCTTCACGAAAGTGGCTTGCAAAAGGCAGTTAAACAAGCGGTTCGAGCTGCTGATATTCAAAGGCGTGTATCTTGCCATACCTTTCGCCACAGCTTTGCAACCCATCTGCTGCAAAATGGCTACGACATTCGCACGGTGCAAGAGCTATTGGGCCACAAAGATGTCAAGACCACTATGATTTATACCCATGTTCTAAATCGAGGTGGACTGGGGGTGAAAAGTCCGTTGGATAGTTGATCCTGCCTTTAGCAACTATCGTTAATACGGTTGACGGGGAGCTTTTGTATCAGTAGTGTTTTACGTTAAGCCGTTCAGCAGAGCGGTGACCATACAGAACTCGGAAACTTTAGCGCTGCCGGAAGGTGGTACCAGCACCAACCGACAGCTAACCCCGCAAATCTCTAAGGCAGATTGCGTGGCTAGGCTCATGGTACCCTAGCCCCCCAGTTTGCACCTCAAGCTGCGGGTGGCTAGGGTTTTCGCGTTCTGTTTCTTGCAACCCTACGCCAAGGAAACAGAACCGATGTTTGAATATCTCGAACCCGATGCCAGCGGCGCATCTAACTTGCCGCCGTCTTCGCGCAGCAACCCCCAAACTCACCCCGAGAAAGTGCGTCACCTGCTCTACGGCAGCCTGGCCGCCATAGACCGCACCATCAAAATTCTCCATGCCCACGGCTACGCCGACCCCAACGATTGGAGCGACCCCATCCCCGTGCCGCCGGGCGGAGTCGTAGGCGCAGCCTCCTCAGACACGCCGTGGATGGTGATTTTGACTAAAACCCTACTTATAGAGGAGTAGCCCTACTGATCAAAGAGGCCGGGGCCGCGCTAGCTTTTGCCCAAACTGAGCTATGGGCCAAGGCACCCGGTCTCTAAACGCCACGGTTGAGCGAAGTGGCGCAGTAGTTTAGCGTTCGCACAGCGTTGCCAAGCAAATCGCGCAGCGTTGCAAAGCAATCTGCATCCTCAGATCGTCAATGCGGCACAGCAGTTTGGCGATCGCGTAGTCTTGCAAAGCAATCCGCACCCTGCGATCGCCAAACTGGCACAGCAGATCGCCGATGTGGCACAGCAGTTTAGCGATCTGCGCCCTCAGATCATCAATGTGGCACAGCAGTTTGGCGAAACTGGCACAGCAGTCTGGCGATCTGAAGACGCAGATCGCCAATGTGGCACAGCAGTTTGGCATTGCAGGCCCAAAGTACGGCTCTGCGGTAGGTCAGCTTAGGATATTTTGTTTTGCATTGAGATAGTGCTCACCATTTGACCCATGCTGGCCGCAAACTTGTCTGCGAAGCAGCCACTGTTCAATTCTCCCGCCTACAATAGCGGCATTCTACTTCCCTGCTCTCCCTGTGCTTGACGCAGTTCCTCAACCGCTGAAGTCTTCGCCACCCTTACCCAGCGACGGCTTTTTGGTGTGTGGGTTGGGTAGCCTGGGCCAAAACTGTGTGGCCAATCTCAAGAGTTTTGGGGTGCCGGTACATGCCATCAACAACGCCCTGCCCGATCAGTGGGAGGTACCCCACCTACGGGATTTAATTGACCACCTAGAACTCGGTGACTGCCGCTCGGCAGAGGTGCTGGAGCGGGCGGGAATTCGTCAGTGCCGAGCGGTGCTGCTGGTCACGCAGGATGAGCGGGTCAATCTAGAGGCGGCCCTAACGGCGCGGGTGCTGAACCCGCGGGTGCGGCTGGTGATGCGTTCAGATAAGCAAAACCTCAACGAGCTGATGGGGCAGCAGCTCAAAAATTTTGTCGCCCTTGAGCCCACGCAGCTGGCGGCTCCGGCCTTTGCCCTAGGCGCCTTTGGGGAAGAACTGATCGGTTACTTTAACCTCGACGGCCACCGCTTTCAGGTGGTGATGCAGCGGCTGGAGCCAAGACATAACTGGTGCGATCGCCGCCAGCTCCACCAGCTAGACACCAGTCATCGCCGGGTGCTCTGCCATACTCCCCTCGCTCCAGATCTGGATAGGGTAGCTGCCAGCCCCTCAGCGCTGTTCTACAGGTGGCTGCCCGACACGGTGCTGCGAGCCGGCGACGAGGTCGTTTTGGTCGAATGCGATGCCCAGCTGCGGTCGCTCCATCGCGAAGCCCCCAAACCTCTGCGTCAGGGGGCATTTAGAGGACTGAGGCAGGCGATCGCTCGCCTAGGCGACTGGCCCGCCCTGCGGCAGGGCTTGCTTAGCATTTGGCAGACCAGCTCTGGCCATCAGCTGCGCCGGGTGGCCACAGTTTGCGGCGTTACCGTACTGATCCTGTGTCTGGTTGGCACCCTGCTCTTAGATGCCAATTCCCCCGACGACATCCCTCTGTTTCAGGCGTTTTTGTACACCTTTATTACCCTGTTTGGCGGCTACGGCGATGTCTACGCCGCTCTCGCAGACTTTGAGCATCCGCGTCTGCTCCAGACCTTTGGGGTGTTGCTAACGGTGGCCGGAGCCGCCTTTGTCGGCGTACTCTATGCTCTGCTTACCGAAAAACTGCTCACGCTGCGGTTTGAGTTTATGGAGCGCCGCCCCCCCGTACCTGAAAAAGACCACGTAGTCGTGATCTGGCTGGGGCGCGTCGGGCGGCAGGTGGTAGCGGCGCTGCAAGAACTCGATCAGCCCATTGTGGGTATTTCGGCTCAGGCGCTGGATGCTGACGTGCTGCCTAAAGTACCGCTGCTGACTGGCGATGTCAACGCCGCCCTCTCTAAGGCCAACCTGGCCACTGCCAAGAGTGTGGTAGCCGTTAGCGAAGACGAAATTCAAAACCTGGAGATGGGGCTGTTGGCCCACCGGCTCAACCCCGACTGCCGCGCCATCATTCGCACCTACGATCGCCAGTTTAGCGATCGCGTTGCCCAGATCTTTCCCTTTGCCGAGGTGCTCTGTGCCTCAGCGCTATCGGCTGAAGCCTTTGCTGCAACGGCTTTTGGTGAGCATGTCATTGGCCTATTTCGCCTCTACGACCAGACAGTGTTGATTACCCAGTACCGGGTTGAAACCGACGATACCCTAGCTGAGATGCTGCTGTCAGAGGTGGCCTGTGGCTATGGCGTTGTGCCCCTGTGGCATCAGCATGGCGACCAACCCGGCAAAATCATGCCCTCCGACGACACTCGCTTGCAGCCGGGCGATCGCCTGGCGGTACTGGCCACCATTAGCGGTTTGCGCCGCATTGAGCAACACGAACTAGCCCCCCGCACCTGGCACATTTACCTCGAAAAAGCTCTCACCGCCGATGCCCTGTTCGACGGGGCCACCGAGCTAGCTCGGGTGGTTGGCTACCGCCTCGGCGACGCGCGGGAGTTTATGGCTCAGCTACCCGGCACCTTGCCACTGCCGCTCTACCGTCACCAGGCCCTGCGCCTTAGCCGCCTACTCACTCGGGCACAGGTCAAAGCCCAGGTGATGCCACCACCCTAGGGCAAAACAGCAGAAGATTCTGAAGAAATAGATAGATTCAGCGGTTTTCCTGCCGGGGCCAGAGCCTTTGCGATAGAGTTTGCCCAGAGATATTTGCAGCAGGGTAGGGCTATGGCGAAGTGGGGTAAGAGGATGACGCAGCATCAAGGGCCAAAGCCCCGTTTAAAGACGCTGCTCTGGCTGGGGGGAATCGGTGCTCTGGTGCCCCTGGCCCTGCCGGTGCTGGCCCTCACCGAATCCGTTGGCCCTGAGGGAATTGACGCCCGGCGGCTGCACGACGCCCCCTACAATTTGACTGGCGAAAAAATTGCCATTGGCCAGGTCGAAATTGGCCGCCCCAGCCAGTTTGGCCTCGACAAGGTGGCCTCAGAAACCCTGCCCGTGATGGTGCGGCGCGTGCTGGTGCTCGACGGCTGGGCTGTGGCCGATGAGTATGTCGATGGCCACGCCGCCAATGTAGCCAGCGTCATGATCAGCCAAGACAAGCTGCGGGTGGGAGTTGCCCCCGCCGCCATGCTGTATTCGGGTGCGGTGGGGGAGCTGGGCGATCGCAGCGCCCAACCCGAAGAATGCCTCGCCTCCCAGTCGGTGGCGTCGCAGAATGGCGGTGACGTGCGGGCGATCAACTTTAGCTTTGGCGAACCCCTGAGCCGCGACCCACGCCCCAACGCGGTGCTCGATGGCAACGCCCTGCTCACCCAGTGCATCGACTGGTCATCGCGGGTGCACGGCACGCTGTATGTGATTGCGGGCAACCAAGGCGGCGGCGGCATTCCCATTCCCACTGACAACTTCAACGGGTTGAATATCGCCTACTCGCGCCAGGTCAACGGCCAATTCAGCAAAATCGACTACTCTAACCTGGGCAGCGAACCCACACTGCGATCGCGCCAGGCTGCCCCCGAAACCAACGAAGGCCCTCGCCGCTCCATTACCCTGGTGGCCCCCGGCAGCGACATTGAGCTCATCGACCCCGACGGACAGGTGCGGCGCTCTAGCGGCACCAGCTTTGCCTCGCCCCACGTGGTGGGCGCCGTTGCTCTGCTGCAACAGTTTGTCGATCGCCAGTTTCGCACCGGGTCGCCCAACTGGTCCCTAGATGCCCGCCACCCCATGGTGATGAAAGCCGTGCTGCTCAATTCCGCCGACAAAATTAAAGACAGCGGCGACGGCCTGCGCCTGGGCATGAGCCGCACCCTGGTTGACGACAGCAACCGCTCCTGGATTGAGTCTGATGCCTACCGCGACCCCAAAATTCCGCTCCACAGCGACCTGGGCACTGGCCACCTCAATGCTTACCGCGCCTACCAACAGCTGGCCCCCGGTGCCACTGGCCCCGACCAGGCCATTCCCGCCATCGGCTGGAACTTCGCCGAGCTGGAGGCCCGACCCGCCACTGTCCACGACTACGAGTTTACCGATGCCCTTCAGGCGGGCAGCTTTTTGTCGGCTACCCTGGCCTGGGAGCGAGTGGTAGAACTGGCCGATGCCAACAGCAACGGCCTCTACGATTTGGGCGAGGGCTTTAATGACAAAGGGCTCAACAACCTCGACGTCTACCTCATGCCCGCTGACGAAGACGACATCACCAAGAGTGTGTGGTCATCGGTGAGCGAGGTTGACAGCATTGAACACATTTTTTACCAAATTCCGGAAACGGGTCGGTACAAACTGAGAGTTATTTATCAGCAGCAGGCCCACAGCGAACCCACTCAGCCCTACGCCCTGGCTTGGTGGTCGGTGCCTGCGCCCTAGGATCTAGAGCAGGGGTTTCAGCTACTCCTCTACCAGTTTTCAGGGAAAAACTATGCCTTTTTGGAGGAATGCCCAATGGTCGACTACGCCGTTGCTCTCAAATGCGCTCGCCTGTGCCAAGAGGTCTACCGCGACTTTAACGGTCTGCGGTTTTCGAGCTATCCCGACGTTGAACCAGTGTTTGTGGAAAGCCAGGACAATGGCTTTACCGACACCCAGGTGTCGATTTTGAATGAGATGACCAGCGATCGCCTCTACATCGTCTTTCGCGGCTCTGACAAATCCATTGACTGGATGAACAACGTTCAGTTTCGCCAGCAGGTTTACCCCTACGGCGACGGCAACACCGAAGTCAAGTTTCACCAAGGATTTATGTCGGCTTACTTTGCTGTGCGCCAGCAGCTGCTGGAAGGCATGGATAAGTTTGTGGGCCAGCATGTCATCGTTACCGGCCACAGCCTAGGAGGGGCGCTCGCTACTATCGCCGCCCTCGATATTCAGTACAACTTGGGCACCAAGCGCGACCTTAGCTTTGAGGTCTACACCTTTGGCGCTCCTCGAGTGGGCAACAGCGCCATGGTCGAGTCCTATAACGGCCGCATTCCCAACAGCTACCGCTTTGTCTACGGTTGGGATATTGTCACCCGCATTCCCCGCACCTGGCAGGGCTATGACCATGTCGAAAAAGCCATTCAGCTGGGCTCTCGCTGGACATGGCAAGTGCTCAGCCGCCGCTTTAGCGACCACTCGATCGACGGCTACATTGCGGATCTAGAGGCCGAAGCCAAAGCCGCTTGAGCTAAAAATTTGATGCTAAGGCTATGCCGTGAGACGTTTTCTACCGCTCTTTTTCAGCATCGCTGTAGCTCTGATGATTGGTTTCGTCTCGGGTCTGGCCGTGGCTCATAGCTCAGAGACGGTGGAGATTAACCGAGTTGTTGCTATGGGCTGGGGCGATGGCAAGTATGGCGATGCCTTCTACGGTGCCCTGGTATATCTGGAACCCCAAAGCAGCGGTTATGCGGTCAGGGCTAAGGTCTACATCGGACGCGACAACATCGGGCGGGGCACCAGCTACATCCACGATTGCGGTCAGCTTGGCACCGTCAAAACCCATGCCGAGGCAGTAGCGCAGTGGGGGGCGATCGCCTGGTCCGAGGCCGGGCTACGTATCGGCACCAGCGCAAACGGCTATTTCTTGGCACGCAATCGGCTCGAAAACCACCGGTAGCAGCTTGAACACAAGGTTTTATGTTCGCAGCCTCGGCATCTTTAGAGATGCCGAGGCCGCATTGTTCTTACAAGCTGTTGGTGATGCCGGTTTCGGATAGGGGAGGGGGAGCGGTGACGCTGGTGAAACCCATTTGGGTGGCAGCTTCCCGCAGCAGCGAAATCTGTGACTGGAACTCCATGCCCTTGATGTCGGAGAGAATTTTGCTGACATCGCCTTCGGCTTCGTAGTCGCTGGGCATATCGACAATTTGCTTGCCCATGGCTTCGGCCCATCCATACCAAACCAGCAGCTGGTTGTTGGCGCTCAAAGCACCGTAGCGCTCAGATATATCGCTGTGCTCGCCCCGCGCAACGCTGCGCATGGCCTCAAGCTGATCTTCTTCCGATAGGTCATACAGCGCTTTAATCAGCGGCTCAGCCAGTTCAGGATCGGCGGCTTCGGGCGCTGCTGGAGTGATAGAGCCCCCCATGGCCTCATATATGTAGTAGAGCAATGCCAGCTTATCGTCTACAGACAGCGCGTCGTAGCGTTGAAACAGGTCGTTAGTAGAGTCTTCAGTAATTTGAGTTGTTTGATTGTTAGAAGCCATATAGTCATCCACATCTAATATCTTCGCTTTACACTAAGCCCACCGTCTTTGCCTCAACATCGACTGCGAGGGAGACATAGTCAGAGTCAGTGGGTAGAGAAGGGGAGGTAGGGGAGATGAATCGCCTACTACACAGCTGCATCTTTCCTTTCCTCTTTCTCGCTGCCGCTACCCGTAATCTCCTAAACTCAGTTCTAGCCAGGAACACCGGCATTAGCCGTGTGCTTAGCGGCAACGCTGCGGTAGATGCAGAACAGCGCCACCATTTGCACCAAGTGATAGACCACCAAAGGGCTGACCCCAGGCCAGGGAATTAGCAGCCCTATGGCCCCCAGCCCCGAGAAGGCGATCGCAGCCAGCAGCCAGACTGGGGCACTAGGATCCCGATAGCGCTGGAGCCATTGCACCAACAGCACAATGAGCAACGCGCTGAGGTAATCGGCCACCCGCAAAGCAAAGCTCCATAGAGTGAACCCTGCGGCGATCGCCAAGGCGAGTTTTGCCGTCGTCAGAGCTAACAGGGCCAAGCGACTGCCCCGGCTCAGAGTCTCCGCCGCCGCCACAACAGTAAAAAAACTGGCGATCGCTACTGCTATACCCATGCCCTGCCAGAGCCAAATCCGCTGGAGCAGAGACATCTGGTGGGCAAACCCGTGGTAAATGCCCCCCATCAAGGCCGCGCCGCTAACACTGGTAAAGGCGGCCGCCCATAGCCGTTGCACGCCCCCCTGTCCCAGCAGCAGCCCGGCTAAAATCAGGCATTCCAGGGCGATCGCGTAGTCGGTCAGAGTGGTAATCGGTTCTGCCATGCTGGGAAAAAGCGAATGAAGCTGGGCTATCGCAGCCCGCGATTAAAGTCTAATACCGAACTCGAACTCAACACTTCGGCGTTGCTAATCGAGGAATGAACTGGCAAAACCTTTAGACTCCGATGGCTCTCAAAATCCTCCAATTCTGGGGGATTTTGAGACTCTGTACTCCCCCATTTTTGGGGGCTAGGGGGCAATCCTATCCCCACGGGCACCTAGGTAGGGCAAATGGCATTTGTTTTGATGAAGCGATGGTTGGCAAACGGATTTCTCAGGGCAAGCACCCTCGCCCCAGATCAAACCAGACAGATTTGAAAAATTCTGCTTGACTTAGAGTGCGCTCTAACCTCTAACGTGCACATATGGAAGAACTCACCATTCAGCAGGTCGCCGTTGCCACTGGGCTTAGCGTTTACACCTTGCGCTATTACGAGCGCTGCAACCTGATTGCGCCCATTGGTCGCTCCACTAGCGGCCATCGGCGTTACTCAGCCAACGACCTCCGCTGGATCGAGTTTTTGAATAAGCTGCGCCTGACGGGAATGCCCATTCGTCAGATGCAGGAGTACGCAGAGCTGGTGAGGTCTCAGCCCGACACTGGGTTCCACAGCCGACGGCAAATCCTGGAATCTCACCGTGAAGCAGTGCTGGCCCAAATTCAGCAGCTGCAAGACAACCTGGCCGTCATCGACTGGAAGATTCAGCACTATTCAGAACTAGAGGCAAACATCCATGACTCACTCAACCCATCTGAACAGACCCGCTCTGCCTGACGCATAATCTTTGCGGTCAAGCCCTTACCAGCAGTGGATAGGGCGGCAGGAGCGCAGATCTTCGCCAGTTTGCTAATCACACAAAAGGTCTAAGCCTTCAAGTTTCACCGCTCGCAGCCGGTCCACTGGATCTGTGCTGCGGAAGTTTGAGCATCCCACTTCCCAATTTTGGGAGTTAGGGAAGAACGATTTTGAAACAGAACACGTCAACTAGGATTTAAGCCATGAAAACCCGTAAATTAGGTCAACTAGAAGTTTCTGCCATTGGGCTCGGCTGCATGGGCATGTCAGAGTTCTACGGCGATCGCGATGAGGCGGAGGCGATCGCCACCCTGCACCGTGCCCTCGAGCTAGGCGTCAACCTGCTCGATACCGCCGACATGTATGGGCCTTTTACCAACGAAGAGCTAGTGGGCCGCGCTATCAAAGATCGCCGCGATCAGGTGGTACTGGCCACCAAGTTTGGCAATGTGCGCACTGCCGAGGGCGGCTGGGGCGGCGTCAGCGGCAAGCCCGACTACGTCAAGCAGTGCTGCGATGACTCACTCAGACGGCTCGGGGTCGACGTAATTGACCTCTACTACCAGCACCGGGTAGACCCTACGGTGCCCATTGAAGACACCATCGGGGCAATGGTCGAGCTAGTGCAGGCGGGTAAAGTGCGCTACTTGGGCATGTCAGAGGCGGCCCCGGACACCATTCGCCGCGCCTACGCTGTTCACCCTATCAGCGCGCTGCAAACCGAATACTCCCTCTGGAGCCGGGAGCCGGAGGACGACATTTTGCCAACAGTGCGTGAGCTGGGCATCGGCTTTGTGCCCTACAGCCCCTTAGGGCGCGGTTTTTTGACCGGTGCCTTTCAAACCCCCGACGATTTTGCCCCCGACGACTATCGCCGCCATGCCCCCCGCTTTCAGGGTGAAAACTTTGTCAAGAACCTGGCTTTGGTTGATCAGGTGAAGGCGATCGCCGCCGAAAAAGGCGTCACCCCCGCTCAGCTAGCCCTGGCCTGGCTGCTGGCCCAAGGCGACGACATGGTGCCCATCCCCGGCACCAAGCGCCGCAAGTACCTCGAAGAAAACGTGGCGGCAGTGGAACTTGAGCTGTCCCAGACCGAACTCGATCGCATTAACGCTGTGGCTCCTCAAGGTGCCGCCGTAGGCGATCGCTACGCCGACATGAGCACTGTCAACCGCTAAGCGGTGCTGCCAAAACTCACCTTAACTTCTCCTGTTTAAGGGGCAGGGGCATCTGTTGATTCCCCCTGCCATCGCAAAATTTTTTAAACCACTGCCTGGTTAAACTGCCCACAAAATCTAAAAGGGTGCCCGATGGCTCGAGCACCCCTTTTCAAAAACGTTAGTGAACCGTGGTCCTAAAACCTGCCGGTTGGGCTCAGCCGCTGGAACTGAAAACTAATGACGGTTTGGGCATAATCCTCATCAGTAATGGTGCAAGACTGAATTGCCCCATCTTCATCGGTAACGATACTGACGGCTTGGGGAGACACAATGCGGTGAGCATAAACAGCCTCACGGGTGCCCAAAAAGCGGTTGACCGTGACCATCAGGTCGTTGCTGTGGTCGGGCTGGTCGTAGGTGATCGAAAACAGCGGCTTCTGATACAGCACGTTAAAGTCGCCCAGTTCTTGATCTAATTGCTTCAACGTAATCAACCGGCCCCGGTGCTCATCGGTGAGCTGGGCAAAAAATTCTTGCCAAATGCCGTGGGGGATATCGAGTTGATATCGCTTACAGGACAGTTCCAGATCCATCGTCTACCTCCTAACGATGGTGTTCAGAGTAGGTTTTTCGTGTGTCATTGCTGTGCCAAGACTATGACAAAAGGGCTAAATCTGCCTGGGCAACACCGACGAGACGGGACTGAGACGCCACTGACACAAAATTGCCACAACCGCTAACTACCGTTACTTGAAATGCACCGATTCCCTCTAGGAAAAGGACAAAGCTATGGAAACTATGGTTCGCGATCGCCAAATCTCACCCGTTGGCCTTCGATCCAATGCAACGCTACCTCAAGGCCGGTCTCTGGCCACCGTTCCCAGGGCGCTACCTCCCTGCGACAACGAAACCGTTGCCATGGGTCAGTGTGAGCTCGGCAAGATTCGCTTAGAGATGGGGCGCTTTGAGGACGCCCTTGAGCTGTTTGAGCATGCCTTAGCCCTACAACCCCACGATGTCGAAAGCTGGCAAAACCGAGCCGAGGCACTTACCTGCCTCAACCGCTACGAAGATGCCTTGGCCAGCTTAGAGCAGGCTCAAACCCTAGCCGGGTTTGCCACTACTCGACTGTTGGTACAAAAAGCCGTAGTGCTGATCTGGCTCAACCGTCTAGAGGACGCACTCACCTGCTGCAATCGCGCCCTTTGGCTCAACCCCAAGCACAGCCAAGCATGGCTCTTTCGCGGCGTTGCCCTACAGCGCTTGGGGCGCTCTAAGGAGGCCCACCGCAGCTACCGCCGGGTCGCTCAGCCAGCCCTAGCGTCTGGGTCTCACTCCAACCTCCAGCGGCTTTGCCAAGACATCGTTCACAGTCACCAAGCTAGCTAGCTTGACAGACAGCCACCGAGTTCTCTGAAAATTGCTTGTCGTTGCCTCCCCTTCTCCCCCTTGGGAGGAACCAACCCTCTAAAGTCCTTAACCATGAGCTTCATAGGCTGCACTTGGTAAAGATGGGGAGACTTTGCTAGGTGCAGTACATTTACAGATTGGCCAGCTTAAAAAAATCCCTCTCCTTTTTCAAGGAGAGGGATTTGAGGCATTAGACTGTAGCTCAAGACATCGCTGGTACCAACGGAGTCTAGTTGCCGGGAGTAATTTTCTCCAGAACGTTTTCAATCTGATCCTGCACGGTGGTGGCAGATTGAGAATCTGAGGGGGAATTCATGGTGTGCAGGTCAGCATCGCCTTGCACTTCATTAGGGCCTTGCTGGGCTTTACGCCGAACTTCTTGCTGGTTTCGAGGCTCAGCATCAAGGGCACGCTCTGACGTTTCCTGGAGATTATTCATTTGGGTGGTGCCATCAGAGGGGCTACTGCCGGAATTGCCGAAAGCCATTGCCGGATTAGCTATCCCTAATAGCAAAAACAGCGAGGCTACTACCACCATAGAAATCCGAGCCAGGTTGCGATTTAGGCGACGTAGAACGTGTTCCATGTAATTATCCTTTCAACTTAATTGTTGCAAATTATCTTCAAAACCAAAACTGCTGTGAAGGCAACCAAAGGTATTTTTTGGTTAGCCTTTCGGCAAAACCTTATGGTATAGTTCGCTGCACTTTTGGCTCTAGCATTACAACACTAGGGCAACGGCAGTAACTCAACATCGCTCCTGAGATATACGCCTAACGACATTTACCTCTGTCTTTTGCTATATTTTTTGGACAACCACGGGAAGAGGTTGTTTGTAAGCTCTCAGCTCCTGTATACTCTTTCCTCGCGTTTAAGATTATGTTAATAACCTTCTGCTTTAGACATTAAGGGAGCATTTAAATTATTTTTTTAACTCCCCGAATAGGGTAGTTAGCCAAGCTGTTACTTACTACCTAATTGTGAATATTCTTCTTAAAATTTATCCCTTTTAGTAAAAACCAAATCTCTAAATTTGAAAGACTCGTTTAAAGATAAGGTGATAGAGAGAAAGTTTTTAACCTAAGCAACTTCTTTTCTTAAGGAAAGCATAGGAAAAACCCGGCAGCAAAGGTAATAACAAAGGTTTTTTAACCTCCTATGAGTTACATAGTCAAAGGCAAGCTTTTATACAAAGATAATGGCTGTAGTTGACAGCGCATTTGAGTTGAGTGTTTACAGCGAGTATTTTTAACGCTTTGTTTACCCAACTGACTTTAATAGAAGCCAATATTGAATTGCTTGAGTTGGTCAACGTAATTAAAAGTAAAAAAGGTTTCTACCCTAAGATAGATCACCCTTTCTATAAAAAGGATGACTATCAGTCATAGCTGTAGTTTCGCAGCTATAGCTAACGATACAGGCCTAGTGGTTCAGTTCTTTGGTCAAGGAAGTTGTGGTTGAACCAGACTTGGGTCAGTAAAACCATTCAGGCACTGATTCAACCAAGCGGTGATTCACTGCTACAGCGTTGCATTGCAGAGCCGCTATATTCCTTTAGGGTTGAGGGCCGCTGGCGCAAGGTGCACAGGCATTACGGGAGAATATAATGTCCCTTCAGGGAACCACCCAAGCTGTTTTTGCTGGCCCCGCCCCGCTAGCCGCGCTGCTGCGATCGCGCGATTGGTCACAGACCCCGCTGGGCGATGCCGCCACCTGGCCCCCTGCCCTCAAGACAACCTTGGGCATTGTGCTCAGCGCCGAGACGCCCATGGCTTGCCTTTGGGGATGCGGTCGCATCCTATTGCACAACTCGGCCTGCGCCCCATTGCTACCGGCTAATGCCCAAGGACAGCCCCTAAACGCCATTGACGGCTGGGGAGCGGCAGGCAGCGCCATTGAGCAGGTGTTTGCCAACGGGCGATCGCAGTCCTTCGACTTTATGCAAGGTGCTACCCTGCATCACTGGGCCTGTAGCCCTATTTGGGATGAGGCTGGCCAAATCGGCGGAGTATTTGTTACTGGTCAGCCCACCCATTGCCCCTCGACGGAGGGCGCCTTGCGCAAGAGCGAAGAGCAGCTGCGCCTAGCTCAACAGGGCGCTGAGGCCGGCCTGTGGGACTGGGACATGGTCAACAATCACGTTACCTGGTCAGAGGAGTACTATCACCTCTATGGCTTGGACCTGACGGTAAAGCCCTCCTACGACAACTGGCTGGCCAGCATCTCACCACTCGATCGCCCCCACGTTGAGATAAAAGTCCGTGAGGCCATTGAGCGGGGCAAAAACCTGAAGGTCAGTTTTCGCATTGGCCACCCTGAGGACGGCCGCCGCTGGATCATGGTCAGGGGGCAGACCTTCTACGACACAGCGGGCAACCCCATTCGCATGACCGGCATTGCCATCAACGTCACCGAGCAAAAGCGCTTTGAACAAGCCCTGATCGGCAGCGAAGCCATTGCCCGCACCCAGGCCGAAGAACTGGCCGCCCTGATGGAAACCACCCCCGCCGCCATTTGGATTGCCCACGACGTCGAGTGCCGCCAGATGACCGCCAACCGCATGGCCCATCAGCTCATGCAGACGGAGCCGGGAGCGCTACCCGCCGAGTCCTCGTGGGCCGGCGACAGTCCCATGCCATTCAAGCAGTACAAACAGGGACAAGAACTGTTGCCCCAGGATCTGCCGATGCAAAAGGCCATTCGCACTGGGCAGGAAGTCACCGATGAAATTGAGTTTGTCTACCCCGACGGCACGGTGCGCTACATCTATGGCAAAGCAGTGCCTCTCTACGCTCCCAGCGGCGAGGTGCGAGGGGCGATCGCAGGTTTTATCGAAATTACCGCGCTCAAACAGAGCGAGCACGAGCGTGAGCAACTGCTCCAGCGCGAGCGCATCGCCCGCGAAGAGGCCGAGCAGGCCAACCGACTCAAGGATCAGTTTTTGGCGGTGCTTTCCCACGAGCTGAGATCGCCCCTCAACCCCATTCTGGGCTGGGCCAAGCTGCTGCAAACCCGCAGCTTCGATGCGGCTAAAACCGCCCAGGCCCTCGCCACCATTGAGCGCAACGCCCTGTTGCAAACCCAGCTGGTTGACGATCTGCTCGATCTGGCCAAAATCTTGCGCGGCAAGCTCCACCTCAACCCGGTGCCGGTCTACTTAGCTGGCATAGTCGAAGCGGCCGTAGAAACGGTGAAGACCTCGGCAGCGGCTAAAACCATCGCCCTCAAGCTCGATCTGGAGCCAACCATTCAAGTGGCAGGCGATACCGCGCGTCTCCAGCAAATCGTCAGCAACCTGCTCTCTAACGCCATCAAATTCACCCCTAGCGACGGCCAGGTCACCGTCACTCTACAATCCGTCGATAACCAGGCCGAAATTAGCGTCAGCGACACAGGAATTGGCATTAGCCCAGAGTTTTTGCCTCACCTATTTGAGTCCTTTCGGCAAGAGGATATTTCCATTACTCGCAGGCATGGGGGGCTAGGGCTGGGGCTAGCGATCGTGCGCCAGTTAGTCGATGTTCACGGTGGCACTATTACCGCCCGCAGCCCTGGCGAGGGGCAGGGGGCCACCTTCAGCGTTCGGCTCCCTCAGCTGTCGGTAGAGGCGAACACCGGATCCGCCGCTGCCCTGCCCAAACCAGCCCTTGATTTGAGCGGCATTCGAGTATTTTCTGTAGACGATTCAGCCGACACCCGTGAGTTCTTGACGGTGCTGCTAGAGCAGTACGGGGCCAACGTGATTACCGCCGGCTCGGCCAGCGAAGCCCTTGCCGCCCTCAGAACCATGCATGCCGACGTGCTGATCAGCGACATCGGCATGCCCGAAATGGATGGCTATAAACTGATTCGCCGGGTGCGCGCTTTGCCCCCAGACCAGGGTGGAGACATTCCGGCGATCGCCCTCACCGCCTACGCCCGCGACGAAGATCAGCGGCAGTCTTTGGCCAGCGGTTATCAGCGCCACCTCAGCAAACCCCTCGATCTCGAAAAGCTGGTGCAGGCCGTGGTCGAACTTACTCAGGCTCGTTCGTAAATTCGACGTCCTTCGTAGGGGCCAACGGCGTTTGCCCTCACCCAAATTCGCGCCTCAGTTCCGATTTGGTAAACCCCGATTCATAATCAGGAATCCCGTAGGGGCGTAGCATGCTACGCCCCTACAAATCGGGAGCCTCAAACCTTGACCCTGGCCCGATCGCACCCCCAGCCCTTCCCCTACCGAGCGACGCTCAGCGCTTGCAGCAGGGCTTGGGCCACTGCTTCCGAGGAGGCTGGATTTTGCCCGGTGATTAGGAGACCGTCGTGGACCACGTGGGTCTGCCAATCCTGAGCTTTGGAGTAGTTGCCGCCGTTCTGCTTCAGCATATCTTCCACCAAAAAGGGCACCACATCGGTCAGGCCCACGGCGGCTTCCTCGCTGTTGGTAAAGCCGGTTACGCCTTTGTTTTGCACTAGGGGCGAGCCATCGGGTGCTTTGGCATGACGCAGCACCCCAGGGGCATGGCACACAGCGGCCAAGGGCTTATTCGCCCCATAGAAGGCCTCAATGAGGGCGATGGAATGGGTGTCAGCGGCGAGATCCCACAGCGGCCCGTGGCCACCGGGATAAAACACGGCGTCGTAGTCGGTGGCTGACAGCATAGACAGCACGGCGGTGTTGGCTAGGGCCTGTTGGGCTTCAGGGTCTTGGCCAAAGCGATCGGTAGCCTCGGTTTGGGCGTCAGGGGCGTCGCTTTTGGGGTCTAGCGGCGGTTGCCCACCTCGGGGTGAGGCCAGGGTAATATCGGCCCCAGCATCTTTGAACACATAGTAGGGGGCCGCAAATTCTTCTAGCCAGAAGCCGGTTTTTTTGCCGGTGTCTCCCAGCTGGTCGTGAGAGGTCAAAATCATCAAAATTTTCATGTTATTCCTTAAATAGAGTTGGGGCGGCGGTGAAGTAGAGGTGGACCTAGCCGCTACCGCCGAGCAGCTCTGCCAGGGCCTGGTCCAGTTGCTCTAGGTCGAGGGGTTTACTCAGGTGACGCTGAAACCCGGCGGCGATCGCGCGATCGCGCGTTTGCCCATCGACGTAAGCAGTCAGGGCGATCGCCGGGGTCAGCCCCCCCTCTGCCGCTGGCCGCTGGCGCAGGGCCTGAATCAGCATAATTCCATCCTTCTCGGGCATGCCGATGTCGCTAATTAGAAGATCGGGATGGTGCTGCTCGATCAGGTGCATGCCCTCCTCAGCAGATTTAGCGGTCAGCACCTCCATGCCGTAGCCTTCTAGCAAGGCCGTCAACAGGTGCAGCGAGTCGAGATCGTCGTCTATAACCAGCACCCGCCGATCGGTGAAGCTGATGACGCCGGGGGGGGCGCTCGTTGGGGAGAGTGAGGCTGTAGTGGCCAAGTGCAGTCGCACCGTAAAAGTTGACCCCTGCCCCAGTCCTGGGCTAGTCACCGACACCTCGCCGCCGTGCTGCTCTGTCAGATAGCGCACGATCGCCAGACCCAGACCGAGTCCGCCAAAGGCCCGGGTGCTGCTGCTGTCAGCCTGGCGAAACCGCTCAAACACGTGGGGCAGGAAATCGGCACTAATTCCATGGCCAGTGTCGGCCACCTCAATAATGGCATAGCTACCATCTCGGCGCAGGCCGATGGTGACGGCACCACCCTTGGGGGTGAACTTAATGGCATTGGAGATCAGGTTCCACACGATCTGCTGGAGGCGGTTGTGGTCGCCCGCTATCTTTCCTAGGTCGGGGTCAAATTTGGTGATCAGGGTGATCTCCTTGGCTCGGGCCGCGAGCTGCACGGTCTCTAGGGCGGCCTGCACCACGTCAGACAGCATCACAGACTGAATATTAAGCTGTAGCTTGCCGCGCAAAATGCGCGACACATCGAGCAGATCTTCAATCAGCTCGGCTTGAACTTTGGCGTTGCGCTCAATGGTTTCAAGGGCGCGGGTGCGGGTAGTCTCGTCGAGGGGGCGCGATCGCAGCAGCGAGACCCAGCCCAAAATTGGGTTCAGCGGCGTGCGCAGCTCGTGGGAGAGCATCGCCAAGAACTCGTCTTTGATGCGGTTGGCCGCCTCGGCTTCTTCCCGGGCGACGCGCTCTTGGGCCAAGGCGCGATCGCGCTCCACCAGCGCCATCTTCTGGTCGTGAATATCCGTCGATGAGCCAAACCACCGCAGCACCTCCCCCCGCTCATCCCGTAGGGGAAACGCCCGCACCAAGTGCCAGCGATATTGACCATCGGCGGCCCGCCGTGGCCGGGTTTCTAGGGCCAGCGGCAGCCCTTTTTGCAGCGCCTCGTCCCAGGCAGCCTGGCCGCGATCGCGATCGTCTGGGTGCAGCACCGCCAGCCAGCCCTGGGCAAAACTCTGGGCCGGGGTCAGGCCCGTGTAGTCGTACCAACGCTGGTTGCAGTACTCTAGCTGGCCATTGGGCAGCGCCGTCCAAAACATCTGCGGCATGGAGTTGGCTAGGGTGCGAAAGTGCAGTTCGCTCTTGCGCAGGGCCGCCTCCACCTGCTTTTGCTCAGTCACATCAGAGCTAATTTCTAAAACGGCGGCGGGCTCATTTGCCGGGGTAGATTGCAGCGTCCAGCGGCTGTTGGTGATAATTGAGCGGCCGTCGCGGGTGGTTTGCATCAACTCCCCTGCCCAGTAGCCCTCCTGCAAAATGGCCTCGCGAATCGCTTCCATGGGCTCTGGCAAAACGGTTTTGAGTAAATCTGTGGTCGATTGCCCAATCGCCTCCGCCGCCGACCAGCCATACCGCCGCGCGGCCCCCTGGTTCCAGTAGGTAATGGTGGCCGTATCGAGATCTTGAATAATAATGCTGTCGTTAGCCAGGTCAAGCATTTGCATTTGCTGGTAGAGCTGACGCTGACTATTTCTGCGATCGGTCACATCGCGGAAATAGATAGCCAACCCGCTTTCCAGGGGGTTAATGTGCATTTCAAACAGGCGATTGGGGTGCGCTACCCCTGGGATTTCAACGATCAGCGGCTGTCGAGTTGTCATCGCCCGCTGAAACGATTCCCCCATGGCGCTACCCTCTAAATTTGGCAGCACCTCCCAAATTGATTGCCCTAGCAGCACATCCAGAGGACGGTTGAACAGGTGCTGAGCCTGGGGGTTGATGTACACAAACCTCCACTGCAAATCAACAGCATAAAAACCGTCGGTAACGCTCTCTAAAATAGCCGTCACCCACTGGTTGGTGTGGCGCAGAGAAAACTCACTTTCTTGCAGCTGTAGAGAGCTGTGCTCTAAGCGATCGCGGGCCGATCTCAACGAGCCACACAGCAGGCTCAGAACAACCCCTTGCGTAACAAAGACTAGGGTCCGGATAATGGCTGGAGCATCTAAGCTCAGACCACCATTTGGGGTCATAAAAAAATAGTTGCTGAGTAAGGCCGCTAACCCCGTAACCAGCAACCCGCAGGCAACGCCGCCCCACATGGCAGCGACTATCACCGATCCAAAAAACAGTAAAAATGGGGTTGTAGCCATGTCGGCTACCGGATTCAGTAACCCCATCAGCAGGAGCGCCATCGTCACGCTCAAAACCGCTATGCCATAAGTTTTAGGACGCAAATAAGGCCGAACGTTCATAGCAGCCTAACGGTATGAAGCATTTAGGGCGATCGCAAGCTGTTCCTAGCCCACAGCTCCCATCTAAAAACCTCTAACCAAGCCTGCCCCAGCGTTTTTTCAGCTAGCTTTAGCTTGAGAGGGCGAGTTACTTTAGTCATATATCTCCAGGCATAAATTAAGTATTTGCACTGGCGGTGCTGGGCGATCGCTACCGACATAACCCTATTCAACAAGCTGAACTACAGCAGCAAAATCGTCTATTCAGCAAAAAACTCCTAAAGTTTTCGTCAAGAGGGCGTTTCAGAAATCGTGCTTTTCTACCAAGACAGAGCTTTGAAACAACTTCTAAGCGATATTGCAGCAGTTGATCTAATGAAGACACTTTGATCAGCAAAATTCTCTGGTAGGGGCATTGCACTGCAATGCCCCTACGGCAAATCTGTTCTGCCCCAATGGACGTTGGTGATGGTTAGGCGAGACAGCCGGTTAAACCTGTTTGAATCTCAAAAATATTGAAAGTGTGCTGAAACTGTGGCATAGTTTTTGAGGAAACACCGGTAACCCGATGGGTTTTTAGTGGTTTGTGCGGACTCGGCATGGTTGATGTTGCGATCGCAGGTCAGGTCAGGCTCAGCTCAGGCGGGCTGGGGCTTTCTCCGACGGTGCTGGCGCTCTTGGTGGGGGTGTTTTTTATCACCAGCGCCATCAGCATGGTGACCGGCAGCACCTCGCTGATTACGGTGCCCGCACTGCTGCAAGCGGGGGTAGAGCCGCAGGTGGCGATCGCCACCAACATGGCCGCCCTTACTCTAATGAGTGTCGGCGCTACCCTACCCTTTGTGGGCCAAAGCAAACTCGACAGCCTCCGCGCTCCGGGGCTAATTGGCCTCACCCTGATGGGTTCTGCTCTGGGAGCAATGCTGCTTCAGCAGTTGCCCACCAGCGCCCTGTCGCCCTTCATTGCCGCCTCTATGCTGGTGGTGGTTGGGGTTTCTTTGACGATAGGCGATCGGGGCCTTCAGCCCAGCCCAGCCCAGCGTTTTACCTTGGAGATGGCGATCGGCTACCTGGCCACGTTTTTGTTGGCTATCTACGGCGGGCTGTTTAGCGGCGGCTACGTCACCCTGCTGACCGCTACCTTTGTGAGCTGCTTCGGTCACAGCTTTATTGAGGCGATCGCCACCAGCAAATTAGTAAATATTTTTTCTTCACTGGTAGCCACTCTGGTATTTATCTACCTGGGGCTAGTGGATTTTGGTCTGGGTTTGCTGTTAGGTATTGTGATGTTTCTGGGCGCGTTTTTGGGAGGCCGAGTGGTGCTGCGCTTGCCCAATCGCTGGCTCCGCCGCATCTATGTTGTCACCGTGATCGCTCTTGCCCTGAGATTGTTGCTAAGCCCATGATCGACATCAACATCCCCGGCTTTCGCCATCTTCAGCTGTCTGATCTCGTTTTAGACTACAACGGCACTCTGGCCACAGACGGTCGCCTCATTCCCCAGGTGGGCGAAACCCTCGCGGCGATCGCTGAGGCGTTGCAGATTCACGTGATTACCGCCGACACTTTTGGGCTGGCCCAAGACGAACTGGCGGGTCTGCCCCTCAGTCTGACCATTGCCCCACCCGAAAATCAGGCCGAAACCAAGCTGGCCTACGTTAGCGATCTGGGCACCGAGCGGGTAGTGGCGATCGGCAACGGCCGCAATGACGGCCAAATGCTCAAGGCCGCCGCCCTGGGTATTGCCCTGGTGCAGTCCGAAGGGGGCGCGGTTGAAACCCTGGTTTCGGCCGACGTTGTCTCCACCAGCATTCTGGACGCCCTGGAGCTGCTGCGTCAGCCTCGGCGACTGGTGGCTACTTTGCGATCGTAGTTTTGCAGCTCCTCTACTTAACGTCAGCTCTTTAGTTAGGATGAACCCCTTGTCACTCCTTCAGTCCGATACCGAGTTAAATTCTGATACCGAGTTAGCACCTGCTGCCTACGCCGTCGCAGACAGCACCCCCGTAGCCACCGCCCCACAGTCGACAGCCCCCTGGCTGCGGCGACTGTGGGGCGGCAGCCTAGTGGTGGTTGGCTACCTGCTCTCACCCCTGTGCTGGTGGAATGATTTGGTAATTAACCTACCCCTGGCCCTGGGTTTTGGCTATCTGGCCAGCCGCCCGTTTCCCAATACCCTGGTGCCCATGACCGGGCTGGGCTACTGGCTGACTAACGTCGTCGGCTTTATGCTCATGCAGCAGGGGGCGGTCACCGCGCTGCAAAAAGATGGGCAGAGCACCAGTGCTCACTCACTGCGCAATGGCCTGATCACATCCACGCTGTATACCCTGGCGATCGTGGTGCTGTTACAGCTGCACATCCTCGATGTGCCCGATTTTCTCACGGGTGATGTACTCACTAATCTCAGGGCTGTGCTACCCGACTGGCTCATGACCTGGATTTCGGCCTAAGTTAATTTCTATTCAAATGGAACATTCTGCTCGATCTTCAGCCCCCAGCACCCTCTGGCTGGGAGTCATTTTACCGCTGCTGGCCCTGGTGATTTTGATTGGCCTAGGGCTGCTGGTGGCGGCTTACCCGGCTCTGCCCGCTTGGGATGCAGCCTTTTTGCTGCACTTGCACCGCTACGCTACTCCAGAGCTAAATCAGGGGGTGGCGATCGCCACTAAGTTAGGCACCAAATGGGGCGTGCTGCCCGCTTCCCTGGGGCTGATAGCTCTAGGCCTCTGGCATCGCAACTGGCAACCGGCCAGCTACCTGGCCTTGGTGATGGCGGGCAGCGCCGAGCTTAACCAGGTTGCCAAGGTGCTCTGGCATCGGGTGCGTCCCGCTCTCTGGGAGGGCATTCCGCCCCACACCGACTTCAGCTTTCCGAGCGGCCACGCCACCTACTCGATGACCTTTGTGCTGGCCCTCATTTTGCTCAACTGGGATAGTCCTAAGCGCCCTTGGCTGCTGGGTTTGGGTGGCTTGTTTGTGCTTTGCATTGGGGCTAGCCGGGTTTACCTGGGGGTGCATTTTCCAAGCGATATTTTGGGGGGCTGGCTGCTGGCTGCCGCCTGGGCGCTGAGCCTACATCAGGCTATGTTTCGCTGGCTACCGCTACTACCGGAGCTACTGACTAAGGCCAGTGGTCGGCCCGTTCAAAACCGCTAGGGCAAGCGCTACTCACCCGTTTACTCTCTGCGCTCGCCAAGCCAAAAATGCCTCAACGGTGGGAAAGTAGCGCACTACCTCATCTAGCCCTGTTGGCCGACCAGAGCGATAGCCATCCCAATAGTCATCGTTGGTGCTTTGAGGCAGCAGGCCCGCATCGCGATCGCGACATCCTTGCTCAAACAATCCCTCTCGTCGATTCTCCATAACCATCTTCAACAACTCATCCACTCGTCCACCCATCTACCCATCCACAACTTCCACGCCCTACCTCCGCCGTCCGCTACAACCCAGGAGCCAAAGCATAGAGCAACTGATAGCTGCCGTTTTCGAGCACAATCGAAGAACCCAGCCAGATCAGCACAAAGGGAAACGCGCGCCGCACGTAGTTGGCCATCACAAAGGCCGCCTGGGGCTGGCGAGTCAGGCTGTAAGACAAGGTCAACCACAGGCCGATCGCCGCATAGCACACCGCCAAAATAATGCTGAGGCGCGGCAGGGTGCTGCTGGCAAATAGGGGAATGTAGATAGCGATGTTGTTGCCGCCGTTGGCCAGGGTAACCGCCGACACCCGATAGGTTTGAGGGTCGCGCAGGGTGTGCCACAGCGACTGGCGGCGCACCTGGCGGTAGTGGGGATGGGTGGGGTTGGCCACTGACACATCTACGGTTTCGTCTTCGGCAATGGTTTGGCGGCTGAGCAGGGCGTTGACGCCAATGGCGATGGGCAAAAAGCCCAATAGACCAATCCAAATGTGAGGAATCATTAGCCCGGCAAAGTAACCAATTAGGCTAATGCCCACTAGCCCGGTAAAGCCTACAAACTCGCCTACCACAATGTGACGCGGCCGAAAGGTGCGGTTGGTTTTGCTAAAAAACATCGTCAAGTAGATGTTGTCATCAAAGGTGGTGGCCGTAGCGGTGGCCAACCCAAGCATAACGGTCGGTACAATCCAGTCCATATGTAACCCCTGAAGGATGAGCACCCTCAATTTACGGGGAGCGAAAAATAAGAGCAAACGCTATTTTTTGTGGAATTGATAGATTGAAGTTATAGATGCAGCGCAAAGGCTAAAACCCTTATCTGACAAAGGTTCTACCACAGTGTCTTAGCCCATTGACGGTACCCAAACGGGTCATTTTTGCAGGGCTGATTGGCAATTTCTGATTGCGATCTAGCTACTTGGTAACGCGCAGAAGCTGACCCAAAATGTTGTCTTGGCAGCTTAAGACACGATAAATTTGAGTGGTGTACGCATCCCAATCTAAGTTTTTAGAGCACACAACGATGCCTGCATGGACAGAAGATTGGTTGTGGAGCTTGACAAAGTCTCGCCGATTTTGCGTGATCACGGCCCGCTTCTGACTCACTGCAAACTGCAAAACCTGCTCATCTGGAATGCGTTAGTTGGCTTGCCCAGCCTCTTGCACCGTGAGAATGTCATAGCCTAAGACTCTCAACCGTTGAACCACCGGAAACGGGAACTGTTCGTCAGCATAAAGACGCACCAAGGTTAAGCGGCCTCATTCTCACGAATGGCCGCCTCGATTTCAGCCTGATAGATGTCGGCGTAGTGCCACGCATTGGCTAAGTTAATAGCTGTGAGTTGTGGATAGGCTTCCAAAATTTTGGCGTCGGTGGCTCCCAGGCGGCGATACTGCACCAAATCCCAAACGGGAATATGGGTACCGGTAATGCAGGCATCGCCGCCGACAATGCCAGGTGTTTTTTCGATGCCGGGCCAAGTGTTGCTGAGGCTTTGCACTAAAAGCTGTACTGCTTCAGCTTTTTCGGCGGGGGTTAGGGCGAGAAGATGAGCTTGCAGTTCTTGGAGAGTCATCGCTTGGGCCGATCGCTCAATAGGCGCAAGTGCTTTGTAGGTAACGGCTATGAGTCTACGATACTTTGAAGGTGGAAATCTGATCGCGCGACCTACTCTTCAAAGCGACTTGTGGGGTCGCGATCGCACTCATATCGTCTCGTGAGCGGAAACGACGGCAGCCAAGACTCACGACGGATAATCCAATTTTCGTAGGTCGGTGTCAGTTGGTTAGGGGCATCTAGAGAGCCTAGGTACACTTCGATTTCGTCTGCGGTGCGGGCGAAAACGGATGAGCCGCAGTGGGGACAGAAAAACCGCCCGCCATAGTCGCGGGTTTCGCCGGCGATCGCTACTGCATCTTGAGGGAAAATCGCAGAAGCGTGAAAAAGAGCCCCATGATGCTTACGACAGTCTAGGCAGTGACAAAGACCGACCCGGTACGGGCGTCCCGTTGCCACAATCCGAACGTTGCCGCACAGGCAACCGCCAGTGAATTGCTCCATGCTGCGTCTCCTCCAGAATCAAGCGATCGGAATAGCTACAACAGCCAGAACTAATACAGTTCCCACGGTGTATTTGGCGCCCGCCGTCACTGTTGAGAGAAAGAGGGCTGCCGAGCCTACGGTAGTACACACAATGGCTGTTAACGCCCTTGTTCACCTGACACAAAAACTGCTCGAACTCACTGAAAGGAGCTTCGCGCGGTCGGTGTGCAACGGCTTTGTTGGCTAATTCTCACTCAGTATCACCATAGTTGGCACCATCACGGAGGTGGCATCCACTGACCCTGGCTAACCAGACGGATATCAGTACCCGTGATGTTGGTGTGGTAGACCCAGAGAGGTTGCTGTATCGACGTGCCGGAGATGGCTTGATCGACCATGATTTGCACCGCCCACCCTGAACGAATATCCATGCCACAGCTGGGGGTACCTTCACGAGTATTCAAAGAGCGGTCAAAGAAACGCGCCTCTGCCCAGAACAGGCGCAAACTGGAGATAGAAATTCCAGCTTCCTCTGCGACTTGGGTAAGAATTCGCCGTCGTACGGCTTCTGACAGACTTTGCAACCCATCCGGTTGAGGTGTCCAAAGACCGACTTCAGCCCCTTGCGGGATGTAGTAAACCAAACGGAGCGGCTCGGAGAACCCCTGTCCTACAACAACCACTCGCCACCCAGATACATTGATGTCAGGGCAGATGCCACGCATGGGGCGGGAGGGGCCAGAATCACCCCTACATTCGTTCCAGGTAACCGGTTCAATCAATTCAACCTCGACACCGATATCGGTTGGTGCATCTGGAGCCATTTCAAGCATCAGTTCAGTGATGTTGAACCATTCTTGAGCATCCTGTAAAACCGCAGCGGTTAGCGCATTAGGAAGGCTGCCCATGTCAAGGGGCGATCGCATCTCTTCCGACACGTTTTGGATGGGAGCAGCAACGGTGCGAGGTGATTCCACGCGCTCAACCACAACGATGGGCTGCGATGACGCGATCGCTGGGCGTCCAATAACGGAGAATGAGGACAAGGGCTGGAAATGAGCATGGCTACTGCTGGCGATCGCAACTGATAACCCAACTGCCCCACATATGACTCGTTTAACCTGCATCACCCCACATCCTTCGATAACCGATCTGCCAAAGAATACGACTTGAACCTGTTGCTACCGTAAGTAGAAACGGTTGCTGAATGGTTGTGGTTGCTAAAACTGCAACATACAGCACCCTAAAACACTGGTGTCTTAGTCGAGATATGGATGGTAATCATGACCAAAACCCTGCGGCTAGAGTAACCCCATAGATCGTCAAGCCCCAGGATTCCTCAAGAACCCTGGGGCTTGGCCTAGGCTGGCGCTGAGTGAAAAACGATAGCTGCGGGAGACCAGCCTTATCAGTTGGAGAGCTGGAATAACGGCCTGAGTCTAACCCCGAGCAGCGTGCCAAGCAGCGCAAAAACGATCCACAACCAGCCGTGCAGACTAGTGGAGGCAATGCCGCTGAAGTACGCGCCGACGTTGCACCCAAAGGCCAACCAGGCCCCATAGCCCATCATCAGGCCACCGATTAACGCCGCCAGCACCGCAAGCCGCGAGGGGGGCTGCCGTACCGTGAGACGCCCAGCGATCGCAGCGGCGATCGCAGCCCCCAGCACAATGCCCACATTCATCACCGAGGTGATATCGGCAAAAACGCTGACTTGCAGTACCTCAGCGATCGTCTCCTGGCTCCAAAACTCGCTGCTGGCCGAATTCCAGCCCAGCAGGGTGGCCAGCTTGGCCGTCCAGAGGGTAAACCCCCAGGTCACTCCCCAGGGCCGACCGGCCAGCAGCAAAGTCAGTGTATTCAGCAGGGCCAGCACCACCGCCCCAGTCACCAACGACCAGGGACCGTAGAGCAGCGATCGCCAGTGCAGCAGCGGTTTTAGCGCCAGGGTTTCATGGCCTTGCCGCCGCTGCCAGCGCCATAGGCCAATTCCCAAAAGGCCCAGCAGCCCCAGTTGCAAGGCCACCCCGCCCCAACCCCACAGCGTCACCAACGCCACGGGCTCGGTTTGGGGCAACCCCTGCCAAAAGCCGTTGGTCAAGGTGCCCAAAAACGACCCAAGGCCAAAGGTCAGCAGGGTAAACAGCATCATTGAGCTGCCGCCGCCAATGGTATAGAGCGTGCCGCAGGCGCAGCCGCTGCCCAACTGCATGCCCACCCCAAACACCAGCGCCCCGATCGCCCCCTGGAGCGCAACGGGAGCCAGCGACCCCCGACCCAGTTCGCCCATCAAGATGGGGGCAAATAGCACCGTCGCCAGCGCCAGCATCACCACCTGCGCCAGCACCCCCTGGCCATCGCCCTGCACCACCAGCCGCCGGTAAGACGACGCAAAACCAAAACTGGCGTGGTAAAGGGTGAGGCCAAACAGAGTGCCGATCAAAAACAGCAGGCTCTGCCGCCAGCCAAAGCGGATTAAGCTAGCAGCGATCGCCACCACCACAGCCAGCAGCAGATAAAGCCACAGCGATTGCGATGGCCCTCTGGAGCCGGTTTTTGACCATGGCGATGCCGTTAAGTTACCAATCGGGGACATAGCGTCAGCGTCAGGGTAGGGAGTTTAAGAGAATCGCCCGCGAGTTGGGCGGCGCGGCTTTTTGTCGTCTTCGTCTTCGTCTTCATCAGCCTCGTCATCGTCGTCGGGCTGGGTAGGGGCGCAGGAGGCAACCGGATCAACGGTGTCACTACCAGCAGCCCCGTGGGTAACCGACCAAAAACTATGCCCCCCCAGGCTGAGCGGGGTGAGCACACTGGCAAGCAGCAATAGGCGTAACAGCATAAATTAATAGATTCCTTCAACATTGGGTGGCCCCTTCCCGTTGTTTCGTCCAACTGGAAAAGGCCACCGCATTACAACCGATAAGCGCAATTAAACGTTTGGATCTTGCCCGGTGGCAACGGGTAAGTCAGGCTGGGCTGAATACTCTGTCCAAGCCCCTTCGTACAAACGCACGTTGGGGTAGCCCAGCAGATGCTTGAGCACCACGTATTGAAGCGATGCCTCGCGTCCGGTGCTGCAGGTCACGATAATGTCGTCTTCGGGGGTAATTTCTCGGCGGGCCAGCAGCGCGCGAATGTCGTCGAGGGGCTTGAGCTGGTGAAAGTTGGCTTCACCCACAGTAAAGCTGGGCCAGGGAAGGTTGTTGGCCCCGGGAATGTGGCCGTTGCGGATGAACAAGTCTTCTTCACCGGCAAACAGCGCGGGTGGGCGTGGGTCGATAAAGGTAACGCGGGCGCTGCGGTCACGCACAATCGATCGCACTTCGTCGAGCGATACGCGAATGTCGCTGTTGTCTTCCAAAGCGAAGTTGCCCTTGGCATACTCAGGAAACTCCTTCGTCACCGGCAGACCGGCATCTTTGTAGGCTTTGAAGCCACCGTCGAGTACCGAAACCTCACCGCCAAAGCTGCCTCGCTCTAGCAGGTAGGCCACCTGGGTGCTGCCCAAAATGCTGTTGCCCTCGGAGTAAATCACTACATGGCTGTCGCTGTTGACCCCGGCCTCTTGAAACAGCGCTTCAATTTTCTGCTGCTCCCAAAACTGCACCGGCAAACGGCCATTAGGGCCACGGAAGGTGTTTTCGGCAATGTTCACCGCGCTGGGAATGTGGCTGCTGATGTAGTCGAGCGGGTTGGTACGCACATCGAGAATGCGCAGGCTGCGATCGCCCGAATGCTGTGCCACCCACTGAGGGGTGACAAAATCGATAGTTGTTGCCGCTGCACCGGGCTGCACCAACCCTGGCAGGGTCGCTACGGCGAGGATCGCCGCCAAAAAGGCAGCCAGCTGGATTTTCCAGCGCTGTAGTTGCTTAAGCATTGAACGTGTCTCCTTTGTGTTGATTGATTGTCAATGTGAGGGGTAAGGGGGTGGACGGGTGCTCAAAGTTTTGAACGTTGAATGCCGCCTAGCTGCCCACCCTTTACCCCTAAATTCCTACCCCTACCGCCGTTGCCTCCGGCACCTCCACCAGTTCCCCCGTCTTCACGTCGTAGATGTAGCCGTAAATGGGGATGTTGGCGGGCACCAGCGGGTGATTGCGAATGCGGGCCACATCTTCTGCCACGCTTTTGGCCTGGTCAGAGATGGTCAGCCAGTTAATGAAGTCACCCTCATTGGAGCCTAGACCCTGGCCCACGTCGTGCCAGCCATCGGCATCGACCTTAGCGGTCTCCAGGCTGTTTGCCAACAGCCCGCGAATCACGGTATCGGTAAAGGTTTCCATGCCGCAGTTGCTGTGGTGGATGACAAACCACTCGCGGGTGCCCAGCAATTTGTAGGAAATTACCAGAGAGCGAATGGCGTCGTCGCTGGCCCGCCCCCCGGCATTGCGGATCACGTGGGCATCGCCCTCGCTCAGCCCGGCAAACTTGGCCGGGTCGAGGCGAGCATCCATGCAGGTGAGCACCGCAAAGCGGCGACCGGGGGGCATGGGGAGGTTACCTTTGTCGCCGAAGTCGGCGGCGTAGGTCTTGTTGGCGGCGAGGACGGCTTGGAGGGTTTGGGACATGGGAGAGTTGGGGGTGAGGGGTGAAGGGTGGATGGGTAGGAGGTTAGTGGGTTATTCCGGTACTCTGCGCTCCCTGCTCTCCACGTCTTACCCATTTGGATGTGGAGGGAATTTTGCTGCGATCGCAACGCTCCGCGTATTTCTCCGCCACTTCGGTCACCTCTAGCAGCAGCCCTTTGCTGAGGGTGATGGGTTCTAGGCCCAGTTCGAGGAAGCAGCGGTTTTCGACGAAGAGGTCGTTTTCGGCGGCTTCTTTGCGGGGGTTGTCGAGGTAGGTGATTTCGGCTCCGGTGAGGTCGCTGACCAGCTGGGCCAGGTTGCGAACCCGGTGGGTTTCGGTCATCTGGTTAAAGATTTTCACCGGTTCTCCAGGGCTGGGCGGGTTTTCGAGCGCCAGCTGAATGCAGCGCACGGTGTCTTGAATGTGGATAAAGGCGCGGGTTTGGCCACCGGTGCCGTGGACGGTGAGGGGGTAGCCGATCGCCGCCTGCATAAGAAAGCGATTCAACACCGTGCCGTAGTCGCCGTCGTAGTCAAAGCGGTTGATCAGCCGCTCGTCCTGACGGGTTTCGCGGGTGTGGGTGCCCCAAACTACGCCCTGGTGCAGGTCGGTAACGCGCACGCCGTCGTTCTTGTTGTAGTAAAAGAAGAACAGCTGATCCTGGGTTTTGGTCATGTGGTAAACGCTGCCCGGATTCGCTGGGTAGAGAATCCGCTGGGCAATACGCTCCCCACTCTCGGTGGGAATTTCCACATCCAGGTAGCCCTCGGGAATTTTCATGCCCGCCGTGCCGTAGCCGTAGACCCCCATGGTGCCGAGGTGGGTGACGTGGATATCGAGCCCCGACTCGACGATGGCGCAGAGCAGATTGTGGGTAGCGTTGAGGTTGTTGTCCACGGTGTAGCGCTTGTGGCGAGGCGATTTCATCGAGTAGGGAGCGGCCCGCTGCTCGGCAAAGTGCACCACCGCATCGGGGCGATACTGCTGAATCAGACCCAGGAGCTGGTCGTAATCCTGGGCAATATCGACTCGGTGAAAGGGAATTTCACGCCCGGTGAGGGCTTTCCAGGTGGCCAGGCGGACTCCGAGGGGTGCGATCGGGGTGAGTGAGTTGACTTCGAGCTCGTTGTCGATGTTGCGCCGAGAGAGGTTGTCGAGAATGACGACCTCGTGGCCCAGGTTCGACAAATGCAGGGCTGTGGGCCAGCCACAAAACCCGTCGCCACCCAAAATAAACACCTTGAGCGGCTGGGTCGAGGTCTGACCGTTGGCAACCACCATCTACCCAACCTCCTGCTGGTCAGGTACAGGGGCGCCGTAATAGTCGCGCAAAAATTGTTGAATCTGCGGTTGCTCTGGCCCCAGCCCGTGGGCGGAGGCCTGCTCTAGGAATGCGTCACGGGAAAGCTTTTCTTGGTTGGCGATCGCAATTAACGCCACCGCCGTCGCCCGTCCGCCGCCCCGGCAATGAATCAGCACTGGCTTAGGCAGACCATCCAGCGCAGCCAGGGCAGCGTTGAGGGGGTCGCCCTCCGGCGTGGTTGGGCTTACCGGGGCCTGGGCATAGCCCAAACCAGCGGCGGCGGCCTGCTCGGCTTCGTCGGGCAGCGTACCGGGTTCGTGGGGCGACCTGAGGTTTAGCACCGCCTGAAACCCCTGCTGGGCCGCTTGCCGAATCTGCTCTGGGGTGAGCTGACCGGCGCTGCTGTAATCATCATTCACTGGGCGAATAGGGTCTGTCATAGCCTGCTTTCTCCAACAGGAAACAAGAAGCGACGCATGGATGTGCCTCTAGGCAACCAGTGCTCCACAAATACTTAGGCGCTTACGAAGAAACTAGCGGAGAGCTTCGTAGTGCGCTTGGCAAACGCATCCGAATCGTACATGAAACAAAAAATGTTTGCAATCTGATTGAAAATTATTTGATGTCATGCCATAGTTGTCAAACACAAATCAATCACCGGTAAACCTACCGGGTTTTCGGTGTATGCAGTGACGGGGGCGGCATTTTGGCGATTCAGGCTGGCTATATCGAAGCCAACGACTGGCTCAACCTGATCTTTCGAGTCGGGCTTTCCGTCATCATCGGCGGGCTGATTGGCTTCGAGCGCCAGTGGACTGGCACCAACCGCTCTGCTGGAGTGCGCACCCACATGGTGATTAGTCTGGGGGCAACGCTGTTTATTCTGCTGCCCCTTCAGATCCCCCAAGACTATTCCTCCGTAAACGCCCTCAGCCGCACCATCCAGGGCATTGCCACTGGGGTGGGCTTTATTGGGGCGGGGCTAATCTTGCAGCAATCCCACCGGGGCAAGGTTAAGGGGCTCACCTCAGCGGCGGCAATTTGGGCCACAGCCGCCCTCGGCACCGCCATTGGTCTGGGCTATTGGCAACTCGCCGTGGTGGGCACTGCGGCCATGCTGCTGGTGCTCAGCGGTGTCAAGCAGGCCAACCGGCCGATCGCCGTGCGTTTGGGGCGACGATCGCCCTCATCAAAAAAGCGTTCTGCCGACGCACCGTCACCTGCTCCAACTGATCGGCGCGCTCACCCACTGCTTTTCTCCCAAGATGACTAGACGCACCTTCACTATTCCTAGTCCTCAACGATTTTCACCTGTTGTTTCCGTTGGTTTACGCACCATGACAACTCCCCAAACTCAGCTCAGGCTTAGAATTTACGGTTCTCCCCAAATCTCCGTTAAAACGCTGCTTGAAGAGCTGGCCGAAAGCTGTCGGGTCGTGGTGCGAGCCATTGCGTTAACTGGGCAGCCAACCACGCTCTCGATCAGCAGTTCGGCCCAATCGACGGCCCTAGAAGTTGAGCTATCTGGCCCACTCAACGCGGTGCAGTGCTGGCTGAGCCAGCTGCAAAAATATCCCCTCGTCATTCAGGGCAAAGGCAACCCCGATGGCGACGGCTGGCATTACTAAACAGCGCCAGCGGGGCACAGACGACTTTAAGTTTTCTTCACCACAACCCAGGGTTTCACTGCGGGGCACAACAAACCCAACGGCCAAAGGGGGAACCCTAGATGACCGGCTCAGCCCTTGGCCTAAAGCCTGTCTCCGCGCCTTCTCTAGTCAAATTTTCCGTTGTTCTCTCTTCTCTCTTTACTTTTTGCCATGACTTCCTTCTCTCTCAATCAGGCTGAAACTCAGCAACCTTACCCTTCCACCCCCCTACTCATTCACTCCCTGCCTAAACCCCTAAAAAGCCGCTGGAGCCACGGCCGCGGCTATGTTGTAATTGCCCTAATCGCGCCACTGTTGCTAGGCAGTCTGCTACTGGTTTATCTACACAACGTCACCAAAACGCGACTAAGTCTGTGGCAATGACAGATTTTTCTTAGACAGTAGAGAGTAGGGAGTGAGGGGTAGGAGGTAGAAGCCCGTTGGTTCTGAAAACTTACGAAGCCCTTCACCCATTCACCCCCTACTCCTCACCCATCCACCCCCCACCCCTTTCCCCATGCCAATCGCTAACAACATCACCGACCTCATCGGCCACACCCCCATGGTGCGACTCAATCGCATTCCTCAGTCTGAGGGAGCCGTGGCCCACATTGTCTTCAAACTAGAGAGCTTCAACCCCGCCGCCTCGGTCAAAGATCGCATTGGGGCCAGCATGATTCAGGCAGCTGAAGATGCGGGTCTCATCAACCCAGAATCCACGATTTTGGTAGAACCTACCTCCGGTAACACCGGCATTGCCCTGGCCCTAGTCGCCGCCGCCAAGGGCTACCGGCTAATTTTGACCATGCCCGACACCATGAGCCTGGAGCGGCGGGCAATGCTGCAAGCTTACGGCGCGCAGCTAGAGTTAACCCCCGGCAGCCAGGGCATGGTCGGAGCCATTCGACGGGCCGTAGAAATTGTCGATTTCTTACCCGATGCCCACATGCTTCAGCAGTTCCGCAACCCGGCCAATCCAAAAATCCACCGCGAAACTACCGCTGAGGAACTGTGGGCCGATACCGAGGGGGCGATCGATATTTTGATTGCTGGAGTCGGCACCGGCGGCACCATCACCGGCGTAGCCGAGGTGCTGAAGCAGCGCAAACCAGGGTTTCAAGCCATTGCTGTGGAACCCGTCGAAAGCCACGTCCTCTCTGGCGGTACCCCCGGCCCCCACAAAATTCAGGGCATTGGCGCAGGCTTTGTGCCCGAAGTGCTGAACATTGATCTAATTGACGAAGTAATTCAGATCGACAGCGAAACCGCCGTCAGCTACAGTCGCCGCCTGGCCCGAGAAGAAGGCATTCTCTCCGGCATTTCTGCCGGCGCTGCCCTAGCCGCCGCCATTCAGGTTGGGCAGCGCCCCGAAAACGCTGGCAAACTCATCGTCGCCGTCCAACCCAGCAACGGCGAACGCTATCTCAGCACCGTGCTGTTTAACAATCTGCCCCCCAACCAAGTCGCCGATCTCTCAGCCCTACGAGGTGATTTGATCAGCGTCTAAAGATGATGGGGAATAGGGGTTAGGCAATAGAGGCGAGGAATCAAAGCCTATAACTTCCCACCTTCCCCCCCCCCCCACCCTCCCACCCATCCACCCCCCACCCCTTAACCCCATGCCCCACCGCTACGAAACCCTACAGGTGCACGCCGGCCAGGAACCCGCTCCCGGTACCAACGCTCGCGCAGTGCCCATTTACCAAACTACCTCCTACACCTTCGACGATGCCGACCATGGGGCTCGCCTGTTTGCCCTGCAAGAGTTTGGCAACATCTACACCCGCATCATGAACCCCACCACCGATGTGTTTGAAAAGCGCATCGCGGCGTTGGAGGGGGGCGCGGCCGCCCTGGCTACAGCCAGCGGCCAGGCAGCGCAGTTTCTCGCCCTTAGCACTCTGGCCCAGGCGGGGGATAACATTGTCGCCACCAGCTATCTCTACGGCGGCACCTACAACCAGTTCAAGGTAACCCTACCTCGTCTGGGCATTGGGGTGAAACTGGTAGAAGGTGACGATGCCGAAACCTTTCGCCAGGCGATCGATGAGAATACCAAGGCGCTCTACGTGGAGAGCATCGGCAATCCGCAGTTCAACGTGCCGGACTTTGCCGCTTTGGCCCATGTGGCTCACGAAAACGGTATTCCTTTGATTGTCGATAACACCTTTGGGGCGGCGGGCTACCTGGTGCGGCCCATTGACCACGGCGCTGACATTGTGGTGCAAAGCGCCACCAAGTGGATTGGGGGCCACGGCACCTCCATCGGCGGCGTGATTGTTGACTCGGGCAGATTTGACTGGCGCAACGGCAAGTTTCCGCTGTTTACCGAGCCGTCGCCGGGCTACCACGGGCTAAATTTCTCCGATACCTTTGGCCCCGATGGCCCCTTTGGCAATATTGCCTTCATCATTCGGGCGCGGGTCGAAGGGCTGCGCGACCTGGGCCCTGCCCTCAGCCCCTTTAACGCTTTTTTGCTGCTGCAAGGGCTGGAAACGCTGTCTTTGCGAGTCGATCGCCACGCCAGCAACGCCCTAGCCCTGGCCCATTGGCTGAAAGAGCAGCCCCAGGTGGAGTGGGTCAACTACCTAGGGCTGCCCGAGCACCCGTACCACGATCGCGCCACCAAGTACCTGCACAACGGCTTTGGCGGCGTGCTCAACTTTGGTATTAAAGGCGGTTTGGAAGCGGGCCGTAAATTCATCAACCAGGTCAAACTCGCCAGCCACCTCGCCAACGTCGGCGACGCCAAAACCCTGGTGATTCACCCCGCCAGCACCACCCACCAGCAGCTCGGCGAGCATGAACAACGCTCCGCCGGGGTGTCTCCTGATCTGGTGCGCGTTTCAGTCGGCATTGAGCATATCGAAGATATCAAGGCGGACTTCGAGCAAGCGTTTGAGGCGCTGTAAGGGCTAAGGGAATAGAGGATGAGACGAAAAGAAACGACGGGACACGAGGGTAGATCCCCATCCACCCTCCCACTCCCTACCCATCCACCCTCCCACTCCCCACCCATCCACCCTCTATGTCCTACCTCCACCTTGTCTCGTCGCATACCCGGCTCTACCACCTACCCGATCCCCTAGAGCTAGAACTGGGCGGCATTCTCCCCCAGGTGCAGGTGGCCTATCGCACCTGGGGAGAGCTGAGCGATCGCGCCGACAATGCCGTACTGGTCTGCCATGCTCTCACTGGCACCGCCGATGTCGATGACTGGTGGCAACCGTTGCTGAGGCCAGGACGCACCCTCGATCCAACCCAAGACTTTGTGGTTTGCAGCAATATTTTGGGCAGCTGCTACGGCACCACTGGTCCCACGAGCCTTAACCCAGCCACAGGACAGCCCTACGGCGCAGCCTTTCCCGCCATCACCGTGCGAGATATGGTGCAGGTGCAGGCCAAGCTGCTAGAAGGGTTGGGCGTAAAATCTCTACGCTTGGTCATAGGCGGATCCCTCGGCGGTATGCAGGCTTTGGAGTGGGGTTTGCAGTATGGCGATCGCGTTGAGAGCCTAGCCGTCATTGCCGCCCCTGGCCGCCATTCTCCCTGGTGCATTGGTCTGAGTGAAGCCCAGCGCCAGGCTATCTACACTGACCCCCTCTGGCAGGGCGGCTACTATTCCCCCGATCGCCCGCCCGCTCAGGGGCTAGCAGTGGCGCGCATGATCGCCATGAGCACCTATCGTTCCTGGGCCAGCTTTCACCACCGCTTTGGCCGCAACCCGCCAACCCAGTCCTCCAGCGCTCAACCCTCCACTCCCTACGCCGTCACCCAATATCTCCATCACCAGGGCGACAAGCTAGTGAAGCGCTTCGACGCCAACACCTACGTCACCCTGACCCACGCCATGGATCGCCACGATGTTGGGGCCGTCCATCCAGGACAAGATGCTGATCGTCGTTACCAGGCAGCCCTGGCCAGCATTCACCACCCCACCCTAGTGGTGTCGATCGACTCTGACCTCCTCTACCATCCCGCCGAGCAGCAAGAATTAGCCGAACTGATGCCCCAGGCCCAGCTCGGCTGGCTCTACTCTCCCCACGGCCATGACGCTTTTTTGATTGATATGGAGAATCTCAATGAGCAAGTCGTGGCCTTTCGGCAGCGATGGGCGCTGGTTAATCGCTAGCTGAAAGACAGCCTTGGCAGCCCGTTAGAACCCTCTGCCAACCCATTTTGAACAATCAATGCAGCGATTTCCCTTTGCTGACTACTGCGGCTAGGGCTGCGATCGCAACCACCACTCCGCCCACAATCCAGACCGGGGAGCGCCCCGCCTCAGGCGCAGCTTCCGAAGCTGAGGCGGAGCTACGGCTACCCGTGGCGACAACGGTGGTGTAGCTGAGTTCAAAAGGAGCAAAGGTAGCATTGGCCTGAGGACGACCGGTAAGCACTAGGCGATATTCCCCCAGGTCAGGAAACGTGATCTCGGCCCCAGGAATGTTTTGAAACCGCTCGGGCGACATGGCTTGCAGGGTAGGCTGCACAACTGGCGAGGTCCCAGACTGGTTGGCGGCATAGACAGCGAGGGTGCAGTCACACTGCTCTAGAGGAATGACCTGGCCACCCTGTTGGGTAAGGGCTACCCAAACGCGCGCTGGTTCTCCGGCTTTGGGGCTGTGGTTGGGTTCCAGGTGCCAGGTGCCCGCAACATCGCCCGACACTTCGGTCTTGTGGGCCTGGGCCGGTGGCCCGGCCAGGATGGCGATCAGTAGCCCGGCCACCAGACTAAGACTTGGCGGGCGCATAGTACTTCTCCAGAGACAGCAGAGACCAAAACAGCCGCCAACGCAACAGCAGCGCCAGTAGCGCCAGCACCACCAGGGCCGCAGCTGCCAGCCAGTGGCGGGTAGAGCGCTCAAACGCACCCAAATAGCTCGAACCCAAGAGCAGTGTGTGGGTCACCGCTAACCCAAAAGTAGGAATGATGAGTAGATGGAGCCGTCGCCAGTGTTGGCCCAAGCTCGCCTGGGCCCGATTAAAGCTGGTTAGGGCCAGGGGCACCATCAACCCAAAGGCGACCATGCCCGACCAGCCGCCCGCTTGCAGGCTCGGCAAGAGAAACGGCAAAGCGGCCGGATTCCACCCCATGGTGACCATGTGGGCAACGTGGGCTACAGAGAGCACAAAGGTCCCCACTCCTAAGGTGCGCCGATAGACAAGTAGAGCTGGCCAGAGGCGGCTAAGGGGGCGAGCAATCAGCGCCAGCAGCAATAACACCAGCGCCCCATGGCCAGTGAAGTCGATCATGTCGCTGCCTCGGAGCAAGGTCAGCAGGCCAATCAGTAGGGTAATCCAGCCGCCTAGGCGAAACAGCTGCCCCCGGCGATCGCTGCTGACCCAGGCCGTCGATACCCCAACCCCAAGCATCATTGGCAGCGTGCCCAACCCAAGGGCCAGCATGGTAGCTCCACCCCACCAGAGGTCAGTAGTCTCTGCTGCCTTCAGCTGAGCCGCGTACAAAAATCCACAGGGCATTAGCCCCCAGGCTAACCCTAGCAGCAGCGGCGTCCACCGCTGGGGGTTGAGAGAGAGTGCTTGCATAGCGCGGCTCAGCCGATTGTGCCAGCTCGCCTGGGCCATGGGATTGAGCAGCGGCACTTTAGGCACCTGGCCAGGGCTGATTTGGGCTAGGCCAAACCAGATCAGCAGCAGCCCGGTCACCAGGGCCACCCCCCGCCGTAGGGGGCTGCCGATGCCGGCCATTTGTCCGCTGGCCACCAGCACCGACCCCAACGCCCCAATCATCAGGCCCACTAGGGCGTAGCTCGCCAGCCGCCCCAGGTTGAGTAGTAGGTGAAACCTAACCTGCTGCCAACGATCGCGATCGCTGTCGGTCTGCGATAGCGAAAAAGCTACGGTAATGGGTCCACACATGCCCAGGCAGTGGCCAAAACTGCCTAAAAATCCTAAGCTGGCCATGAGCAACAGGTCGAGCATGCTGGCGTTGAGGCAGTGGTAGACAATCTTTGAGCGTAACACCCCGCCAAGCGGGTGTCTTGCGACAGCCTGTCTGTTGACTCTACCCCTAGTCTGTTCTCGATATATGCTCCCTAGGGAAGAACGGCAACGCTGTAAATGCCCCAAATAAGAGCCCACAAAAATGGCCTAATTAATCAGGCCATTTTTGTGGGCAGGAGCCTAGGACCGTTGCCCAAGGAACTACCAATTTGTTCCGACAGCGCCCAGCTGCGCCGTGGTTCCAGTAGGCGAATTTCTGCCGTCCCTGGGATGCCTCACAACCAATAAAACTTATCCAACACCATCATCCACTAGCTCGACCAGGCGCGAAAACCAGTAGGCAACTTCCGGATCGCAGCAGGTGGTGAGGCGGGCAATTTCTCGGGCCAGTTGAAAGGTGGCCTCTCCCTTGGGATGGCGAGTCATGCCCGCATGGTGTAGCAGCGCTGCCTTGAGGTCGCCGGGGTAGACGGGCAGCGATTGACCATCGGTTGGCTGCATTTGGTTAAGAATAGGCTGCCAGTCGATGGCCTGCTTGGAGCGCTTCGGAGGGAGAGGAATTTTCATTGTAGGCCTGCTTTTTATAGGTTTATTTATGGTTAGTTTTCCCGCTCGGGAAAGGTAGAAAAACAGGCGGGGGTAGGATGGGCGGGTGAAAGTTTACCTTCTCACCCCCCACTCCCTACTTCCTAATCGACTGGGGCTGTCGCCACCTGGGTAGCCACGTCGGCCAGGGTGAACTCGGGCAGCGGTAGGGTAGTATCGGCCGCTTTCAGCACCTTGTAGATCGGGGCATCAAACTCGATCGCACCAGTGATGGGGTTTTCGCTGATGGTGAGGCGGGTGCCATCGACGAGGGAGGCGATCGCCCCCTCACCGCCCAGCTCAATGCCGGTTACCGAGGCATCGCTGGGTAGAAACACGCCAGTACAGGCCCAGTCGTCGTCGGTGGTTTGGCCTGCGCCCAGGTAGGCAATCTCGGGGGTGGCATTTTTGTGGTCGGGGTCATAGCCGTAGACGCCGACGGTGGCAGCGGTGGTGTTGCTGCAAATGCCCCAGTCTTCGCTGGTGTCTTGAATATACTTTTGAAAGCGCAGGTCAGAGAGCTTTTGGGCGAGCGAGTCCGCAGTGTAACCCTCAGCTTTAAGGTCAGCATCGGGGTTAGATTGCAGCTGTTGTAAGTCGGTTAGCGCCTGGGTGATTTCGGCGTATTGAGAGCTTTTTTGGGCAATGGGGTCGGCAAAGGCCGGACGGGCGACGCCGACGAGTACCAGCAAAATTCCAGCAAACAGTAGAAAGCTCAAAGCATTTTTGATTGTGCGAATCATAGGAAAAGTCTCCTTTTTAGGGTGAAAACTAGCGGCCGATCAGGCGGTAAGTTCCGCCGTCGACCAAGATGAACAGGCCCAAACCAATCAACACTAGGGGCATCAGACGGTGACCGACGACGGTGAGACGATCGCGCACCCCAGGCTGGTCAACCAGCCCGCGAGCCAGCCAGTACCAGAGGGCAACCAGCACCCCAAACACCAGCAGGGTCAGGCCCAGTTCAGCCCAGGTTTGGCCCGCAAACAACGACACATAGATGCCAATGTTGTCGCCGCCGTTGGCCAGGGTAATGCCTGCGATCGCCGCCATCTGGGCATTTAGCAGGGGCAGCTTGGGAGGCACAACCTGCCCCTCGGCCTCGTCTTCTCGCCTGAATAGCTGCCTGAGACCAATGGCGATGGGCAGCAGTCCCAGCAGCCCCACGTAGGCTTTAGGCAGCACCAGACCGCCAAAGAAACCAGGCAGACTGAGGATAACCAGGGCGGCAAAGCCAAGGTAGCGACCCCAAAAAATCTGGCGGTGGGAGAAGCGGTTAGGCACCTGAGAAAAGAACACCATAAGTAGAACAAAGTCGTCTAGGTTGGTGGCTACAAATGCGAGCGCGGCTTTGATCAAGGTTTGCGGGAGCGAGGGCATAGGGGCAAAAACGCTACCCGTCCATTCTCTGGGCTGCGGGCATGGGTTTACCAACGGCAACCGCCGCCGAGAGCCGCATCGTCTCCCGCAGCAGATGGATGACGCAGATGCCGAGGATGGTGAGGGTTAGAGCCGTCAACCCTCGGTACTCCAGGGTGTGGCTGTCGACCAAAATCAGCCCGCCCAATGCCATCAGCACAAAGGGCACCACCTGAGACCCATAGCGGGTGAGCAGGGCTGCGATCGCTCCCACCTGGGTCAGCTGGTAGGCCACAAAACACCACACCCCCACCAGCCCAAAAAACACCGCCAGTGTTACCCCCAGCCCCAGCCCGTCGCTGCTGGCAAACATGGGCATGTAGATGCCCACATTGTCGCCGCCGTTGGCCATAGTAATGGCCGCCACGCTGGTGGTCTGGGGCGACAGCCAGCCTGACCCGCCGCTGGTGGGCGCCAGCAGCACCTCACCGGTATCTTCGCCACTTGCCTCATCGGCGACCACCGACAGCAGTTGGCTCAGACCAATGACGATGGGCACCACCCCCAGCAGCCCAATCCATGGACGGGGGAAGAGTAAACTGCCAAAGAATCCGGGCAGGCTCAGAGCGACTAGACCCGCAAACCCTACATACTGACCTGCCACAATGTGGCGCTTGCCCAGGGCTGCTCCTACCTGGGAAAAAAACAGCATCAAAATGACGATGTCGTCGAGATTGGTGGCGGCAAACGCCATGGAGCTACGCCCCAGAGTGGTCAGTAAGTCGGTCACGATCGCAGCACCTCGTCGATGGGGGTTAACAAACTTTGCCAATTGCCCCTTACCTTAGGTTGAATAAACAAACGGATCAAACAGTCTTTTTTGTGAGTTTGATAAATAGAATTTATGCAATAATTGAACAGAGTTTTTAAACTGTTCAGTCATCACAAAACTAGCTCCCATGAAGCTTGAGCAACTCCGAGTTTTTTTGGCGGTGGCCGAACATTTACACTTTACCCGCGCGGCAGATTCGCTCTACATTACTCAGCCAGCGGTGAGCGCATCTATTCAAACCCTAGAAGAAGAGTATGGAGTGAAGCTATTTCACCGGATTGGCAGGCATATTGAGCTGACGGACGCTGGTGAAATGCTCCAGATTGAAGCCCAAAAAATTCTTGATCAGGTGGAGCTAACTGCCCAGGGTTTGCGCGAGCTAAACGACCTCCAGCGGGGTGGCTTAAAAGTTGGCAGCAGCCTCACCGTAGGCAACTACTGGCTACCCCATAAAATTAGTCACTTCAAGCAGCATTACCCCGGCATTTCGATCAATTGCACCATTGCCAATGCGGAGGAAATCGTTAGCGGCACCGTGAGCGGTATGTTTGACCTAGGGCTAGTCACCGGAGAGGTAAAACCCTCCCTCAGCCAAAACTTGTCGGTGTCGGTGATCGGTCAAGATGTGGTGGCGATCGTAGTTGGCCAAAGCCATCCTTGGTTTGGCCGCGATCGCATCTCTCTCACTGAAATCACTGACACCGTCTGGATCATGCGCGAACCCGGATCTGGCTCCCGCTATATGTTTGAGCAATCGCTTCAGGGTTGGGGCGTTGACCCCAGCACGTTAGAAATAGCCCTCATTCTCACCACCAGCGAAATGATCAAAGCCGTGGTCGAAGGGGGCATTGGGGCTGCGGCTCTTCCCCGGTCAATCGTGCGATCGGAGCTAAAGCTCGGCACTCTAAAGGCGATCGAAATTGTGGATGATATCGACGCGCCTCAGCATACCTATGAGATGACCCAGCCTGTAATCTTGCTACGCCATCAAAAGCGATTTCGCACCCGCATTTCTAAAACTTTTGAAGAGATTTTAGTGGAACCGGAGAAAGTGGCGGTTTGAGTTTTTTAAGGATAAAGGGATAAGGAGTATGAGCCTAGTTTTGAATGTTAAGTTTTGAGTGTCTATCGTACAAAAAGAACTTAACACTCAAAATTGATAACTCAAAACTTTTTTATTTCCCATCACTTGGCAGCAAATCGTCCAATTCGATCACCGTACTGGTTCCTTCTCCACTAATCATAGGCAGCCGCCCATCCCACTTTTGTAGTGCTTCATACTTGAGCACATTGGGGGTTAAGGTTTCTAGCAAAATTTGGTGAGCTTCAGCGGTTCCTCTAGCCAAATTGATCTCGATTTCGGCTTGACGCAGGGCTTTTTTGGCAACAAACTCTGCCTGTTTGGCCTCTTGCACGGCGATTTGCTTAGCCTCTACTGCATCGCGAAACTGCTGCGAAAAGTGAATGGTAGTCAGCGAGACATCGTCGATGGCCAGATTGTAGGGAGACAGGCGCGATCGCAGCCCTGCATCTACCTCAGCTTTTACCTGGTCGCGCTGGGTGATTACCTCTTCGGCGGTGTAGTGGGCGATCACGGCTTTGATCACCTCTTCTATGGCGGGGTTGATGATAGAGCGCACCACCGCAGGCTCATCGCCGATTTGCCGATACACCAAGTTGGCCTGGTCGGGCAGAATGTGCCAGTTAAGGGCCACATCGCTAAACACATCCTGCAAATCTTTAGAAGCTGCTTCGGTGGCGATTTCCTGCTTTTGCACCCGAGTGCTCAAAGTCTCTACCGAATCCACTAAGGGAATCAAAAAGTGCAGCCCCTCGGCAAGAATCTCCTCCTGCACTTGGCCAAAGCGCATCCACACACCGCGCTCCCCGGCGGGAATGACCACCCAAAAGCTGGCCGCCAGCCCCAGCGCCAGCAGCCCCAGCAAAATCCAGGCCGCCAGGGTAGCCCCACTCCCCCAGGGGGAAGCGGCGGCGCGATCGCGGTTGCTGCTGAGATCAACCAAGGGTGACGGACTCCTGAAATGGGTGGATGGGTAGGAGGTGGATGGGTAGGGGGTGGGCGGGTAAGGAGTAGAGGTAGAAGCTTCGAATCTTGAAGTCGTGCTTCAGATCAGCAGCTTCACCCCCTACTCCCCATTCATCACTCCTTACATCATCGAAAACCCTTTCACCGACGCTGGTGCTGAAAACAGCACGTACAGCACTCCCGCCCCCAGCAGCGTGACCACCAGACTAAAGAGAATCACCCAGCGGCGGCTGGGTTCATAGGTGCTGCTTTCAATGGCGTCAAGAACCGCAAAGTAGTGCCAGGTCGACAACAGCACGGTAATCAGGCCAATGGAGGATAGGCCTAGCCCCACCAGCCAGCCCTGGCCGGTGCCGGGCACATCGGGCGAAACCAGGTAGCGCAGGCGAGCAATTAAAACGCCGAAGCCAATCAGGGCGATCGCGGTACGCATCCAAGCTAGGTAGGTGCGCTCGTTGGCCAGGTGATCGCGGGTGCGAGAGGCAGGTTTTGGGGACGGGGCAGGGGCGGTTGTGCCCTGGGGGCGATCGCCTGTGGGCGGGGTATCAATTGCTTGAGAAGACTGGGTCATTAACGCAGCAGAGAGTCAGGACAGGCAGCAAAGCTGGCGGGCCAAACCTGACCAGCCTAGGCTAAAGTCTACAGCAGTTAGATTCAATCTGCGATCAACTTGCGATTGATTTTCAATCTAATGCCCTGTGGATTGAGTTATAAGACTCTGTGCCCTACTCGTCGAGACAGCAGTACCAGGCTCGTTCGCTGCGTTCTCACCTTAGCCCTAGCTAAATTTCGTAATGCCAGTGGTCGCTAGATTCCGCCAAGATCAGCTGGCGCGATCGCCGGTAAATCAGCCCCTGCTCTTCAAACTGGCGCAGCAGGCGAGTCACCGTCACTCGGCTGAGACCGCTAAAATCGGCCAGGTCTTGGTGGGTAATTTTGAGGTCAATCAGGCAGCCGCGCTCAAGCTGTAGACCAAAGCGGTTGGCCAACCACTGCAACAGCCCCAGCAAAGCAGCCTCGGCTCGGCGATGGGTGCGCACCACCATCAGCGCTTCGGCGTGCTTTAGGTAGCTGGTGATCACGTCCACTGGCGGCTGCCAGTCAGACAGGGAAATGCACACCGCCTCGACATCGTTGACGGCTTCAATTAAATAGGGCTCTGCATTGGAGAGAAATTTCCCTACAATATCGCCCGCGCTCCAGAGGCCTAAGGCAATCGCAGTGCCATCTTCTAGGTAAGTTAGGGTGCGCACCGCCCCGGCTTTGAGCAGCCAGAGGCGATCGCTGGCAGCGGGCAAATAGCTGCGCCGTCCAAAATGACTAGACCCAGATACCGGCAGCCGCTGTAGCTGCTCCAACGAAAGGCCCTGCAAGCGAGCAGCCACCGGCGGGTTTGATAGACCCGCTAAACTATCCAGTTGTCCCAACATTGAGTGACTCCTATGTAAGGATTTGTGAAAAATCCAGCGTGCAGATGCCTTTAGGAAAAGACTACGTGACCTAGGTTTGGCCAACCTTGCTTAGGGATTAGCGTTAACCATCCAGCCTGTGCTCCAGGCGAGCCGCCCAGCTAGCAAAGGGCTAAGGGGCAGCTCCAGAACCATTCCTAAAAATTCATCTCTGGAGCATAGCTCAATTTCAAAACATTTTCAAATGAAATTCATTTTAGTTCTGACTCCCATTCGTCCAAGGAGTATATAGGGCAATGCTCTGGAGCAATATGGCGGCTGAGTCAGGCTTTCTTGACTTGTTGAATGGCTAAATTGGCGATCGAATTAGCCAGTCAGCAGTACAATTGCACTAAATTAAAATGAATTTAGACAACCGACTTTGCTGGTAGGAGCGCTAACCATGAACGAATCCCTCCAGATGCAGAGGCAGGTAGAGGCCATTTACCGGGCTGAGTCGCGTCGGGTTTTTGCCACGCTGATTCGCCTACTGGGAGATTTTGACCTGGCCGAAGAAGCGCTGCACGACGCCTTCGCCGTAGCGATGGAGCAGTGGCCACGGGATGGAATGCCAGCTAAACCAAGGCCGTGGCTGGTGTCGGTGGGTCGGTTTAGGGCGATCGATCGCCTGCGTCGCCGCACTCGATTTGACGCGTCATTAGCCGAGCTGGCCCAGCAGCTCGATGCCCAGCCCGAGTTGCCCGACGACGATGTCGAGGACGATCGCCTGCGGCTGATTTTTACCTGCTGCCACCCGGCCCTGCCCCAGGAGGCCCAGGTGGCCCTCACCCTGCGAGAGGTTTGCGGCCTCAAAACCGAGGAAATTGCTAGCGCCTTTTTGCTGGCTCCGCCCACACTGGCCCAGCGCATTGTGCGGGCCAAGGCCAAAATCCGCGCGGCCGGCATCCCCTACCAAGTGCCTGCCCTGGAAGATTTGCCTGATCGCTTAGACACCGTACTCCAGGTGATCTATCTAGTGTTTAACGAGGGGTATGCGGCCTCCTCTGGCCCATCGCTGACGCGGGCCGATCTCTCGGGCGAAGCGATTCGGCTGGGGCGACTGGTGCTAGAGCTGCTGCCCAACCCCGAGGTGATGGGGCTGCTGGCGCTGATGCTGCTGCAAGAGTCGCGCCGTCAGGCTCGCACCTCCCCCACGGGCGATCTGATTCTCTTAGCCGATCAGGACCGCGCGCTGTGGAACCAGGAGCAGATTGCCGAGGGGCGATCGCTGGTGCAGCAGGCCCTATCGTCAGGGCAAGTGGGGCCCTATGGAATTCAGGCGGCGATCGCTGCCGTCCATGCTGAGGCCCCTCAACCAGCCGCAACGGACTGGGCGCAGATTGTCGGGCTGTATAGCCTGTTAGCCCAGATCGAACCAACTCCCGTCGTTCATCTCAATCGAGCCGTGGCCGTGGCAATGCGCGATGGCCCCCAGGCGGGTCTGCAACTGCTAGATAAAATTCTCGCCGAGGGCGATCTGGCCCACTATCACCTGGCCCATGCGGCCCGAGCCGACCTGTGCCGCCAGTTAGGCGAAACCGCTGAAGCCAAGGTGTCTTATCAGCGAGCGCTAGATCTAGTGAAGCAAGAACCCGAGCGCCGGTTTCTCGAAAGCCGCCTGCGCGAACTGGTCTGAGTAGCGCTGCATAGGGCCAATGGTAGTCCTCAAAGCTCCCACTGAATGCCTAATTTAGCCCTGAAGTGGGAAATCCCAAAAAATTTAGAAAAATCTTTTGCGTTGCTGTCGATCTGCCCTCCAGCCAAACGACTAATTCACAAAGGTGAGAAATTTAGGCCAAATCCACAGTCAATCACCTTGTTGCCGATGAGATACCCCAAGGGCGCTACACGTCCCTACAGAAGGGGAAATGCAAACGGGATTTGGTATTAGACCTAAATTTTGGAGGCAAGCATGAAATTCATCTGTCTGGGCTACTTCGACGAAACGCAGTGGGACAGGCTTTCTGAAGACGAACAAGGAGAGCTAATGGCCGACTGTTTTGCCTACGATGACGAACTGCGGCGGGGTGGCCACTTCATCGGTGGAGAAGCGCTACAAAGCGTTCGCAATGCGGCGACGCTGCGGTACCAGAACGGTCAAGTCGTCGTCACCGATGGCCCCTTTGCTGAAACTAAAGAGCAGATCGGCGGCATTTTGATGCTGGAGGCCCGCGATCTCAACCACGCCATCCAGCTGATGTCGCACCATCCCGGAGTGCGCAACGGCCCCTTTGAAATTCGCCCAGCGGATGAGGAGATCAACGCCCAAGTTAACGAAAGACAAGCTCTCCAGGTCAACCTCCAGTAAATACCTTAAATACCTGTTTCTGGCACTAAACTCGTCGGCTCTCCCCAGTTGAAGGAGGGGCTTTGCAGGACTTTCCGGCTCCTCTCTCCTAACTGGGAGAGGGGTTGGGGGAGAGAGCTAGAACAAGGCATGAGAGCAATTCGCCAACAGCGTCATCTGACGCTCTACCCAACCTGTCAGCTACCGCTAGGAATGCTCAATTAAACACTTAAGGAAAAATCGCCATGACTACCACTACTCTTGCCCATCCGCCTGTGGTGTCGGCCGACACCTGGCTGGCGGAACGAAAAGCGCTTTTAGCAGACGAAAAAGCCCTGACCAAACAGCGCGATCGCGTCAATGCCAAGCGCCGCCGCTTGCCCATGGTCAAGCTAGAGAAGACCTACACGTTCGAAGGGCCTGCGGGTGAGGCCAGCCTGCTCGATCTGTTTGAGGGTCGCCACCAGCTGCTGGTTTACCACTTTATGTTTGACCCCGAGTGGGAGAACGGTTGCACGGGCTGTACCGGCCTTGTCAACGCCCTGGGCGATCTAAGTCTGCTGGGCGATCGCGACACCAGCTTCGCACTTATATCCCGCGCGCCCCTGGCCAAGCTTGAGCAATACAAGGCTCGCCAAGGCTGGACTCTACCTTGGGTTTCTTCCTTTGGCAGCGACTTTAACTACGATTTTCACGTCACGCTCGACGAAGCGGTGGCTCCGGTGCAGTACAACTACCGCGACCAGGCGGAGCTGGCTAGCAACTCAGAGCAGCACTTTATGAAGGGCGAAAGCCACGGCATGAGCGTGTTCTTTCACATCGACGACGAGGTTTTTCACACCTACTCGACCTACGCTCGCGGCTGCGAGGGCCTGACCGACGCCTATAGCCTGCTCGATCTCACCCCCTACGGTCGGCAGCAAGACTTTGAGGATTCTCCCGCAGGCTGGCCACAGCGACCGACCTACGGCTAGCGCCCAGCGGGTGGGAGCAAGGTCAACGCCAGGTCGGCCAAACCTACTGCCATCCCGCCGGCCCCTTTAACTCTGTACGTAAAACATTGGAGAAAAATTATGCACGTTCAACCACAGACAGAACACCAGTGGCTAGACCAACTAGTTGGCGAATGGGTGAGTGAGTGCGAGTGCATCATGGGGCCAGATCAGCCCCCATCAACGACTCATGGCAAAGAGGTAGTTCGCTCCCTAGATGGCATTTGGGTTGTAGCCGAGGGCGAAAGTGAAATGCCCGATGGCGGCACCGGTACTACCCTGATGACCCTGGGGTATGATCCCGAAACCCAGCGTTATACGGGCACCTATGTCGGCTCGATGATGACCCATCTGTGGGTATATAACGGCTCTTTAGATGAGGCAAAAAAGGTCTTAACGCTAGAAACTGAAGGGCCTGATTTCAACGGAAATTCAATGACCCAGTATAAGGACATTATTGAGTTTTTGGCTGATGACCACCGCACCATGACGTCGCAAATTTTGACCGATGATGGTCAGTGGCAACAGTTTATGATCACCCACTTTCGGCGACAGTAGCCGATTGAAAACCGTTAATCTTGGGAGCTAAACCATGAAATACATGCTGCTGATCTACAGCGATGAGAACGTCTGGGGCGAGGGCGAGCAGGAGCGCTGCTACCAAGATTCGGTCAAACTCACCCAGGATCTGCACGCCAAGGGTCAATATCTGGGCGCGTCGCCGCTGCACCCGGTAGCTACAGCCACCAGTGTGCGGATGCGCGACGGCAAGCGCCTGGTGACCGATGGCCCCTTCGCCGAAACCCGAGAACAGCTCGGCGGTTATTTTCTGATCGAGGCGGAAGATTTGGACGAGGCGATCGCGATCGCCGGCCGCATTCCTTCTGTGCACAAAGGCACCGTCGAAATTCGCCCCTTAATAGAGTTAACTGGCCTGCCATCTGGCCAATAGAGGCTAATCTTTTCAGGTTTTTTTTCAAAAGGGTCAGCTCTACCTGTCGATCTCGCCCCCCTCCATTCGACTACTTAACAAAGCAGGGAGATTTTAGTTGCAAACAACTCCTTGACCCCCGCTCGATATCGGAGATATTTCTATGACTAGCACGATCACGGTTACCCGCGACGAAGCCCAAATCCGACAGCTAATTACCGAGCAGGCCAACGGTATCTGTGCCAAAAATCTTGACCAAATCATGGCTCACTATGGCTCAGATGCCGTTCTGTTTGATGTTAAGCCGCCGCTCCAGCTCAAGGGTGCCGCTGCCATTCACCAAATGTGGGAAAGCAGTTTACCCTACATGCCCGACTCTTCAGGTACCGAGATGCAGGATCTTAGCATCACCATCAGCGGCGACCTAGCTCTGGCCCACTGGATGCTGCACTATACCGGCGTTGCTGCCGATCATCCGGCGGCGCAGATGTGGTTACGCATCACCGCTGGCTATCAAAAGCGACAGGGTGAATGGCAGATTTTGCATGAGCACTGCTCGATACCTTTTAATCCAGGCTGTTGAGCCAATACCCAAAGAACTGTTTAGGGCGTCGCCCCAGATGATGCGCCCTAAACAGCCGATTTCCAGCCCTCACAAATCGCATAAGGAACCCCACCATGGGACGCAAAATTTTTGTCAATCTGCCTACTCAAAACCTCGACCAGGCGATCGCATTCTTTACCCAACTCGGCTTTACATTCAATCCGCAATTTACCGATGAAACCGCTACCTGCATGATTGTCAGCAATGACATTTACGTCATGCTTTTGACCAACGATAAGTTCAAAACCTTTACGCCCAAACCCATTTGCGACGCCACCAAGAATACCGAGGTGCTAATCTGCCTATCCTGCGATAGCCGCGAAGAGGTCGATAGCTTAGTCAGCAAAGCCGTCAGTAGCGGGGGCTCAACCTACAACGACCCTCAAGACCATGGGTTTATGTACGCCCACGGCTTTCAAGATTTAGACGGTCATATTTGGGAGCTGGTGTACATGGAACCCGGCGCTATCCCTCAGTAAGTATTGGTTGGGTGGGTCATCAATTCGCGTGATCCACTACACCTGCCTCAGCGGTTCGTTTCGCTCATCGTTTTTTGCGCTAGCTAGGTTTTCACCCCTTGACCTTAAAACCCAGCTTCGCTTGTTCACGAATTTTTTAGTCCTAGGAGGGCGCTATGAAACTGTATTCCTACCTCAACTTTAATGGCAATTGCGAGGCCGCGTTTAATTACTATGCACAGGTCTTAGGCGGCAAAGTTGGTGACAAGATGACCTATGGAGAATCGCCAATGGCCGACCAAACACCTGAAGATTGGCGCGACAAAATTATGCACGCTCAGCTGATCCTAGGCGATCAGGAGCTTATGGGAGCTGACAGCATGCCAGACTACTTTGAAGAGCCTAAAGGTACCTCTGTTTTAATTGCCATTGAAGATCCAGATAAGGCTGAGCATGTCTTTGCAGCCCTGGCTGAGAATGGCACTATTAAGATGCCTATTCAAGAAACCTTTTGGGCGGCCCGGTTTGGTATGGTCGTCGATCAGTTTGGCACACCATGGATGATTAACTGCGATCGCGCCGCCTAGCCCTTCAAAGAAAGCTATGTGAGGGTTGCTGTCAGCGGCAACCCTCACGCTACAGGACACATTTCATCATTAGGCTTTCGGTTCGTTTATTTGATGGTCGGTTAGCTTTAAGGCTACTTATCTAGCTGTGGACCAACCATGAGGGTTGTTTTGCGGCGATCGCCTGAGTTTCTAAACAGGTCGGTTTTGAGTTCCTTCGCCAGGAGTAATAAACAACACAGAGCAGGGCTGGTGAACTTTAGCGGTGTGCCAAATGCCTTTGGGCACAATCACATAGGAGCCAGGGGTGTCTAGCGGTAGCTTGTTTTCAACACCGTTCTGTTTAAGGATGAGATCAATCTGACCTGAGATCAGGCACACAAACTCTTCACCAGCAGGATGCATTTCCCAGGTGCCCCAATCGCGGTCAAAGTTAAGTTGAGAGACAAGTCGCTTGTTCTTAAAGTCTCCAAAGGTGAAATTTAGTTCTTCATAAAAGGTGTCGCTTACTGACACTGGCATGGCATTACCGCTACCATCCATCACAACGTAGGTGGAGTTTATGTTTAAGGGCTTGATTTCGCTGGGCATCGACTAAGTCTCAAATGATTGTGGCTGTGACTGAAATCTATTTAAACTGCTTTATATGTTTCTACAGTCACTTTATACGCTATTGGACGAGCTTTTCAGAATTTGGGAATTAATAAATAAAAATAGTGAACTTCTAATGATTTAGGCACAAAAAAATCGGCGGTGTGCCGCCGATTAAATAAGCTTCTATCTGTTGCTTATTGGGTTATTTCCTTGAGGCCTAGATCGTAGGAAACCTCATGTACCCCAGGAATAGACTTGACATCTTCAATGATGGCTCGGGCTGTGTCGCGACTTTTCACCTTGCCCGATAGCTGTACAGCACCGTTGGAGACGCCAACCTTGAGGTTATCAGGAACTTTGTTCATAATTCTGTCGGTGATTTCCTGATCGCCCAGGGGAGTACCTTTGACATTGGCATACTCGATGCCCTCATATTGACTGTCGTTGGGGGTAGACTGAAGCGTCTCGTTGAGGTCTAATTGCTCATCGGTCAGGGCAGCACCGTTAACCGCACCAGCGAGAGCAGGCTGGGTGAAGCCAACCAGCATAATAGCCAAACAAGCCATAGCGATTAGGCCAGACTGCCCAGCTTTGGGAAGACGCACTAGCATTAGGGCTAACCCTAAACCGATCACCACCATTCCAATTGCTAACGATATCAACATAGATTTACTCCAATCAAAATTTATGGATGAGGGCGCAAAGCGATAGTCAGAGACCGGCCCTTGGGGGGCTATACGCATCTCGCTGGCGCATCTCACCGCTTAACTCAGCAGTTTACAGAACCTCGCCCAATTCCATATCTTCCGACGGCAGTAAGGTGGCTCCGTCAAAAGGAATAGTTTTTCGGGTTCGTCTTATTTTTTTGCCATGGTTGAAAATTTTTGGCGTCTTGTCTGACTTCTCGAGCGAGAAATTTTAGGAAAACTATTCAATTTGTGGTTTTTCGTCGCCAACAAGATCTCTAAGCCTCTGAAAACCATCAGTACATATTTTTAGCTTATCTATCCAATAGTAGACACACATGTTGGCATAGGTTTTTACCGTGGAAATAAGCGAAGCAAATTAGACCATTTGCAGTTGTCCTGGCTTTTTTGAGGCTGCTAACCATTAACCGCTTCACTTAGGCCCGGCAAAACTTCAATTACCCAAGGCTTATAGTTTTTCAGGAGATGACACTATGTGGAGCATTCTTTTATCTGGCTTGGCAACGGCCCTTAGCCTGCTGGTTGTGGATCTAGTTGTGCCTGGGGTTACCATCAACACCCTAACTGCAGCGGCGATCGCGGCTGCTTCGGTCGGCGTGGTCAACGCTTTTCTCAAGCCGACCCTGCAAACCCTGACCATGCCCATTAACGCCGTTAGCTTTGGGGCATTTTCCCTAGTCCTAAACGGTCTTTGCCTGTGGCTGGCCTCCCTAGTGGTGCCTGGCTTCTACATCAGCGGCATCATTGGCTTTTTGGTAGGCCCGCTGGTGCTATCGGCGGTGAACACCTTCATCAACAATTACTTCGACAAGAAAGCTCCCGCTTTCCTGCGCGATGGCACGGGTTCTGAGCTCAGCACCGAGCGCTCGTCTCAGCTCTAGTAGCCAGTTCTCAATCTAGCTCGCCCCATGGCCCTGAGCCGTCGGGCGAGCTAGTTATCAGGTCCACAGAAACAGCATTTTTGCCCAGAGGTTATCGAAGTGGAAGATTCCGTTAGTACGCAACCGTCAAAAGATACGGAGGCAGGTAGGTTAGAGCGGTGGGCGTCAATCATTAGCGGTGGCGCTCTGGTGCTCGGCGGCTTGCAGCAGCGATCGCTGCGAGGGATTTTGATGGCGGCTGCCGGTAGCAGCTTAGCCTATCAGGGTGTTCAAAAGAAAAGCACGCTCAAGCAGGTTGGCGAAGCCGTTGGCATTGAAAAGTCCATCTTGGTTGAGAAAACCGTCACGATCAATCGTTCGGCAGCAGAGCTCTACAGCTTCTGGCGGAAGTTTGACAACTTGCCCAAATTTATGCGCCATGTCAAGTCGGTGCAGGTTCAAGACGACCAGCATTCCCACTGGGTGGCCAACGCCCCCCTCGATCAGAGCATCGAATGGGATGCGGTGATTGTGGACGACCAGCCCGATCGCTTGATTGCCTGGACATCGACCGACGATGCCGAAGTGAACCACTCCGGATTTGTGCGGTTTCAGCGTGCTACCGGCGATCGCGGCACCGAGGTCAAAGTAGTCATGGAGTATGAGCTACCGGGCGGTGCTGTGGCCGCTGCGATCGCTAAGCTCTTTGGCGAAGAACCCGAACAGCAGATTGGCGATGATCTCAGCCGCTTTAAGCAGCTGATGGAAACCGGAGAAATTGCCACCACTGACGGTCAACCCAAGGGAGCCTAACCCTGACCTGCCCATGTTTTTAGACGTATTGCCATGAATTCTTTGTTTCATTCTCTCTTCTCATTCGCTAAAACCGCCGTTGTGAAGGCTCGGCTTGGTCGGCGGGTGGCATGGGCTGCCCTGGCGATCGCCCTTTGGTTCGGCTCGGTCGGCTACATGCCCAGCGCTCAGGCGGCCAATGCGCCTAAAACTGGCGCTAGTGACACTAGTGCCGTTCGTCCTAGCCATAACCCGATTAGTAACGAAAATTTCCAGGGCGGTGTCGACCTAACGGCCATCGATCGCCAGGGCAAGAACATACAGCCCCCCGCCGAGTCAAAACCTGGCATTGGCGATCGGCTCAAAAATCTGATACCGGGGCTGTCGTCAGAGAAGTTGCCCAACGATGCGCCCCGCAGCACCATTCAGCCCGAGAGAAACCCCACCCTAGACCGCTACCCCAACTAGGAGTGAAATCCTGTTGAGCTACCAAGCCCCCTTAAGCATTGTCCATTTCCCAACCCCTGGGTAATGCGTCATTGTCACGGGCGTTGACCGAGATCCGCTGAACGTAACTACCTCAGGAGAAGTTTGATGAAAGCAGTTTGCTGGCATGGCACCCACGATGTTCGGGTAGACACTGTGCCTGACCCGACAATTTTGAATCCGCGCGACGCCATTATCAAAATCACCTCTACGGCGATTTGTGGGTCTGACCTACACCTCTACGATGGCTTTATTCCCACCATGCAATCAGGGGATATTTTAGGTCACGAGTTCATGGGGGAAGTGGTCGAAACCGGGCCAGGGGTGAGTAACCTTAAGCAGGGCGATCGCGTGGTGGTGCCGTTTACCATCTCCTGCGGCAGCTGTTTTTTCTGCAACCAAGACCTGTGGTCGCTGTGCGACAACTCTAACCCCAACGCCTGGATGGCCGAGAAATTCTACGGCCACTCGCCATCAGGCTTGTTTGGCTACTCTCACCTGATGGGGGGCTATGCCGGGGGCCAGGCCGAATATGTGCGGGTGCCCTTCGCCGACGTCGGCCCGCTCAAGGTGCCCGATGGCCTCACCGATGAGCAAGTACTCTTTCTCACCGACATTTTTCCCACCGGCTACATGGCAGCCGAAAACTGCGACATTCAGCCCGGCGACACGGTGGCTGTGTGGGGCTGTGGCCCAGTGGGTCAGTTTGCCATCCGCAGCGCCTTTATGCTCGGCGCTGAACGAGTGATTGCCATCGATCGCGTGCCTGAGCGCTTAGCTCTAGCCCAGGCTGGCGGAGCAGAAGTTCTCAACTACGAAGAGCTTGACCCTGGGGAAGCTCTGAAGGAAATGACTGGCGGTCGGGGACCCGATAGCTGCATCGACTCCGTCGGTATGGAGGCCCACGGCACTGGCCCCATGGCGCTCTACGACACCGTCAAACAGGCGGTGCGTCTGGAAAGCGATCGGCCTCAGGTGCTGCGGCAGGCGATCGCCGCCTGTCGTAAGGGGGGCAAAATTTCCGTCCCCGGCGTCTATGGTGGGTTTATCGACAAAGTGCCAATGGGTGCCTTTGTCAACAAAGCGCTGACGATGCGATCGGGCCAAACCCACGTCCACAAATACCTCAAGCCGCTGCTAGAGCGGGTGCAAAAGGGTGAGATCGATCCCTCCTTCGTCATTACCCACCGGTTGCCCCTCGAAGAGGCTCCCCGCGCTTACAAAATCTTTCGCGACAAAGAAGACAACTGTATCAAGGTCGTCCTCAAGCCTTTTGCTACCACTGCATAGGTAGACGAGGAAACTTACGTAAGCCAGCACCTGGTCAATTAGACAGGGTCCAGTTGGCCTGGTCACGGCTCTACACTGTCAATCACCCGAGGAACAAAGCCCATGGCGAACGGTAACGAAAGCGAAGAAAACGAGTTGATGGCGAACGTTGACGATAAAGAAAGCGAGCAAAACAGACTGCTAGAGGAAGTTGCCGACAATCCAGGCGCTAGAACCGCTGCTATTCATCAGAATCCAGAACTGATGCAGCAAGAAGCCCGCAACGCTGCTGCTGGCGAAGGACCAAATGGTTCTGGTGGGTCTGGTGCCTCGTCCTCAGCCGAAGACTATGTGCCCAGCAGCTCTGATCCAGAAGCAACCGATTTGCCGACAGCCAACTCTCCCCGTCGGGGCTAATCTATCGACTCAGCCATAAACTCTCCTTTGAGAGAGGGAGCAAGCCCAAAATAGAGTCACAGTAAATACAGAACTTGGAGGCAATTGCCATGACTACCGGAACCCAATCTCAGCAAGTTGTGAGCAACCTAGAATACGACTGGCTGACCGTTATGCAAAGCAAAGCCGAGGCTCTACACGCTTACGACAAATACATTCAAGATGCTCGCGAAGCCAACTCTGAGGAATGCGTTGAGCTGTTTAATCGGCTTAAGCAAACCGAGGCAGAGCAAATTCAAGAAATTCGCCAGCACCTCACGAAAACGATGTCAGCTAGCTAGAGAGCTGCGCCATCTACTTCAAATCAGTTAACTGCCTTATCCCCCTTCTTCTATTTAGGTAAGAAGGGGGTTTATTACGTCAATACTGTTGTGAAGGGACTCAGTTTTTGATCTTGAGCTGGGGCGATCGCATCTCTACTAGCAGCAAATGATTTTCAACTAACGCAATTGGTTGTTCTTGACAAGTAAAAATCTGGTCAGACAGGCAGAATCATTCACCGATCTCAGGGTAATTGAAGGGAGCACAGTAGCATAATACTTCCGCCAGGAGATATAATTCAAAACTTATCTTAACGATAAACAACAGCTCCCTAAAGTAGAGCTAAGGAAGCTGTTTTAGGCGAATCTATTCCTCGCGACAGGTCGCCTCTAGGTAACAGATTATTTACGATTGGGACATCATTGTGAGCGATCGTCCTATGCAAACGTTTGATGTCATTCTTATTGGTGCAGGCCACAACGGACTGGTCTGTGCCGGCTATCTATTGAAAGCGGGCTACAGTGTTCTGTTGCTAGAGCGACGGTCAATCCCCGGTGGAGCTGCCACTACTGAAGAGGCCATGCCAGAGGAAGCCCCCGGCTTTCATTTCAACCTTTGCGCCATCGACCACGAGTTCATTCACTTAGGACCGGTCGTCGAGGAGCTAGAGCTAGAGAAGTACGGGTTAGAGTATCTCTTTTGCGACCCAATTACCTATTGTCCCCAAGCCGACGGCAGGGCATTTTTGGCCCACCGCTCAGTTGATAAAACTTGCGCCGAAATCGCTCGCTACAGCGAAAGAGACGCGGTGAAATACAAAGAATACATGACCTTCTGGGACAAGCTCACCCAGGGAATTACTCCTATATTTAACGCCCCGCCAAAATCTATCGTCGACATTCTAGGCAACTACGGTCTGCACAACATTAAAGATCTATTGTCGGTTTTGGGTGGTGTAGACAAGACGCTGGATCTGGTACGCACCATGCTCACCAGTCCTGAAAACGTCCTCAACGAGTGGTTTGACACAGAAGTAGTCAAAGCACCGCTGGCGCGACTGTCGTCAGAGCTGGGGGGGCCACCTTCTGAAAAGACTTTAGCCATTGGTTCAATGATGATGGGGCTGCGCCACAATCCTGGGGTCGCTCGACCCCGCGGCGGTACAGGGGCTCTGGTTTCCGCCCTAGTGCGGATGGTTGAAGACCACGGGGGCACCATTCTCTGCGATCAATCGGTAGAGCGCCTTTTGATTAACGCCGAAGGGCGGGTTGAGGGGGTACGAGTAGCCGATGGACAGGAGTACCGAGCTACCAAGGGGGTGATTTCAAATATTGATGCCCAACGAGTCTTTCAAGACTTGGTGCCGGACTCCGATGCTCAATCCTTTGCCCCCGGCTTAAGCGAGCGGCTCGATCGCCGCATCGTCAACAATAACGAAGGCATTCTAAAAATTGACTGCGCCCTCTCAGAAATGCCCCGCTTTGAGGCCTACAATCACCAAGACGAGTATCTAATTGGCTCTGTCTTGATTGCCGACACGGTGGATCAGGTAGAAACAGCCCACACTATGCCCATGCAGGGGTTGATTCCTGACCACGACCCCTCACTGTACGTGGTGGTCCCCACGGTGATGGACCCGTCGATGGCGCCTCCGGGTCAGCACACCCTGTGGATTGAGTTTTTTGCCCCTTACCAAGTTAAAGACGCTGAGGGCACTGGGCTGTTTGGCACCGGCTGGACAGATGAGTTGAAGAATAAGGTCGCCGATCGCGTGATCGATAAGCTGGCCGACTACACCCCCAACCTCAAGCAGTCGATTATGGCTCGACGGGTTGAAAGCCCCGCTGAGCTGACCCAGCGAATTGGGGTGCGCAAGGGCAACCACTACCACATCGATATGACCCTCGACCAGATGGTGTTCTTCCGCCCGCTGCCTGAGTTGGCTAACTACCAAACCCCAATTGAAGGGCTATTTTTGACTGGGGCAGGCACCCACCCAGGCGGCTCGATTTCGGGCATGCCGGGGCGCAACTGTGCCCGGGTATTTCTCAGTGTGCAAGAACCCCTAGCTTACAATTTAAAAGAAGCCGGCAACTGGTTGAAAGATCGGTTTAAGTCTGTGACTGGTTTAGGCAGTTAGGGCACTCCCAATTACTCCAATTAAAGGAGTTTGGTGTTGATTAGTAAACAAGTTGAGGATAGGGCTACAGACACAAACGATTATTAGGCCAGGTAGATCAATTACAGTTCTTTAAACATTCTTTAGTAACCTGTTTTTGAACCATGACTTGGCACAACAAAATCGATTTTGATCACTGCGATGACGGCCCTGCCCACGGGGCCTCATCGCACAGCCCCATGACCCCAGGTCTTACCAACACCTACGACGATGAACTGCGAGAGAAAGCAGGTATGCACACGCCGCCACCGCCGCCTGAGTGCATGGGCCTAGAAGGGGAATACGACTCTTTTGGGCTGGTGCGACGGCTGGCTCAAACCCTTGACCAACAGCCAGATCTGGCGTCTATTGACACGCTAACTCTGACCCAGCACGGCAGCGCCCTCTGCTTAGCTGGCTCGGTAGACGGCGCGGCTTTAGATCGCATTGTGGATATTGCCAGTCACCTAGACGGCACCCGCGAGGTTGATGTTAGCCAGGTGGCGGTAAATCACTAGCCCGTAGTTGCACCGCAGTCAAAGCTGCTTTTAACCTCTGCTCAACAGGGGTGAGAGCAGCTTTTGCTGCAAATGTGGTCGCTAAGAAAAAGCAATTGGATTACTTTGTCCTGGCTAAATTTAGTATTACTCCTCTATTGCCTGGAAAAGCTCTAGAGCTGTGCCTAGGGGAATAGATTGCGCTACCAAAACTCACATGTAATCAGTCCTATCGGCAGATATCGCCTTGGGTCAGAAACCTTAGACTGTGAGCGAATTCTAAGATGGAGCCCCTCCACTATGCCTGCCACGCTTGACGATCAAAAGCGTTCTGCGATCGCAGAGAAGCTAGCCGACATCAAGGCTATTCAGAATTTGATTATTGATAACGAGCAGCAGTTTCTCAGCGAGTGCAGCGATAATCACCTGCGCCATCGTCTGGAAGACATGCTTGAGGATGACCAAAAGAATTTAGATATTGTTGAAACAGCCATTACTCAATACGGGATCCAATCTGAGCCTAAACCGACAGTGCGGGAGTTTGTCAGCCAGGCAAAAGAAACCCTTGCAAGCTCTCGGTTGAGCATGTACGAGAAAATTGCTCAGCACGAGCTGCTGAAGCATGGCCAGGTCATGTCGGGTCTGGTAGTTCACAAAGCGGCTCAGGTCGTTGGCCAAGATATCGAGGCAGCGATCGCTCCCCTCAACACCGTCAACTTCGAGAACCGTGCCCACCAGGAGCAACTCAAGGGCATGCTTGAGTACTTAGGAACCCTAGAGCTCACTGGTCAAGAACCCAAGCAGGGCCTGTGGGCTCGGGTGCAGGATGCTGTTGCCGCCGCCACTGGCGTTGTGGGCAGCGCTGTTACTCAAACCTCTGACAAAGAGTCTGCCGACGTTATGGACCTGATCTTTATGGATCACCAGAAGGCCAGGACCCTAATCAGCGAAATCAGAAACGCAGAGAACGACGACCAAGTTAAAGCGCTGTTTGGCCAACTGTACAAAGACCTCGTGGTGCACGCCAAGGCTGAAGAAGCCGTAGTCTACCCTGCGGTACAACCGTTCTATGGTGACGACACCCAAGAGCTGTTTGACGAAACGGCTGAAATAGAAGGCATTCTCAATGAGCTTAAAGCCATGCCCTCGGCAGGTGACCAGTTTATGGCTAAGCTCAAGGAGCTCAAGGCCATGATTGGCGACCACACCCGCCAAGAAGAAAGCACCATGTTTGCCACCATTCGCAAGAACATGTCGAGCGAAGAGCAGCAGCAACTGGGTATGCGCTTTAAGGAGACCAAGCAGTCGCTACAGAGCCAAATGTAGGGCCGCTTGATTCGCCGAAATTTGTGGACAGGCCAATCTTCCTTGATTTGAGAGGCTATTTCAAAGGGTGTCTATTGTAGCTTTCAATCTTTCGCTACACAGGCAAAGCTCTTGAACTAGCCTCTCAGCAGGGACTACCTTGTGGCTCACTGCTCAAAGGTCAAGGAAAATTTCATTGATGGCCTTTTCCCTTAAAAAATCGCAAACTGTTCAAATTTAGTTCTTCAAAGGAGCATTACTTATGCAAACCCTAAAACGCATTTTCAACCCTAACGCCTTACGACAGTGGATAGTTGTCTTTTTAGCCGGCCTAGTCGTGCTGACAACAACCGCTTGTGGCACCGCCCAAGCCGCTTTGCCGACCGGCAACAGCTCTGGCGGCAACAACCCAGCCACCGCCGACAGCGAGGGCATGTATCCCCACAAAGATACCGACATGGATACTAGTGGGGCCGATGCCAAAGCCGATCGCATGATTCGTCAGGCTGAGCAGCGGATTCAGGAAAACATTGATAGGCCCATTCCTCAGCGGTACGGCGACGCCGCCAAAGACGTCGGTCAGTCGGCTAAGGAAACCGCCCAAGACGTGGGTCAGTCAGCTAAGGAAGCCGTCAAAAATATTGGTAAGTCGACCCAGCGCGCCGCTGACAATGCCGCTGAAAACGCTCGAGGCGTGGTAAATGGAGCCCAGCCCAACAGCTAGTTTTAGCTTTAGCAAAGTAAGCCATTAAAACCAGTATCCAGACGGAGTTAACCTGCAACGGTCCGTCTGGATATCTGCTGAATGGGTAAACCTTAGCTCTAGCTATTTTTTGCGTCAGCACTCACACCGCCACTAGCCATACCCACTTTATTTTTCGAAACCAAGGTCTATGATCGTCAATCTTCAAACTGATGGCTGGGAAATTATTTACCACCGTGCTCACGCACTTTTAGCGGCTCAAATTGCCGGCTATTGGGACTTTAGCAAAAAAACCTACCGACTCTACGAAACTATTGCCGCGATCGCCCATCACGACCACCTCGAAAAAGAGTGGGAGGGCAATGAGCTAACCGAAGCAGGAGCACCGCTAGACTTCACCCTCGACAAAGAATCGCCCATCGACAAACTCAAACAGCACGCTGACGAAGCGCTGTACCAGGGCCGCTGGGTAGCGATGCTGATCTCTATGCACCTGTGTTTTTTAAATCAGGCCAAGGGAGAAGAAGACCCAGAAATGGCGAATTTTTTGAAGGAGCAGCGCCAGCGTCAGGCCCAGTGGCAGGCTGAACTTGGTGTTACTCAAGAAGATGCTGAAAAAGCTTATACCTTCATGCGGTGGTGCGATCGCATGTCGCTGATTTTGTCTCAGCGCCAGATACCTGCAGCCGGCCGTCAGCTTGAGATCACCAAGGGCCCTGATGGCAAGCAATACAACGTTCATGAGCTAGATTCTGGCGATTTGTGCGTTACGCCGTGGCCATTTTCCTGCGACAAGTTTACAGTTATGGTTGATGCCTCCTACCTATCACAGCTTCAGTTCAAATCTAATGAAGAATTAACTAAAGCTTTGATGGAGGCTCCTCGCAAAACCTTAGCCTGGACTTTAAGAAAATCCGATGATTGATAAAGGCAAGGTCTTGAAATAGCTTCGTAGCGTTCTGCGATCTTTCTTCAATAATGAAAAATCGCAGAACGTTTTCGGCAAAAATTGAATGCATAAAAATGCTTTTAGGTTAGATTGAGCTTTAGAGATTGAAAATATCTCAACCTCTAGAACCATAACTTAGAAAACAAGTAGTCTTTCCCTTAAAAAGGGAAAGACTTTGTGCTGAAAAAACGCCTTTGCGCTGCGTCGAGGAGAGACAAAACAAGATTCTGCCTAGAGACGGATAAGTTATTTTCACTTGATCGTTAAAGTTTATGTATAAGATAGAGATTCTTAAGGAGATCCATGTTTTCCGTTATAAACAATCGCGACTTGAGGACAGAAAACGAAGTACATGGCTCCTCAACAGTCAAAGATTTTAACTTTGTCGCCGCTGAAGAACAGCTAATCAAGCTGCTAAACCTGGAAAATCTTGATCAGCAGGTCACCCAAGTTCCCAACTGTACCCAAGAGCTAGAAGCTGCTATTTCGGCGGCGCTTCCCCTAGCCTATGGGGATCCTTCTGAACCTGGTGATGACTCTGCTCATCTGTTTTTACAGCGCGTTTTGTACCGAATTAATCGCCTCAATCTTTTTTGGTACGACGATTTATCTCACTACAAAAACGAGCGCTCTCTATATTTGCAATGGGTGCGCGATCGCATTGAGTCAGTATGGCAAGCCTGGGAACTGGGGCAGATAGATGTCAAATCTCTTCAACAGCAGAACGTAGAGCAGACCCTGCGGGATTCGTATGAGGCAGACTTAAACCCACCCGTCACCGACAACAGACGCTTCTTGCGAGAAGACCTAGATCGAGAGGGTTATCGACGTCTGTTGGCGATCGCTTCCCTAGATGGGTTAGTGGAAGCTAGCCGCATGTCTCGCATCTTAGGCGGGGCGAGTAACGAAGTTCAGGCCATGCTGATCCGGGTCTTGATGGAAGAGTATGGCAACGGTCGCCTAGCCCGAAAGCACTCGACCTTTTTTGCCAAAATGATGGCCGAAATGGAACTAAACACTAAGGCGGAGGGGTATTTTGACCTCGCTCCTTGGCAGTTGCTAGCCAGCATTAACCACAACTTTTTGCTGACCGAATGCAAGCGCTATTTTCTGCGTTATAACGGCGGGCTTACTTACTTCGAGATTGTTGGCCCCTCAATTTACACTGATTACCTAATAGCGGCTCAGCGACTGAACCTCAGCGAAGAGTCATCGGGATATTGGGAATTGCATATTCGCGAAGATGAGCGTCATGGTCTGTGGATGCTGCAAGATGTAGCGCTCCCCCTAGCAGAGCAGTACGCCGACAATGCCTGGGAAATTTTGCTGGGTTATGCCCAGGAAAAATTCATTGGAGACCGGGCTGGCGATGCGATTATTCAGTGCATCAAACAGGCAACTGCTCCTTTGCCCAAGATTTCTCTAGCCTGACGCTTCAATCCACTCCTCACCTACTTATTTTTTTCTTGCCATGAACAAAACTGTGTTAGCCTCTGATGCTGCGCTCGAGGTTAAGTCTCCTAATCAGGTATTTTTCTGCCCTGAAGAGTCTCAATTTTATGCTCAGTGTCTAGAGAAGATGGTGCTATCGCAAAGCACTTCAGCGGACACCATCATTGAATTTGGTTCCGGCGATGGTAGCCCTGTAATTCAAGCTCTGCTCAGAAGTGCCTTTGATGGGACGATTCAAGGATATGAGCTAAACGCAGACTCCTATAAGCTGGCGAAGCTTAGAATTGAGCAGTATGGTCTAACACCTTATTATCAAGTTCATAACAACTGCTTCTTTAATAGCTCCCCAGAAAAAGCGCGCTATCTGATCGCGAATCCTCCTTACTTGCCTGCTCCAGACAACAATTTGTATATGCCGTCTCTGCACGGTGGTGCCGATGGGGCGGGTATTACCAATCAGCTCTTGACGCTTGGCTGTGAGCAGGTGATGTTGATGATTTCAGCTTACTCAAACCCCGTTGACACTATTAACCACGCTAAACAAATTGGTTATGATGTGGTCGACTTTATGATCACTCCCCTCAAGTTTGGCTACTACAGCTCAGAGCCTAAGGTCAGAAATACTATTACGGAGCTTCAGCGCCGCCGCCAGGCATTTTTCTCAGAAAGAATTTACTTCTTAGCTGGGGTACTTTTCCGCCAGAAGAGTGCATTGACCTCGTGCCTGTCAGAGGAGTTCTTGAAGGTAATGACCGCGCTGTAGCGCTGTCTGCATTCAAGCTCACCTAAAGCACCTCAAACTCTTTAAGAAGGAGTTCGAGGTGCTTTGTTGCGCAGTTTGATCAGTTTTTGGAGGTTCAATTAGCCTATTCTATAAAGTTGATGGCAAGCAATTCGCTATCTTGTCCTCGCACTATTGGCGGCTTTCTGACGGCCTCTTGTCAGTTCAAGTTGGCGTTTGAAAGATTTAGACACTAATCTTTACAAATACATCAAAGGGTAGAGGGGCACAAGTTAGGCCATCTGCCATTCTTAGGAGCATTGCCAGCGTCGTGGCTGCTTACAGTGCCTTTCCTAGGAGGTGTCCCTATCACTGCTGAACTTTTAACCCTGTCGCTAACGCCTAAACCTGCGATCGCAGAGCTACTTCAATTGGCTGTACAGATGGCCGATGACTTTGCAGCCCAGGCGGCGGCAGTCGACCAGCCGGGGGCATTTCCAGCGAACGAGTTTGAGCAGTTAGCCAAGGCAGGGTTTTTGGCTGCCCCGCTGTGCGTTACCCTGGGCGGCTACGGCCTTGGCATTGAGGCCGCTTCGATCCACGATCTGCTAAGGCTGCCCAAACACATTGGCCGGGGCAATTTGGCGATCGGGCGGGTGTACGAAGGGCATGTGAATGCGCTACAGCTGATTCAAACCTTTGGCACGGCGGAGCAAATTGAGCGCTACGGCCAAGAGGCGCGAGATCAGCACAAGCTGTTTGGCGTTTGGAATGTGGAAGATTCCGAGGGTCTGCACCTGGTGCCTGTTGGCCCGAACCGCTACCGAATGGAGGGAGCCAAGACGTTTTGCTCGGGGGGTGGCTATGTGGAGCGCCCTTTTGTGAATGGCAAGCTGCCCGATGGGTCGTGGCAAATGTGCATTGTGCCCATGGATGAGGTGAGCACGGGCTGCGATCGCACCTGCTCAATCACCTCTGCAATCTAGGCTTCGACCCGCTGGCGGGCTTGAACACCCCGCAAATATCTCAGTCCCAGGCCACCTACACCGTCGATTATGGCAGCCAGCTCTAGGGTGCGCCGAGAGACGTCAGTTTCGGGTAGGGGCACCCCCGACCAGGCGCAGACGGCGCGACAGAGAATTTCGTTGATTTGCTCAAACAGCACGACCTGATCCTGCTGCTGCCACGACTGGGCGTACTGCCGGCAGTGGCGCAGAGTGAGATCGCTGAGCTGCTGTAGTCGCTCAGGGGTCATCAACCCCATAAAAATTTGCTTGCGCTGGCGGTGGCTGGCTCCGTCTAAACTCTGCACACCGCCTTCGCCCAGGAGGGTCTTTTTGACCCGCGGAGGGGCAGCCTTTTTCCGAAAAAATTTGTTGTTGTCATAGAACAATTCGGCCGCCGCTGCACCCCGCATGCAAATGGTTTTTTGCAGCCGCAGCCGAGTTTGAAAAACATCGGTCCCCATGCGATCGCACCGGTTGCCAATAAATTTGTAGCCGTCGCGCAGCAGCCCCAGCGTACTGTCGATACCCGGTTCAACGGGAATATTAGCCATAGCTTTTGCCTCAATTTTTGGCCCAGCCCAGCAGTCTGCCCAGCCCAAGGTGACAGGTTAGTGAGGGTCTCAGGTTCAAGGTCTCAGGTCTATGATCTGCCTTAAACCTGACACATAAACCCTGAACCCTATGCAGTCCAAGCCTGTCAAAATGAGCCTGGTCAAGTACTAGCGGTTAACCAAGCCACTATAAAGGGAGAGGCCGCGATCGCAGCCTCTCCCTAGGGCTTAAATGTGATCAGCCACCGGCGTTGCCTTAGCCGTTAACAACCACGCCACCGTTGGGGTGCAGCACCTGACCCGCCATGTAGGACGCATCTTCAGAGGCCAAAAAGACAAAGCTAGGGGCGACTTCCTTGGGTTGCCCCGGCCGCTGCATCGGTACCTGTTTGCCAAAGTTGGCGACATCATCGTCCGAAAAGGCGTCGGGAATAAACGGCGTCCAGATCGGGCCGGGGGCGACGCCGTTGACGCGAATGCCCTTTTCTAACATGGGGGTAGCCAGGGAGCGGGTAAAGGCCAAAATCGCCCCTTTGGTGGTGGAATAGCTCAGCAGGCTGGGGTTGCCTTTGTAGGCATTAACCGAGGTAGTGTTGATGATCGAGCTGCCCGGCTTCATGTGAGGAGTGGCCGCTTTAGCAAAATAGAACATCGAGAAGATGTTGGTGGCAAAAACATCTCCTAGTCGGGCCGCATCAATGTCATCGAGGCTAGGCTCTTGGTACTGCACCGCCGCATTGTTGACCAAAATATCAAGCTTGCCAAACTCCTCAATCGTTTTTTGCACGGCTTCACGACAAAAATCTTCACCGCGAATATCGCCCGGAAGCAGCAAACAGCGGCGGCCGTAGTCTTGCACGGCCTGCTGAGTTTCTTTAGCGTCGTCGTGCTCATCGAGATAGACAATGGCGACATCGGCCCCTTCTTTGGCGTAATAAACCGCTACGGAACGGCCAATACCACTGTCGCCGCCCGTGATTAGGGCAACTTTGTCTTGCAGTTTACCGCTGCCCTTGTAGTTGGGGTCGTCATACTGCGGCCGGGGCACCATTTCTGACTCTAGGGCAGGGGTGCGCTCTTGGTGCTGGGCGGGGATTTGATCGGGGGTGATAGTCATGGATGCTGCTCCTTTTGATTAGTTACAAATTGATTGATTACGAAGGCGGTGTACCCTGCGCTGAACCCAAATTTTTATCCAGTCAGCTAGCCGCCGTTCTGGGCTAACCCTGAGAGGCAATCGAGTGTAGAAACCCGTTGCTCCTTACTCCACGAAAATTCGCAATTGCCAGTAAAAGGGGAAGAAATTTAGGGACGACTTCTCGCTTAAAGAGGTAACTTAGGGAGAACTCATTCTGACACCAGAACGCGTAGACTCTTTACGGGCAAGCCTGGGGCAAAATGTCGCCTTGATTAAGAGTCTGGCCCCACTGTAACGACCGAGATCGGTAGGGTTATCTTTCTATGGGGTGAACCCAATTTGAAGGAAAACTCTACTGCCAACGCCGAACGTTTAGAGGCTAGTTGAAGATGGATCTGGCGTAACTTTTTGACCTGGAAAGGCCTTCTTTACCTGACTCAGCGCTGTTCTGGCATGAAGGCAGCATCTTCAACCACAACAACTGGTAGCAGGCTGGTTTCTAGCACCGTCTGAGAAACCGACCCCACCAGCACGTTGTCTAAGGTGCGATCGCCGCGCTTGCCCATCACAATCTCAGCCACGTCATACTCTTGGGCAACCCGCACGATTTCCTCTGGCACCGAGCCTGAAGTGGTAATAAACCGATGGCGAATGTCGGCTAAGCACTGCTTCGTCCGCTGGCGCAGTTCCTCTACTATCGCCAGATCGTCAACTCGTACCACATGCAGCACCACCACATCGGCATCGCTACGGCGAGCGAGTTCGGCAACTTTGGTTAGCACCCCTGTTGCCAGTGGCGACGCATCCACCGCTGCCAGCAGGGTAATCTCGCGGGCCGCCGCTACCTTCGTCGGGTCTACCTCGCCGCGCTCTAGCAGTTTGGGAGCAAAGACGGGAATTGCCCAGGCCCCCAACGGAGCCGTCACCAAAATTGAGAGGGCCGACAGCGCCAAAATAATCTCGCCGCCCTCGATGCCCTGGGCCAACGGAATTGCACCGATCGCCGCCTGCACCGTCGCCTTGGCCGAATTGCCCGGCAGCAAAAACAGCCGTTCATTCCAGGCCCAGTTGCTGCCTAGGGTAGACAGATACCAGCCCAGCGATCGCCCCACTAGCGTACCAATAGCTAGCACCAACAGGCCGACCAGCAGCGTGTCGCCCAGCACGCTAAGCTCAATGCTCGCCCCCAGCAGCACAAACAGAATGATTTGGGCGATCGTCCACAAGCTGTCAAAGCCGCCTCGCAACCGTCGTGCTAGCGGAGCATCTAGCTCGACTAGAAAAAAACCGGCGGTCATTACCGCTAGATAGCCGGAAAACACCGGAAAACCTTCTGCCACCACCACCAGCAACAGGGCGAAATTCGCTGTCACCAAAGCATCCTGCACTGCATTTTGGGTCCATTTTTGCCGAGCTAGCAGCGACACCAGCAAATGAGCGGTCAGCCACCCCAGCAATACCCCCAAGGCAATCTGGGCAATAATTTGAATCGGCAGTAGCTGAAGCGGGCTCAGAGTGACACCGCCGGGTAGAGTAACCGCGATCGCATTCTGGGTCAGAAACGCCAGCAGCAGGCTAAACACCAGCAGCAGCAGCACATCCGAGAGGGCGCTGCCCGTCAAAATCGCGTCGGGAATGCCTTTTTTAACGCCCCAGCCCAGGCTCTTGAGACGCAGCATTGCAGGCACAATCACCGCTGGTGACTCGGCCCCCAGCACACAGCCCAGCAGTAGCCCGGTAGCAAAATCAAACTGAAATAGCCACACAGCGGTGAAGCTAATGGCGATCGCCTCACAGGCGGCGGGCAAAACCCCCAGCCGCAGCGCCACCGACCCCTGCTGGGTGAGCTTTTCGCGATCGAGGCCCAAACCCGCTTTCATCAAAATCACTATTACGGCAATGGTGCGCAGCCCATCTGCCACTGCCAACACCCCTGGGCTAATTACGTTACCCACCTGGGGGCCAATCAAAATACCTACCAGCACCATGCCCACCAGGGCAGGAATTTTTAGCCGTCGAGCAATTTGCCCGACGAAAAAACCCATCAGCAAAATCCAAATCATGCTTTCTAACATGTCGCCACGCCAAAGTTGAATCGGTTACGTGGCCTGTGGCAGTAGTTAAAAGACTCCAAAGCGCCTACCCTTCCGCCCCAAGCCGGAATGAGTAGGAGCCATCAGCCCTAACGCGATCAAAACTGACTCACGCAGGGCGGTTTTGGCGAGCTCCATCGCCGTCTTTACTGTTTATAGCAGACTGAGAAGCCTCAGGTTGACCATGGGCATCTGCTGTCCTCAATCAAAAAAATCACCTGCGTAGCATCTGACTTTGACCATAGACCCATAAAGGAGCAGGGCAAGGCCAGAATGCTACACAAATGATTGTTTGACGCATTTAGATTGGTTGTTAAACAGGCGTTCAGGTAGGAGAGCCTGCCGCCTAGATTAATGCCCTAGCTGAGGGCATTAATGACGTAGTCAATATAGGTATTGACCTCTACGGCAGGGTCGCCGCTGAGCCCGTGATTGGCTTTGATGTGTTTCAAAGCCTCAATGTACCAGCTGGGCGATAGCTCAAAGGTGCTGTTGATTTCAGCTAGCCCAGCCACCAGATAATCATCGATGGGGCCGGTGCCACCTACGATCAGGCCGTAGCTAATGATGCGCAGATAGTAACCGATGTCGCGCACGCACTTGGCTTTGCCGCGATCGTCAGCAGCGTAGTTCGGCCCCTGCAATTGGTTGGTGTAGGGAAATTTTTGGTACACCGCATTAGCGGCGGCCTGGGCTAAGCTGTCGGCTTTGCTAGCCAAGGTTTTAGCAGCCGCCAGGGTGTTTTCGGCCTGACGAAAACGGCCAAAGGCCACCTGAAACTCAGCACTACTCAAGAACCGCCCCTGGGAGTCAGCAGTGTTAATCGCCTCAGTTAAGGGAGTTTTTGACATGGAAGAATTACCTCAAGCGTAAATAAGTAAAGGGGTAAAACAGAACCTAGTCGTGGCAGGTTAGATTCGAGCGCCTAGGGTTAAAAAGCCTAGAGGGTTGAGGCTCACACTTTGTACCTAAACCCTGCTTGTAACCTGTCACTCTTGCTGAATGAAGCACTAGACTACCGCCGCTGCCGCTCGGTCAAAATATCCCGACAACTCAGAAACAAGAGAGCTGCAGTCGCCCTGGGTGATGTTGGCAGGGTCGCTAACAATGCGAATGGAGGCTTCTTTGAGCTTTTCGATGCCGGCTGCCACCGAAGCACCGGGAGTGCCTAAAGCCACGTAGGTTTCGCGCAAACCATTCAGAGCGCGATCTTCTAGAACGCTGGCATCACCGGCAAAAATAGCGTAGGTGACGTAGCGCAAAATAATTTCTAAATCGCGCAGGCAGGCTGCTGCCCGCCGGTTTGTATAAGCGTTGCCGCCGGGAGCAGTGAGCTGAGGCTGCTCGGCAAACAATTCGCGAGCGGCACTCGCGACAATGGCTGACGAATTGCTGGTAATGCGGTTAACAGCATCGACGCGCTTATTGCCGTCTTTGACCAGGTTAATCAACGCATCAACCTGATCGTCACTAAGGTAAGAACCTCGGCTATCGGCTTGGGAAACTACCTTAGAAAAGACATCAAAGACCATAACACGGATCTCCTAAAGACTGATTTCATCAATACGTAAATTGGTTAATTTTGATACCCAAAGGCTACAGCTAAACTACTTTTCCCAAGCTCCGCAAAAACCAGGCATAGTTAAATGTCTAAGCAAAGCCTAGGCGTGCAGACTATTGCCCGCACTTGTATTAATTGTTAGACAAAACCTATGGGCTGAACCTAGCGAATCCTCGTCAGCTCTAGTTGACAAAGACTGCTTACAAAACCAACCTGAATTATTTATATAGCAAAATTGAAGGCTATTTTGTTACAAAAAATTTAGCGATCGCCATTGTTTCTACAATCACAAAAAATCCTCTGAATCGCTATTTATTTGTTTCTTAAACTACAATCAATTGATCTTTTAGCTATTAAGTGTGGAGTGCTTTGTAAGGCTTAGTAACAATTGTTGTTTGAACTACAAGCCCCAATACGGTGTCTAAACGCTTTACCTCAATCCTCAAATATACATAGCGAAGTAACCCTCAAAAATTTCGGCATTGGTAGTCAGGTTTTGCTCCGTCTGATCGCGCTCTGCCTGACTATTTGAGTTAACGTCTAGATCGCTGGGAGGAATGAAATCGCCGCAGTGTTCGTTGGCAGGCACAGCCTGATTAATCTTTTTGGGATAACTCAGGCCTAGGTGGGTCATCAGGGTGATGAATTGGTCGCGGGTGCGATAGCCCGCAGTTAGCCCTTGACCATCGGTAAACCGAGGATTCAATCGCTTCTCTTCGCCAATGGTAGAAACCGTGCGCCCCTGGTAATCGTGGGCGGGGTAGACCAGGGTGGTGTCAGGCAGGGTAAAAAGCCGCTGGGTCACAGTGTCATAAAGAGCGCCGGCATCGCCCGATTGCAGGTCGGTGCGACCACAGCCGCGAATCAGTAGGGCATCGCCCGTGAGTAGGTGGGTGTTATTAATCAGGTAGGCCATGTGACTACTGGTGTGCCCTGGGGTGGCGATCGCTTCCAGGCGCACTGCCCCTAAAGTGAGTATTTCACCGTCAGCCAGATTGTGGTCAGCGGAGTGGGCGGCGTTTTGGGGTACTAACACTCGGCAGCCGGTCTGCTGCCTGAGCTTGCCTGCGCCAGTAATGTGGTCGGCGTGAATATGAGTTTCAAGACAGTAGCGCAGGGTCAGCCCCAGGTCTTGGAGAATTTGCAGGTCGCGATCGCTCCGCTCGAGGACGGCATCGACCAGGGCGGCCTCTTGGGTTTGGCTATCGGCAATCAAATAGGTATAGGTGCTTGACTCTGGGTCAAACAACTGGCGAAACACCAGAGTGGACTGAGGCAGCACAGGGGCAGGTTCGCCGCAGTCTTGGGCGAAAGCCACGCGCTGGGGAGTGGCGTAGACCCGAGTGGGCAGCGGGCGCACCCGCACCGGCAGCGATTGCAGCACCGTCGAAGCGAGCCGCTGGGCCTGCTCCCGCAGCTCTGGCACGGCAATAGATTCCCAAAGCTGGCCCTTACGAGGGGTGCCCAGCGTGTAGAGCAGGGTAGAACGACGACCCTGGGCATCGAGCACAGCTCCATCAGCGGCGGTATCGATGCCCAGGCCCAAATCGCAGGGGCGAATGAGCTGCTGCTGGCGCAGACTGGCGATTAAGGGCTGGGGCGATCGCCGATAGTCGGCTTGCACCCCCGTGCAGTTGACCACGCGGCTGACCTGTAACGTCTCGTCCAATTGGGAACCGCGACGGCGAAAGCTAACAGCTACACCGTCAGAGATCGCCTGGTAGCCCAAAATGCGCCCGGCAGCGATGGTTAACTGCCCAGATTGCTGCAAAGTTTTGATCATCTCGCCAATCGTTGGCGCAATGCGGTGGCGGTGTACGTCCCAGTAGGGGCTGAGGTGGCGCAAAAATCGCCGCTGCTCAAGGCGGGGTAAGCGCTGCCAAAGTTCCTGAGTGATGGGCCGTAGTGAGTCGATTACCGATCGCCAGTCGTAGCCATAGGCCTTAGCTGTTTCAACCTCGCGCCGCAGCCGCTGGGTCAGACCGCGCAGGGTAGTCGGAGCGATGTCTGGAGTCAAAAAGGCTGGGTAGGGCAAAGTCGACTGGTGCGGCAACGGGGCTAGCCCGCGCCGAGACAGCGCATAGATGGGGCCACGGTGGCGACGGCTGTGCAACGACACCACCATATCAACCATGGTTAGCCCGGTGCCTACCAGCAGCACCGGCGCATTGGGGGCCAGGTCATCCAGGGCATTCGCCGCCCAGGCGTGGCGGAGGTAGGGGCGATCGCTGTCGGTTTCGACCCCTGCCGGGGCATTGCCCAGCGCCAGCACCAGCCGGTCGGCGACAAAACTCTGCCCGCTGGCTAACGACACCACCGCTCCTTGGCCCTGGGGCGCGATCGCCACCGCTTCGTCTTCTACCCGCTCTAGCCGCACAGTGCTGAGGGCCGACGCCTCGGCCTCCTCCAAAATGGATTGGATATAGAGACCAAAAACCTGTCGGGGAATAAAGGTGCTGGCATCAAAATCTTTGGGCAAAAATCCCGTTAGGGCGCTGCGGTTGTAGTTGAGCCAGCGCAGCAGATGGTCTGGCTCATCGGGAAAAGCACTCATCTTGCCCGCCGAGACATTCAGCAGGTGGCCGCTAGTTGTGGTGCTGTAGGCCACCCCTTTGCCCGCCTCTGGGCGACGCTCAACCAGCTTAATCACGAGGGGACGGTTGGCCGTTTTGAGCAGGTGAGTCGCCACTAGAGACCCGCTAAAGCCAGCACCAATGACAGCGATCGCAGGGGGAGAATTGGAGAATGACATAAAGCAGTCAAATTAAAATGTAATTTGTTTGCAATTGTAATTCAGTTAATTTATGTTCTCTGTAGCCTGTGGCATACTTGGCCCACCGTAACCGCCGATCTGGCCAATCAGGCCGATCGAATCTGTGGGTGCTAGCGGCGAGTTGTTCACAATTCCCTTGCCATGAGCTTTGTATCTCTCAACCTACGTCCTGTTGCCGGGCGCATTGGCGCTGAAATTTTTGGCCTAGACCTCAGCGATGCCCTCAGCGACGACACCATTCAAGCCCTGAGACGGGCCCTCGTAGAGCACAAGGTAATTTTCTTCCGCGACCAGCAGCAGCTTGACTCAGAGGGTCAAATCGCCTTTGCCCGACGGTTTGGCCCCCTCACCGCCGCCCACCCAACCCTGCCACCCCTAGAGCAGCGCCCCGAGGTGCTCGACCTGCACTACGGTCAAAACCATCTCTATGCCAACTACTGGCACACCGATGTCACCTTCGTCGATCGCCCACCCCTAGGTTCAATTTTACGGGCGGTAGAGCTGCCGCCTGTGGGCGGTGATACCATTTGGGCCAACACGGTCACCGCCTATCAAGATTTGCCTGCTCCGCTGCGGACCCTGGCCGACCAGCTCTGGGCGATCCATAGCAACGCCTACGACTACAGCACTGGGGCCGTGAATCTGTCTGACTTTTTTAAGCACAACCGTGCGGTGTTTGAATCGACGGTGTTTGAAACTCGCCACCCGGTCGTGCGCATTCACCCCGAATCGGGGGAGCGAGCCCTGGTGCTCGGTGGCTTTGTGCGCCGTTTTCAAGGGCTTTCCCAAACCGAGTCGGAGGATCTGCTGCGCACCCTGCAAAGCTACGTCACTCGCCCTGAAAACACCGTGCGCTGGCAATGGCGACTGGGCGACGTGGCCTTTTGGGATAACCGGGCCACCCAGCACTATGCGATCGCAGACTACGGTGACTACCCCCGCCGCGTGCAGCGGGTGACCGTCGTTGGCGATCTGCCCGTCAGCCCCAGCGGAGCCCATAGCACCGCCCTCAAAGGTGATTCTGCGGCCTACAACGGACTGGTGGCTGTTGCTTCTTAACTGAGGGAAAACGACAGGATTCAAGCGCGTCAGACATGCCCAGCTTCGTCTGGGTAACACTGGCGCGCCTTGACGCTTCCTGCTTTTGCCATCTATGCCGAGCGATGCCGTGGACGGATGGGAGGTTGTACCTGGGGCAGAGGAAACTCCAGCGCAGGGGGCATTAGCTTGAGGACAGCCAACAACCCAACGCTGCTACTCAAGGAGGGGAAAAATGGCTAAAGTTAACCCGATCCATGTACAGAAGTTTTTGAAGGGGATGGACTATCCCGCCAGCAAGCAAGACGTGGTCGACCATGCCAAGCAAAATGGGGCCGATGAGAATGTTTGCGCCACCCTAGAGCAAATGCCTGACGAAGAGTTTGAAACCTCGGCTGATGTCAGCAAGGCCATTGGTGAGGTTGATTAAAGCGCTATGGCTTGTGCAATGCGATCGCCCGATCGCATTGCACAAGCGCCAAGAACCTTTTATCGCCGCTGCCACTCTAGCTAAAAACAGCAGACTTGAAGTGGTAATGGCGAGCCAGATAGCGGCTCAATTGTTTTTATCAGCAGGTTTCAAGCCGCATGGCTCAACCACCCAAATCGGTGTCTAAGGAAAAAATTCGTCAGACGGCGCAGGCAAAGCTCGGTTACGCAGACCTGCGGGAGGGGCAAGAGGAGGCGATCGCCGCCCTGATTGAGGGGCACGATGTCTTGGCGGTCATGCCTACCGGGTCAGGAAAATCGGCCATCTACCAGCTGGCGGGGGCCATGATTTCCGGCTGCACCGTTGTGATCTCACCCCTCGTGGCGCTCCAGCGCGACCAAGTAGACTCGATCGCCGAGCAGGATGTGGGCGAAGCCGCAGCGGTCAACTCTACCCTAAGCGCGTCTCGGCGAGAGGCGGCTTTTGAGTCGCTGGCCGATGACGAACTAGAGTTTATCTTTCTGGCACCCGAACAGTTCAATAACCCCGAGACCCTAGACCGGTTGCGCGCTGCCAAACCCTCGCTGTTTGTGGTTGACGAAGCCCACTGCATCAGCGAGTGGGGTCACAACTTTCGGCCTGACTACCTCAGGCTGGGCGCGGTAATCGATGCCCTCGGTCATCCCAGGGTATTGGCCCTAACGGCCACTGCCGCCCCGGCGGTGCGAGAAGAAATTGTCAAACACCTGGCCATGCAAGACGCTCAGGTGCTGGTACAGGGGTTTGACCGACCCAACATTTGGCTAGAGGTGCGGCGCTTTGAGACCGAAGCCGAGAAAACAGAGGCCCTGATCGACCAGGTGGTGCGCGCCAAAAAGCCGGGCATTGTCTATGCGGCTACTCGCAAAAATACCGAGGCTTTAGCTGAGGCACTAGAGGAAGCCGGTGTGGCCGCGATCGCCTACCACGCCGGCATGAAAGCCGCCAACCGCGAACGGGCCCAGGCCGCCTTTATGGACGACGAAGCCGAGGTGATGGTAGCCACTACCGCCTTCGGCATGGGCATTGACAAGCCCAATATTCGGTTTGTAATTCACCACAACATCAGCGATTCCGTCGATTCTTACTACCAAGAGATTGGCCGGGCGGGGCGAGATGGTGAAAAAGCCTTTGCGCTGCTGTTCTACTGCCCCGACGACCTGAATATTCGCCGCTTTCTGGCCAGTGGCGGCCAGGTAGATGTGGAGCACGTGACCCAGGTGGCCACCGTACTGCAAAGCCAGGATGACCCCATCAAGCGGCAGGATTTGCAGGCCAAAACCGATCTGTCACGAACCAAGGTGGCCGCTGCCCTCAGCCACTTAGAGGCGGTAGATACTGTCGAGACCTTACCCACAGGCGAAGTGATTGCCCGTGACTTGGCGAATGTGGAGGAAGCTTCCCAGGCCGCCGTTGAGGCCCAAGAACGGCATCAAAACCACGTGCGATCGCGCCTAGAAATGATGCGAGGCTATGCCGAACTGCGCGACTGCCGCCGCGGATATTTGCTCAACTACTTTGGTGAAAACCGCGATCAGCCCTGCAGCTTTTGTGACAACTGTCAGGCAGGCATTGTGGTCGAAGACGAAGGTGCATGGCAGCCCTTTGCGTTGAATAGCCGCGTAGTTCACCGAACGTGGGGCGAGGGTACGGTGATGCGCTATGAGGGCGACAAGATCGTGATTTTGTTTGATCAGATGGGCTACAAAACCCTGGCTAGGCAGTTGATCAGAGAGTACCGGCTGCTGGATCAGGTAGATTAGCCACTAACGCTGACCCGCCGTCTCATGGCGACTGCAATTACACAGAAGATCAATGCCACCACAAAGCCTTGTTTGTCGATGATGTATCGATCGCAGAGTTACGGAGTTAGCCTTAGAGCTACTGAAAGACTCGTGATAGATACGTCATTATGTGCCAGCTGTTGGGGATGAACTGCAATGTGCCCACGGATATCTGCTTCTCCTTTGAGGGGTTCTGTGCGCGGGGGGGCAAAACCGATGACCACAAAGACGGCTGGGGCATTGCCTTTTTTGAAGGCCTAGGCTGCCGCGTTTTTCTCGACGACAACCCGTCTAGCTCATCGCCCGTGGCCGCCTTCATTCGGCAATACCCGATCAAATCGATGAATGTGATTGCCCACATTCGCAAGGCCACCATCGGGCCAGTCAAGCTAGAAAACTGCCACCCCTTCAAGCGAGAACTGTGGGGGCGCTACTGGGTGTTTGCTCACAACGGCGACCTGCCGACGCTGCCCTTTGACCACCAGGGCATCTACCGCGCGGTGGGGCAAACTGACAGCGAGCAGGCCTTTTGCCTCATGCTCAACCACATTCGGCAGCGGTTCCCCGATCGCAAGCCCCCCATTGAAGACCTGTACCTGGCTCTGCGAGAGATCACGGCGGCGATTGCCCCCCACGGCATCTTCAACTATCTGTTGTCAGATGGCGAACACTGCTTTGCCCACTGCTCCACCAAGCTCTGCTACATCGTGCGCCAGGCTCCCTTCGCTGCGGCCCACCTGATTGACGAAGACATTACGGTGGATTTTCAAGAGCTGACCACCCCGAGCGATCGCGTCGCCGTCATTGCCACCACTTCCCTGACCGACAACGAGGCCTGGACCCCCATTCAGCCCGGTGAACTGCTGGTCTTCCAGGATGGTTTACCGCTCCATCTAACTCCTTAAGCAGGAATGCCCTTTTCCCCTTATCTATTGAACGGTCCTAGCCTAACTTCACCATTACAAACACCCAGATCTAGGACAGGTTCGACGTAGGGGCATTGCAGTGCAATGCCCCTACCAGAGGATTCCGCCTGTCAAAGTGTCCCAACTAAATCAACTGCTGCAATACATCTAGATTCGGCATAGCTCAAGCGCCAGTAGGTCTCTTGCCAACCATGCCTTGCACCCAAAGCTCTATACCCAACGTTTCAACTCAATAAAATATTAAATGAAATTTAATTTCATTTGTAACTGAGTTTACTTGAACTTCACTTAGCCCCCATGCCATACTGCGCCAGCAAACAGCGGTATTTCTACCGACTTACCGTAGTTTCCTGGGTTGGCCTTAGCTTTGTGCAACTGCTGCAAGGTCAGGTCCGCGCTAGGAACAGATCATTTGTGGAGGCACAGCCATGGCACAGCATCGCCCTAGAGCTTGGGGGCTTACCCGACGACAGTCGCTAAAGTCGTTTGCCTATCTATTTGCCGGCGGCATGGGGTTGAGTGCAGCGGTCACCGCCTGTAGCAGCGATTCTACTACCAGCACCGAAACCCAGCCCGCCGCCAACAACGCCAAAGCCAAGGTGCTGCGCATTGGCCACCAAAAGTTTGACCCGTTCATTTTGATCAAAGCGCGGGGCGGGCTAGAGGAGCGGCTAAAAACCTTCGGCACCCGCGTCGAGTGGATTGAATTTCAATCTGGGCCGCCCCTGCTGGAGGCTTTGAACGTCGGCAGCATAGACATTGGCCGCACTGGCGATGCCCCACCGATTTTCGCTCAGGCGGCGGATACACCCTTTTTCTATGTCGGTAGCGGCGCACCCCGCCCCAAGAGCTCAGCCGTTGTGGTGCAGGCCGATTCGCCAGTACAAACCCTGGCCGATCTCAAGGGAAAAAAAGTGGGCTTTCAGCGCGGCTCCAGCGCTCACTTTTTGGTGGTACAGGCACTCAAAAAAGCCGGATTGGCCTGGTCAGACATTGAGCCGGTGAACCTCACCCCCGCCGATGCCCGCTCCGCCTTCGAGCAAAACAACATCGATGCCTGGGGCATTTGGGACCCCTTCTACGCGGCCTCAGAAAAACAGGTGGGGGCGCGCACCCTGACCACCGGGGAAGGGCTAGCCCCCAACCGCGAGTTTTTCTTGGCCTCCAAAGCCTTTGTAGCCGACAACGAAGCGCTACTGGTGGCCCTGCTCGAAGATACCGCTGAAGTTGCCCAGTGGGCCGACAACAACCCCGCCGAGGTGGTGGAGGTGCTGGCCCCCATTACCGGCCTAGAGCCAGAGATTCTAGATGTGGTCACCCGCCGCCGCAGCTGGATCTTTGACCCAGTGCAGACCGAGGCGATCGCAGAGCAGCAGCGCATTGCCGACGCCTTCTACGAGCTAGAGCTAATTCCCAAAGCGGTGCGCGTGCAAGACGTGATTTGGACCCCCAGCTCAGCGGCCTCGGCCCGGCTAAAGCGCCCTGCTGCCAACCTCCTCGCCTAACTCCCCATTGCCATTCACCAAAGTTGAGCCCACCCATGAATTTTGAAAAGACGGAGTTTGAAAAATCTTTGCAGATTGCGACTCGCTATAACCACTCCCATAGCCAGGCCCAAACCTCAGCGTTGTGGGGGTCAACCTCCCGCCGCCGGTTTCTGCGCCGAGGTGGCATGTTCTTGGGGGGCATGGCCCTGGCCGGTGCGGTAGGGGCTTGCAGCAGCGAGTCTGCACCCCTGGCCGAGACCGGCGCGACCCAAGCCAGTGCCGGTGGTGCCGCCCCCGCTGCCACCAAGCAGTTGCGGGTGGGCTACCAAAAGTCATCCACAGTGCTAAATCTGCTCAAGAACCAGAAACTCCTCGAAAAGCGCTTTGAGGCCGAGGCCTTCCCCATCACCTGGAATGAGTTTGCCGCTGGCCCCCAAATGCTCGAAGCCCTCAACGTGGGCAGCATCGACGTGGCCTACACGGGCGAAACCCCGCCGATCTTTGCCCAAGCCGCCGATGCCCCCCTGGTCTACGTCGCCTGGGAAGACGTTGGTTCGCTTGCCGAAGCCATCCTTGTGCAGAAAGACTCGCCCATTCAGAGCGTCGCCGAGCTAAAGGGTAAGAAAGTGGCTCTCAACAAGGGTTCAAACGTCCACTACCTGCTGGTCAAAGCCTTAGAAGAAGCGGGTTTGCAGTACAGCGATATCGAGACCGCTTACCTGCCCCCCGGCGATGCCCGCTCGGCCTTTGAGCAAAATAGCGTCGATGCCTGGGTTATTTGGGACCCCTTCCAGGGAGCGGCAGAAAAACAGCTGGGAGCCAGAACCCTGCGCGACGGCAAAGGCATCGCTCGCAATCGAGGCTTCTATCTTGCCACCAAATCTTTTGCCGATAGTCAGCCCGACGTGCTTAAAGCGGTTTTAGAAGAGGCCGAAACTATCAGCACCTTTGCCAAAGAAAACCCGGCCGAGGTCTCTAAGTTTCTGTCCAACGAGTTGGGCATTCCCACCGACGTGCTGGATCTAGTGGAAAGTCGGCGCGGCTACGGCATTCAACCCATCACCGACGAGGTGGTGACCTACCAGCAAGATATTGCCGACACCTTCTATGAGCTACAGCTGATTCCTAAAGAAATTGATGTCTCTACCGTCATTTGGAACAGCTAGGTAATGCTCACCAGGGCACTCAAAGCTTGACGTAGGGCCGATACAGCTCTAACGCTGCGCATGCGCTTCTGACTCTCTCCTACGTCTTTTCTCTTCGTTGTTCTCTCGCGTTTTTCATTGCTATGAGCCTCGACATTCACTGGTTTATACCGACCCACGGCGACGGCCGCTACCTAGGCACCGCTGTGGGAGGTCGCGCCATCACCGCCGACTATCTGCGGCAGCTGGCTGGTGCGATCGATCAGCTGGGCTACGCTGGGGCGCTGCTGCCCACCGGCAAATCCTGCGAAGACGCCTGGATCACCGCCGCCTCATTGATCGCAGCCACCAAGCGCATGAAGTTCCTAGTGGCGATTCGCCCCGGCATCAGCTCCCCCGGCATGGCCGCCCGCATGGCAGCAACCTTCGATCGCATCTCCAAGGGCCGACTGCTGGTCAACGTTGTCACTGGCGGCGACCCCTACGAGCTAGCCGCCGATGGCCTGCACCTCGACAAGCAACAGCGCTACGAACTCACCGACGAATTTCTCGAAGTCTGGCGCGGCGTCATGCAGCAGCAGGTGGTGGATTTTGAGGGCAAGCACCTGACGGTGAAAGGTTCAAAGCTGCTGTTTCCCCCGGTGCAAGACCCCTACCCGCCGCTGTATTTCGGCGGCTCCTCACCGATCGCCAAAGAAATTGCCGCCAAGCACGTAGACCTCTACCTCACCTGGGGCGAACCCCCGGCCCAGGTGGCCGAAAAAATTGCCGAAGTACGCCAGCTCGCTGAAGCCCACGGACGCACCCTGCGCTTCGGCATTCGCCTCCACGTCATCGTGCGCGAAACCAATGCCCAAGCCTGGGACGCCGCCAACGACCTAATTCGCTATTTGGATGACGACACCATCGCCGCCGCCCAAAAAGCCCTAGCCCACGCCGACTCCGAAGGCCAGCGCCGCATGGTCGCCCTCCACGGCGGTCGCCGCGACAGCCTCGAAATTAGCCCCAACCTTTGGGCCGGCGTTGGCCTGGTGCGCGGCGGAGCCGGCACCGCCCTGGTTGGCGACCCCGACACCGTCGCCCAGCGCATGCAGGAATACATCGACCTGGGCATCGACACCTTTATCTTCTCCGGCTACCCCCACCTCGAAGAAGCCTACCGCTTCGCCGAACTCGTATTCCCCAAACTACCCCTGGAGAACCTGCCCACGGCAGCCCCCAGCCGCTACGTCAGCCCACTGGGCGAGATTATGGCCAACGATAAGGTGCCTGCTCCAGCCAGTTAGGTGGGGAGTGGATGGGTGGATGGGTGGATGAGTAGATGAGTGGATGAGTGGATGAGTTAGTTGCTTGCTTACCCGCCTACCCATCCACCCCCTACCCCCTTACCCATCCATCCCCTACCCGCCTACCCATCCACCCCCTACCCCCTCACCCCCATGCCCGTCCTCGAACGCCTCGACAAATCCAGCATTCTCGCCACCGCTGCGGCCCTGGCTCAGGAGCTAGCGGCTAGTGCGGTGGAGCGCGATCGCACCGCCGGCATTCCTACATTAGAAGTGTCTCGCCTGCGAGACCTTGGCCTGTTGCCCCTCGTTGTGCCCCAGGAATATGGCGGGGCCGGAGCCGATTTAGTCACCTTATATCAGGTGGTCAAAGAACTTGCTAAGGCCGATGGCTCCATTGGCCAGCTCTACGTCAACCACATCGGTCTTGTCACCCTGGCCCATTCCCTCGGCACCGTGGCGCAAAAAGAGCGCGACTATCGCGGTACCGCCCAGCACCAGTGGTTTTGGGGCAACGCCATCAACACCCGCGACGAGCGGCTCAAGCTTACCCCCGACGGCGAGGGCTTTCGGCTGAATGGCGAAAAGGGGTTTGGTACCGGCATTCCTGCCGCCGATCGCTGGGTGTTTTCGGCGGTGCAAGACGGCGTCGAGCTGCCCTTGTTTTTGGCGATTCCGAGCGATCGCGATGGTGTCACCATCCAGGACGACTGGGACAACGTTGGCCAGCGCCGCACCGCCAGCAACAGCCTCAGCTTCAATAACGTTTGGGTCGCACCCGACGAAATCTATGGCCCAGCCCCCGATCCCGATGGGGCCTTTGCCACCCTGCCCGGCCCCGTAGCTCAGCTCGGCAAAACCTACGTTTATCTGGGCATTGCCGAAGCCGCGCTCCAGGCCGCCCGCCAGTACACCCAAGCCAAAAGCCGCCCCTGGATCACCTCTGGGGTCAGCGGCATTACCCTCGACCCCTACGTACTGCACCACTACGGCGATCTATGGGTGCAACTAGAGGCCGCTAACCAACTGGCCGCTAGCGTGGCCCCACTGGTCCAGGCCGCCTGGGACAAAGGCGACGCCCTCACCCACGAAGAACGGGGAGAAGTGGCGGTGCGGGTCGGGGCCGCCAAAGCCTTTGCTAGCAAAGTAGGGCTAGAGATTGCCAACCGCATCTTTGAAGTCACCGGCAGCCGTGCCACCGCCACCGCCTACGGGTTCGATCGCTACTGGCGCGACCTGCGCACCTTCACCCTCCACGACCCCGCCGACTACAAGCTGCGCGACACCGGCAACTGGTTCCTCAACGGCGTCTACCCCACCCCCACCCAATATTCCTAACCCTACCCATTCAGGAAACTTCCCATGACTCAATCCCTCACTCCACCCGCTCCAACCCTGTCCTCAGTTAAACCGGTCTCCTGGCTGAACGTGCCCGATGAGGCCAGTCTGCCTGCCGATATTCAGGCCATCTTTGCCGATCAGCGGAAAAAGCTTGGCCTGGTGCATCCCTACTTCAAAGGGTTTTCGCTGATTCCTGAGCACCTGCGGCTGTGGTTCAACTACTACCGCGAGCTGATGTATGGCGAAGGCGAACTCTCTGCAAAAGAGCGCGAAATTATTGCCGTCGTTTCTTCTGCCACTAACCACTGCCAGTCCTGCGTCACCACCCACAAAGCGGCGCTGCGAGAAGTGACCGGCGATGCCGCCTTTGCCGATGACCTGGTGACCAATCGCGAAAATTTAGAGCTGACCCCGCGCGAGCAAGCCCTGGCCGACTTTGCAGTGCTGATCAGTCAGCTCGCCCGCGACCTAGATCCATTGGAGCTAGAGCCGCTGAGGGCGGTAGGGTTGAGCGATCGCGCCATCCTCGAAGCCGCTGAAATTGCCGCCCAGTTTGGCCTCTCTAATCGACTCACCAAAGCCTTCGGTTGGCAAGTTGGCCCCGAGTACGACCAGCTCTTTCGCTAGGGGTAGCGCTAGCTCTACTGCCGAGAATTTATTTCTCAGCCTCGGCATTTTCTAATTCGTTTTCCTTTTTGACTCAGCGTAGGTATAGCAATGCTCCGGTTTCGTAGTCTTCGATTTTCGTCCCTACAGATTCGCCCCCTCAGCCGGATGGCTAGGCGGCAGTGGCTGCGAGGCATGTTAGCCATCACTACCGCCTTTTGCGTAGCGGTGCTGAACAGTTGCGCCCAACCCTCTCCCAGCAGCGACGCCGCTAGTTCAGGGGCTACCGCTGCCGCAGTGCCCAGCGCAGTGCGGATAGATTTTGCCTACTACAACCCCGTTAGCCTAGTGCTCAAAGCCAAAGGCTGGCTAGAAGAAGACCTAGCCAAAGACAACGTCAATGTGGAATGGGTGCAGAGCCAGGGCAGTAACAAAGCCCTAGAACTGCTCAACAGCCGCAGCATTGACTTTGGCTCCACTGCCGGGGCCGCTGCCCTGCTGGGCAAAGCCAACGGCAACCCGATCAAGTCGGTCTACATCTACTCCAAACCCGAGTGGACGGCCCTGGTCACCCGCCCCGACACCGGCATCAGCAAAGTCGAAGACCTGAAAGGCAAAAAGGTGGCCGCTACCAAGGGCACCGACCCCCATATCTTCTTGCTGCGCGCCCTCGACCAAGTGGGGCTCTCTGAAAGCGATCTCGAAGTCGTGCAGCTGCAGCACGCCGACGGCAGAACAGCCCTAGAGCGCGGCGATGTCGATGCCTGGGCTGGCCTTGACCCCCACATGGCCAAAACCGAGCTAGAGCAGGGGTCTAAACTCTTCTTCCGCAACCCCGACCTCAACACCTACGGCTTTCTCAACGTGCGGGAAGAGTTTGCCAACACCCACCCCGCCTACGTAGAGCGCGTGCTAGCCGCCTACGAAAAAGCTCGCCAGTGGTCGCTCGAAAACCCGGCAGAACTCGAATCAATTCTCGCCGAAGCAGCGGGCCTAGAGAAAAACGTGGCCGCCAAACAGCTCGAGCGCACCGACCTGACCAACAGCGTAATTGGCACCATCCACAAAGACACCATCACCGCCGCCGGAGACGTGCTGAAAAAGAGCGGCGTGGTGCCCGCTAATACTGATGTGAATGCCGTTGTGGATTCCTTAGTCGACCCGCAGTTTATCGAAAAAGTCGCAGCCCGGTAGGTGAGGGGTGGATGAGTGGATGGGTGGATGGGGCTTTGTGCGCTCGTTTTTTCCCTACTCCCTGACCGCTATTCTCACCAGCCTGAAGCCTCTACCCCTTACCCATCCACCCCCTATCCCCTATCCCTTACCCATCCACCCATCCACCCTCTAACCCCCATGCTCACCCCCGCTACCCAAACCCCAGTCACGCCAACGCTCCCCACCCGGCGGCGGTGGTTGGCTGGTGACGGCTGGATTTCTCTGGCCTCGGTGGCAACGGTGCTGGGGTTGTGGTGGGTGGCGAGCCACGCGGGCTGGGTGAGTCCGTTATTTTTGCCGACCCCAGAGGCGGTGCTAAAAGCCTTTGTGGACATTGTGGTGAATGGCTACAAAGGCGTGCCGCTGCTCTTTCACATTTGGGAAAGCCTCTATCGGCTGGGGGTAGCGCTGATTTTAGCGGTGCTGATTGCAGTGCCGTTGGGCATGGCCTGCGGAGCTTTCGACAAACTGCGGGCTGTGATTGAGCCGCTGATCGAGTTCTATCGCCCCCTGCCGCCCCTGGCTTATTACACCCTGCTGGTGATTTGGCTAGGCATTGAGAATGCCTCGAAGATTGCCCTACTCTTCTTGGCGGCCTTTGCGCCCCTGTTCATCGCTGCGGTGGCGGGGGTGCAGCGAGTGCCCCGCGATCGCATTCTCGGCTCCCAATCTTTGGGGGCCAACCGCTGGCAAATCTTTCGCTACGTGATTTTTCCCTCGGTGCTGCCAGATTTATTTACCGGGCTGCGCACGGCGATCGGTTTTGCCTACACCACTCTAGTTGCCGCCGAAATGGTCGCCGCCGTCTCCGGCATCGGCTGGATGGTGCTCGACGCCAGCAAATTTCTGCGTAGCGATGTCATCTTTGTCGGCATTTTCATCATGGGCGGCATTGCCGTGGCATTGGACTGGCTGCTGCGCTGGGTGATGCGATCGCACCTGACCTGGGTGGGTAGGGAGTGATGGGGTGATGGAGTAGCCAGTAAGTTTTGAGTTTTGGATTTAGAGCATGAATTCAAAACTTAAAACTTTCTCCTCCCCCATCCACCCCCTACCCATCCACCCATCCACTCCCTACCCCAAAAAGGACACACCATGCCCCTCAGACGACGCCATTTTCTCTACAGCTTAGCCGGTGTCAGCCTGCCGCTAATTGCAGCAAGCTGCGCGCCCACCACTACCACTCCGGCTGATAGCGCCGCTGATCCGGCGAATGCTGAGGGTAGCTCCGGCGTCGCGGCTCCGGCAACAATTCGCATCGGTTACCAGGTAATTCCCAACGCTGAGCTGTTAGCCAAGGCCCTGGGGCTGACCGAAAAAGCTTTCCCTAACAGCAAGATTCAGTACTCCAGCTTTGACTCGGGGCGCGATGTCAATACTGCCTTTGCGGCCAACGGCATCGATTTTGGGCTAGCGGGGTCGGTGCCTGTGGCCGTCGGCATTTCTCAGGGGTTGCCCTACGAGGTGTATTTCATTCACGACGTGATTGGCGATGCCGAGGCTCTGGCGGTGCGCAACGGCATTGCCAGCACAAAAGATTTAGCGGGCAAGAAGGTGGCAGTTCCCTTTGGCTCTACTACCCACTTCAGTCTGCTGGCTCTGCTGGAGCAAGACGGCGTCGACTCTGCTAGTCTCACTCTGCTCGACTTGCAGCCCCAGGATTTGGTGGCCGCCTGGCAGCGGGGTGATATTGATGCCGCCTACGTGTGGGAGCCTCACCTCACCCGACTGGTCAGCGATGGCGGCCAGATTCTTACGACCTCTGCAGATTTGGCCGATCGCGGCGTACTCACCGCCGACGTGGGTCTAGTGCACAAAGACTTTGCCCAAAACCATACCGATGCGCTGCGCCAGTACATCGCCGTGCTAGATGAAGCGGTGGAGTTTTATCGTACCAACCCTGATGAAGCGGCTGAGGCCCTAGCCAAAGAGTTGGGTCTGACGCCAGAAGAATCGCTGGCCAGCTCTAAGGGCATCATCTGGCTCACTTCCGCAGAGCAGGCTGACGCGAAGTTTTTGGGCACTCCCGACCAGCCTGGTGACTTTGCCGATGTGCTGAAAGATTCTGCCGAATTTTTGGTGAAGCAAAAAGCGATTGATCGGGCCGCCGATATCACTACCTTTCAGCAACACCTGCGCAACGACACCCTCAAGTCTTAAGGCAACCAACTATGGCGTTTTCTAGCCGCACCACCAGCCCAGTTACTACTCAAAGCCCGTCTTTGTCTCAAGATGTCGTCGTGGCCCTGCGAGATATTAACCTGCATTTTGGTCATGGGGCTCAGCGGGTCGAGGCCCTGCGAAACATTAATCTCGACCTCATTGCTGGGGATTTTGTCTGCGTGCTGGGGTCATCGGGCTGCGGCAAAACCTCGCTGCTGCGGGTGCTGGCGGGCTATCAGCCCCCCACTGCCGGGGCGGTTTATATCGGCGGCAAATCTCACAGTGCCCCCACTGCCGAAGTGGGAGTTGTGTTTCAGCGACCCAACCTGCTGCCCTGGCTCTCCATTGCCGACAACGTGGGCTTTGGCCCTAAAATGCAGGGCGAACCCGACTTCACTCTCAGACAGCGAGTTGCCTACTATCTTGACTTGGTGGGACTCACCGAGGCCAGCCAGCGTCTGCCCCACCAGCTATCTGGAGGTATGCAGCAGCGAGCCGCGATCGCCCGCACCCTAGCTGCTACTCCCCGCGTTGTGCTTATGGATGAGCCCTTCGGTGCCCTCGACGCCCTCACCCGCGAATCGATGCAGATGCACCTGCACAAAATCTGGCAGCAGACTCAAAAAACCATCTTTTTCATTACTCACGATGTCGAAGAAGCCATGATTTTGGCTACCCGCATCGTCGTGATGCATGCCCACCCCGGCCGCATCGTCCAGCAAATTTCCAACCCCTTCCGCGACGTGCTCAAATCCATGAGCATTAGCGACTTGCGCACCATGCCGGAGTTTATCCGCCTACGGCAGCGACTCGTGTCGGCGATTCACTCGGTGGAAGGTGGGTAGGGGGGAGATGAGCAGGGAGTGGATGAGTAGTGAAATCTGCCTCACCCTCTACCCTCACCCCCTACCATTCACCCCTCACCATCCACCCCTCACCCCCTCACCATCCACTCCATGTCCTCCCTCTCCCTCCGTCGCCCGACCAAACAGCGCTCCGCCATTCCCCGCTCTCTCCAAGGCTGGCTACTGCCGATCGCACTGGTAGTCGCTTGGGAACTGCTCTCTCGGCTCGGGCTAGTGGCCCCCAACCTGCTGCCTGCCCCCACGACAGTGTTGCAGACCATTTTGACGATGGCCCGCAGTGGCGAGCTGCTGCGCCACGTAGGCATCACCCTCTACCGAGTCGTGCTCGGGTTTGGCATTGGCACCTTGGTGGCGACGGTGCTGGGGGCACTGACGGGCTACTCCCGCACGGCCCATGCCTATTTAGATCCGCTGTTGCAGGCCCTGCGCAACATCCCCTCGATCGCCTGGGTGCCGCTGTTCATTCTCTGGCTGGGCATCTACGAAAGCTCGAAGGTGATGCTGATTGCGGTGGGGGTGTTCTTTCCGGTTTACCTCAACCTGATGAGCGGCATTCAGGGAGTCGATCGCAAGCTGGTAGAAGTCGGCAAAATCTATCGCCTCAGCCAGCTACAGCTCGTTCGCCGAGTGTTTCTCCCTGCCACGCTGCCGGCTTATTTAGTCGGGCTCCGCAACGGGCTGGGGCTGGGCTGGATGTTTGTCGTTGCCGCCGAACTCATGGGAGCCAGCCAAGGACTGGGCTACCTGCTAATCGACGGCCAAACCACCGGTCGCCCCGCAGTGATCATCGCCAGCATTGTGCTGTTTGCGCTGCTAGGAAAACTAACCGATTCAGGACTGTCGGCGGTCAGTCAGCGCCTGCTGTACTGGCAGGATTCCTACGGAGCAAGAGGATGACAAAAGTTTTGAATTTTTTAGTTTTGAGTTCCTAACTCATTCCTAACTCAAAATTCAGAACTCAAAACTTAAACCCTTACAGCCTTACCCCATCACCCTCCCACCCATCCACCCCCCACCCATCCACTCAACCTCGCCCATGCTTTACATCGAGAACGTCCATAAGCAATTCGACAACGGCCTACTGGCCCTAGAGGGCATTGATCTAGCGATCAAACCGGGGGAAGTGGTCAGCCTGGTGGGCACCAGTGGGTGCGGCAAGAGCACGCTGCTGCGCATTGTCGCGGGGCTAGATTTTCCCACCCTGGGGGCGGCGTTGATCGACGGGGAGGTCATTACCGCTCCGCACCCAAAGGTGGGGCTGATTTTCCAAGAGGCTCGGCTGATGCCCTGGCTGACGGTGGCCGAGAATATTCAGTTTGGCCTCAAAGATTTGCCCCGGCTAGAGCAACAGTGGCGCACCGCGCAGGTGTTGCAGAAAGTACATCTAACCAATTTTGCCGAGGCCCTGCCGCGACAGCTTTCGGGAGGGATGGCGCAGCGGGTAGCGATCGCCCGCGCCCTGGTCACCCAGCCCAGCATTCTGCTGCTCGACGAACCCTTCAGCGCTCTCGATGCCTTTACCCGCACCCAGCTGCAAGACCACCTGCTGGATATCTGGGCGGAAGACCATCCCACCCTGCTGCTGGTCACCCACGACGTCGAAGAGGCGCTGGTGCTGAGCGATCGCATCATCGTGCTGCGGCCCCACCCGGGTCGCATCCACCGCGAGCTGGCGATCGAGCTGCCCCGCCCCCGTCGTCGCACCAGCCTGGAGTTTCAGCGGTTGAAGGAGCAGCTGATTGGGGAGCTAGATCTGACGCCGGAGCTGGATTTAGTGGAGCTGTGAAACCCAATTTTGAATTTTGAACTTTGAATTAATTACTGAGGTTTAACCATGACAAAAGTTGTTGCGATCGCCGGTAGCCCCTCCCACCCTTCTCGCTCCTACTCGGTGTTAGAGGAGGCCCAAAAGATTTTGCAGGGTCAGGGGGTTGAGCTAGAAATTTTGCTGGTGCGCGACCTGCCCGCCGCTGAGCTGCTGCACGCCAGGTTTGACAGCGAGGTGATCAATGCCGCTACCGCCCAGGTGGTCGCCGCCGATGCCGTGATTATTTCGACCCCGGTCTACAAGGCGGCCTACACCGGCATTCTCAAGGCCTTTCTCGATCTGCTGCCCCAGAAGGCGCTGGTGGGCAAGCCGGTTTTGCCGATCGCCACTGGGGGAACTTTGGCGCACCTGCTCGCGATTGATTACGCCCTCAACCCGGTGCTGGGGGTGCTCGGGGCCACCCACATTCTCCAGGGCGTGTATCTGGTCGACACGCAGTTTCAGCGGCTAGAGACGGGCGGCATTAAGTTTCACGACCCCGAGCTAAGAGCGCGCCTGCAAAGTTCGATAGAGGGGTTGGTGCGATCGCTCCCCGCCGTGCTTACGGCCGTTTAGGCCGGTGGCCCTACATTGAGTCTGTTGTTCAACATCTTTACCTATGCCGCTGCTCACCTCACCTCAGCTCGAAATTCAAGCTAACGCTCACCCTATCGATGCTTGGGTTGACACCCTGGTCGATGAATTTGCCGCCACGGCGGTAGAGCGCGATCGCCAGGGGGGCACGGCCCAGGCAGAGCGCGATCGCCTGCGCCAGAGCAATCTGCTGAAGCTGGTGATCCCAGCCCAGTATGGCGGCCTCGGGGCAGATTGGGAAACAGCTATGCGTATTACCCGCCGCTTTGCCCAGGTGGATAGCTCTATTGCCCACCTGTTTTCATACCAGCATTTGGGGGTAGTGGCGCCCCACGTGTTTGGCAACCCCGAGCAGGCGGCTCACTACTATAGCCAAACCGCCCAGCACAACTGGTTTTGGTGCAACGGTTTCAACCCGCTCGATCGCCGAGTCATTCTCACTCCCGATGGCGCGGGCTTTCGCATCAATGGCACCAAGAGCTTTTGCTCGGGCTCCGTCGATTCCGATGTGATTCCGCTCAGCACGGTGCAGGAGGGTGTAGAGGGCTTTCGGATTGCCATCGTGCCCACCCAGCGCGAAGGCGTTGAAGTGCAGGGCGACTGGAACAACATGGGACAGCGGCAAACCGACAGCGGCAGCATTCGTTTTAACAACGTGTGGGTGGACGCCGATGAAATTTTGGCGCCCCCCGCAGGCAATGAGGTGTTTCGCACCTTTCGCTCCTGCCTCACCCAAATCACCTTCACCAACGTCTACCTGGGGGTGATGCAGGGGGCCTTTGAGGCAGCGCGATCGTACACCCGCAATCAGACGCGAGCTTGGCCAGGGTCTAAGGTCGAATCAGCGACTGAAGATCCCTACATCCTGCAACACTACGGCGAAATGGCGATCGCCCTCGAAGCCGCCACCCTGCTCGCCGATCGCGCCACCGCGTTAGTGCAGGCCGCCTGGGAAAAGGGCTATGCCCTCACCGCCGAAGAGCGGGGCGAATGCGCCGTGGCCATTGCCACCGCCAAAGCCTTTGTCACTCAAAACGGCCTGGCCCTGGTCAACAAAATTTTTGATGTCATGGGCACCCGCGCCACCTCTGCCGACTACGGCTTTGACCGCTACTGGCGCAACCTCCGCACCTTTACCCTGCACGACCCAGTCGATTACAAAATTCGCGCGGTGGGCAATTGGGCGCTCAACCGGGAGCTGCCCACCCCCGATTTTTACGGCTAGAGCTGCGCAGATTTCGCCAGACCTTAGATTGATCAGGACTCAGCAGGATTTAGCAGACCAAAGCCCATGCGCCAACTCCATCTAGCGGCATTTATGATTGCGGGGCCTGTGGCCCACAGCCACGCGCTATGGCGGCACCCTCGGTCGCGCTTCGACTTTTTGCGGCCCGAGGCGTATCAGCAAATCGCCCAGGTGTTGGAGCGGGGCAAGTTTGACCTGCTGTTTTTTGCCGATCGGCTGGCGGTGTCTGAGAGCTACGGCCACAGCTTTGAGGTGGGGGTGCGCTACGGCGACCAAGATGCCGTGCGGCTAGATCCTGTGCCGCTGCTGGCGGCGATCGCCCTTACCACCCAGAACCTGGGACTGGGGGCCACCGTTTCCACCACCTACGCCCATCCCTACAGCGTGGCCCGCAGCTTTGCCACCCTCGACCACCTTACCCATGGCCGCGTCGCCTGGAATATCGTTACCTCGGTGAACGATGGCGAGGCCCAAAACTTTGGGGTCAAAACCCACCTAGAGCACGACCAGCGCTACGATCGCGCCGATGAGTTTCTAGACGTAGCCTGCCAACTGTGGGAAAGCTGGCAGCCCGACGCCCTGGTGCTCGACCGGGAGCGGGGCATCTTAGCCGACCCCGACAAGGTGAATTACATCCACCATCAGGGCCAATGGTTTCAGTCACGGGGGCCGCTCAATGTGCCGTCTGGCCCCCAGGGCAAGCCGGTGCTAATCCAGGCCGGGGCGTCGGGCCGGGGGCGCGAGTTTGCCGCCCGCTGGGCCGAGGTGGTGTTTGCTATTCAGCCCACCCTGTCCCAGGCGCAGCAGTTCTACAGCGATCTTAAGGGGCGCGTGCAGGCCAGGGGGCGCTCGCCTGAGCAGTGCAAAATCTTGCTGGGGGTGATGCCCTTTGTAGGCGAAACCGAGGCGATCGCTCGTCAAAAGCAAGCTGAACACAACAACCTGGTCAACCCCCTGGTAGGTCTCTCGACCCTCTCTAACCACCTCAACTACGACTTTTCCCAGCATCCCCTCGACCAGCCCTTAGAAGAGTTAGATATCCAGGGCATGCGCGGCATTTGGGATTTAGTACAGCACCTCAGCGCCGAAGGCACCACCCTGGCTGAGATTGGCCAACGCTACGGGGCCAGCGTCCTCATTCCCCAAATCGTAGGCACCCCCACCCAAATTGCCGACCAGCTCGAAGCCTTCTTTCAAGCCGATGCCTGCGACGGGTTTATGATCTCCCCCGCCTACTTGCCCGGGGCCTTCACCGACTTTGTAGAAACGGTCGTGCCTGAGCTGCAGCGGCGGGGGCTATTTCGCCAGACCTACAGCGGCAACACCCTGCGCGATCACCTGGCCTTGCCCAGGGCATCGGGTGCCGAGTTGTCTGCTTCAGAATTGTTTGCTCCAGAGTTTTATACCCCAGGAGTTTCAGTATGACCCGCTATTACCGACCGACCGTTTGGCTGCAAAAATCGACCTTCAAAACCCTGGCCGCTGTCGTCGTAGCAGGACTGGCGATCGGGGGATGTGCGGCCTCGACCGACAACGCCACTCAGCCCTTAGCCTCCACTGCCGAATCTGCCGCCGCCCCAAGCAATGCCGCCCCTGAGACCATTCGCATTGGCTACGTGCGCTGGGGGCTGTTACCCATCATTCGCCAACGGGGCGTGCTAGAAGCAGAACTCGCCAAGCAAAACATTCAGGTGGAATGGGTGGGGCCATTTCCCGCCTTTGCCCCGGTGTTAGAAGCCTTTAATGCCAACTCTGTAGACATCAGCGCCGGAGGCGATATCCCCGGCATTTCGGGATTGGTAGGGGGTACCCCCGTCTGTGTGCTGGCCTACCAGGTTCCCATTCCCGAAGCTGAAGCCATCCTGGTCGCTGCCGACTCGCCCATTCAGTCGCCTCAAGATCTAGTGGGCAAAAAAGTTGCGGTCAATCGCGGTGGCTGGGGCGAGCACCTTTTGCTGCGAGTTCTGACCGATGCCAACGTTCCTGTGGAACAGGTCGAGCGGGTCTACCTCGGCCCCACCGATGCCCTACCCGCCGTCACCCAGGGTCATGTTGATGCCTGGTCAGTGTGGGAGCCCAACGTGGCGATCGCCGAAGTCGAGCATGACCTGCGCCCCATCGCCTCCGGCGAAGCCGCATCCCATTACGGCCTCTACGTGGTGCACCAAAACACCCTGGCCCAAAAGCCTGCGGTAGTTGAGGCCACGTTTGCCGAAATTGTCAAAGAGGCCGACTGGGCCGCCAACAACCCCGAAGAAGCTGCCAAGGCCTTTGGCGCATCGACAGACCTCGCACTTCCCGTCGTCAACCAGCTCGGCACTCGCAAGCAGGTTGAAACGATCCATCCCCTTACTGACCAAGTGCTAACCGACCTACAGGACCGTGCCGACTGGATGTACTCCCAAAAAGCCATCCCTAAAGAACTAGAGGTCAGTGAAGTTCTTTGCCCCGCCACAGCAGGGTTAGAAACCTATACCCAACGCTAGTGGGTATAAACACCGCATTTTCCGGCCCCGGTTGTTACTCATACTCTGACAACGCTTGAACCATGCAAACCATCCACCGTAGAGATACACCTTCTGATCTGCTCGCCCGGGTTCCCTGGGATAACATCATTCCCTGGGTGGTGCCCATCGCCCTAATTCTGCTGTGGCAAGTCTTGGCCCAGATCGGGTTGATCAACAGCCGCATTTTGCCCGCCCCGACCGAGGTGGTGCAGGCGGCCATTCGCCTCACCCTCAGCGGCGAACTGCTTAAGCATGTGACTATTAGCGCCTGGCGGGCCGTGGTGGGGTTCTTAATCGGCGGCAGCATTGGCCTCTTTTTTGGCGTTTTGAACGGCGTCTCTCGCCCCGCAGAGCTGCTTGCTGATAGCTCCATTCAAATGATTCGCAACATCCCCCACCTGGCGATGATTCCCCTGGTGATTTTGTGGTTTGGCATCGGCGACGAAGCCCGCATTTTTTTGGTGGCCCTGGGGGTGCTGTTTCCCATCTACGTCAACACCTTCTACGGCATTCGCGCCATCGACCCCGGCCTGATTGAAATGGGCCGCGTCTATGGCCTCAACCGCCGCCAACTGTTTTCGCAAATTATTTTGCCCGGCGCCTTGCCCAGCATGCTGGTGGGCCTGCGCTACGCCCTCGGCAACATGTGGCTCACCCTAATTGTCGCCGAAACCATCGCCGCCAGCTCCGGCATTGGCTACATGGCTATGAACGCCCGCGAATTCATGCAGACCGATGTGGTGGTAGTCGCCATTTTGCTCTACGCCCTACTAGGCAAACTCGCCGACTCCTCCGTGCGCTGGCTAGAGAAGATCACCATCGCCTGGCACCCTAGTCAGAACTTGAAGTAGGCGGGTGGGAGGGTGGATGGGTAGGAGGGTGGATGGGTGCATGAATTAATTTATCGCTCAAGTGCAAGCCCCCTACTCCTACACCCCCCTACTCCCTACCCATCTACTCATCCACCCATCCACTCCCTACCCGCCTACCCGCCACCCCCTACCCCCACTCCCCCTCATGACCTACACCCAAACTTCCTCAACCCACTCCCAAATCACTTACGGTAGCCACATTTGGATCAACAATTTGACCAAAGCCTTTGGTGACCTGACAGTGCTCGATCGCTTTTCCCTAGAGATTTCGCCGGGGGAATTTGTCGCCATTGTCGGCAAAAGTGGCTGCGGCAAGAGCACGCTGCTGCGGTTGCTGGCTGGGTTAGAAGATCCTTCTCACGGTGAGATCAAGCTTGATGGCCAGCGTTTGGCTGGGCTCAACGGCAAGGCGCGGGTGATGTTTCAAGATGCGCGGCTGCTGCCCTGGTGCAATGTTTTAGAGAACGTCTCTCTGGGTCTGAATTCACAGGCGCGCCCTCGTAGCCACTGGGCTTTGCAGCAAGTGGGTCTAGACAGCCGCGCTAAAGACTGGACTACGGTGCTCTCTGGGGGGCAAAAGCAGCGGGTGGCCCTGGCGCGAGCCCTGGTGACGCAGCCCCATCTTTTGCTGCTCGACGAACCCCTGGGTGCCCTCGATGCTCTCACTCGCATCGACATGCAGCGGCTTATTGAAGCCCTGTGGCAAGAGCAGCAGTTTACTGCCCTGCTGGTCACCCACGATGTTGAAGAGGCAGTGGTGCTAGCCGATCGCGTCGTTGTGATCCAAAACGGTCGCATTGAACTAGATGTGGCAGTTAACTTGCCCCGCCCCCGCGACTTGGCCAACCCAGAGTTAATTCAGCTCAAGCAAGAAATTCTCCACCGAATTTTGAAGAAGTAGGGCTTTTTGCACCCCAGCCTGGGGCAAGACTGGGGCATCCCGTTTGACGGCTGTACCGTTTACTAATTGGTGTCTATAACCATGAATGACTCTAGGCTGCTTCAAGATCCACAGCGATCGCACAATGACGCCCGCAACCTTTTGTTTGTCACCCTGCCCAGTTTGCTGGGGTTAGTCGGTCTGCTGGGGTTAACCCTGTTTCAAGCTGCTTCCCTGTAATGGGGCAGCACCTTAGAGGAGAGGACAAGTATGAGCTTTGGCCCCCAAACCCCCAACTTTGGGAGCTTCAGATCCCCCTAGAATTGGGGGGCGGGGGGGGGAAGCTGTGACATAGCTTTCCTCTCACAGGCATAAATCAAGACTGTAACACCGGGTCTTGCACCTATAACTGTAGCCAGTTGGTTGAGGCATTCCTCAAAGAAACGTTCAACCATTTGAACTTTTTTGGGGGTTTTCCTAAGGTGCTAACCAGCGAGATTACAACTTAGCTTTTAACTTTGACGCGGTTGACAATGGTAAAGTCTGGGGCTATTTGTCTAGCCACATCTTCGGCTAGGATCGTCTGAGTGGCGTCGTCAACGGTGCCTTCGATCAAGATGGTGTTGTCTTCCCCTTCAGCATCTAAATCAAATGGCTTGAGAGTTTCATCAGTGTCGAGGACGTCTTCTACTTGGTCAGCGGCGTCGCCGATATCCACCGTTTGGGTGCCGGGGGCGTCGGTCTGAGTAACGGTTTCCCCAGGGGTAACGGTGTCGGTTTGAGCAGTATTGGAGCGATCGCCGCAGCTCACCAACCCAACCAGTGCGATCGCACAGAGGCCAACGGTCTTAGTAAATAAATGTGATTTCATAGTCTACCTTTGATATTTTGAAAATAACTTTTTGAGCTATGGCATAAGCCCTTGGATAGGCAGCCACAGTCTTTTCCCTGAGGTGTTACCGTCAATAGTTGAATACTTTTTGTGTTGTAGAAGACAGCTATGGGCTGATATTTTTTACCTTTTAAACCTATCTTTCAGTAGGTGACGTTGAGCTCAAGCTTAGAATCTATAAATAGTTTGCACAAAAAAACCTGTCAGGATTGCTACCCGACGGGACTGAGCGATCGCATTGAGCAGATGCCCTACGAAACCTTTGTTTCACTCGCTGAAATAAAGGTTTCGTAGGGGCAAATTTACCCCCCTGGCTCAAAACCCAGTTCCTGCAACATCCGCTCGACTTTGGCGCGGTGGTTAATTTCCCAATCCGCTAGCGATTGGGCGGCGTCTTGGTCGGTGCGCTGCTGGGCCATTTGCCAAACCGCCGCCTGCTGAGCCGCTGGAATCACAACAATCCCCTCTTCGTCAGCCACTACAATATCTCCAGGGTTGACTCGCACTCTCCCACAGACGATCGCCTGGTTCAGCGTGCCCAACTGCTGCTTTTTCCCCGGCACCGGCATCACCCCTCGCGCAAATACCGGAAACTGAGCCTCGCGCACCTCGGCCAGGTCGCGAATCACGCCATCGACCACAAAGCCGGCAATGCCTCGTTTTTGGGCGATCGCACAGACATTACCCCCCGCCATGGCGTAGTCGGCGTCACCCGCCTGCACCACTATCACCGTACCGGGGGCGGCCCGGTAAATGGCGGCGTGCAGCATCAGGTTATCGCCCGGTGGGCAGCTAACGGTGTAGGCGGGGCCAGCCAGCCGAGGGATGCGAGGCCACAATTCTCGAATGTCCCTATCCATACAGTGCTCACGCCCCAAGGTATCGGCGTAGGCGGTGGGGGAAAGGGCCGCAAAGTTTAATGGGTCGTTCACCGGGAAGCTGCCAAAACATTGCTCAAATAATACCGGTAACCGTTGCGCCTAGCGTTAGTGAGTACTGGTTTTAGGACTTGGGGCACCTGCCCCCTTAATGCTGATTTGGTGAACCTTAGCTAGCGAGCCGAATAGGTGAATTAGAAAGGTAGTTTTCTTTAGTAAAACCTTACAAGTTTACTTCGTAGATTTAACCACTTACACACTTTTTTATCAGCTGACAACCACAAAAGTAGCGCGGGCTCTTTTTGGTTAGTGCCTAGGTAGACAAAGGTCCAAGATAGGCCCATTGAGAGAGGTAGTGCTTGGTACATCCGTTGAACATGTTTGAAAACCCAGCGCACTGGATCTCATTTTTCTGGTGGTCACTTGCGCATGGCAGAGTCAACGTGGTTTTAAGACCAAAGTACTCGTAGGAAGCAACGATTGTGAGCCAAAACATCAAAGTCGAAAAGACAGTAACGATCGATAAACCCGCAGCGGAACTCTACAGCTTTTGGCGTCGCCTTGAGAATTTGCCTCGCTTTACAAAGCACCTTCAAGACGTGACCGTTAGCAGCGACAGCCGATCGCACTGGGTCACCAAAGGGCCTTTAGGTGGAACCGTTGAGTGGGATGCAGAAATTATTGACGATCGCCCTAACGAATTGATTGCCTGGAAATCGGTTCCAGGAGCAGACGTTGACAACGCTGGCTCTGTTCAATTTAAGCCCGCCCCAGGTAATCGCGGCACCGAAGTCAAAGTGGTCACAGCCTATAACCCACCGGGTGGGGCCGTTGGAGACCTGCTGGCAAAGCTGTTTGGTGAATCACCCGAACAGCAAATCGGCGACGATCTGGCCCGCTTCAAGATGCTAATGGAAGCAGGCGAAATTGCGACAAACGAAGGTCAGCCATCGGCACGTTCTCACTCAAAGGATTAATCACAATGAAAGCAGTTTGTTGGCACGGTGCGGAAGATGTGCGAGTGGAAACAGTGCCCGATCCCACCATTCTCAACCCCCGGGATGCGATTCTCAAAGTAACCTCTACCACCATTTGCGGTTCTGATTTACACATTTACGATGGGTTCATCCCCACCATGGAACCCGGCGACATTATGGGGCACGAGTTTATGGGAGAAATTGTCGACGTTGGACCTGAGGTGAAGCGTCTAAAAAAAGGCAATCGCACGGTGGTCTCTTCGATCATCGGCTGTGGTCACTGCTGGCACTGCAACCAGCAGCAGTGGTCTCTCTGCGATAACTCCAACCCGAACAGCTGGATGTTGGAAAAAATTTATGGCCATGGCACCGCAGGAATTTTTGGCTACTCCCACGCCTTTGGCGGTTATGCGGGTTCCTTTGCTGAGTACATCCGCATTCCCTTTGCCGATTACACCGCCACCGCTGTGCCCAAAGACATTCCCGATGAAAAACTGCTGCCTGTTTCTGACGCCTTTCCGACCGGATATATGGGAGCAGACCTGTGCCAGATTCAACCCGGCGATATTGTTGCGGTCTGGGGCTGTGGCCCGGTGGGTCAGTTTGCCATGCTAAGTGCTTATCTACTGGGCGCCGAGCGCGTTATCGGCATCGATCGCTTTCCTGAGCGCCTGCAGCTCGCCAGAGACTTTGCCAAGGCTGAGACGCTCAACTACGAAAAGGTCGATGTGCTCGAAGCGCTCAAAGAAATGACGGGAGGACGGGGTCCCGACGCCTGTATTGATGCGGTTGGCATGGAAGCCCACGGTCAGGGACCGGAAGGGTTATATGACAAAGCTAAACAAGCCATACGCTTAGAAACCGATCGCCCCCATGTACTTCGGCAAATGATTTTGGCCTGTCGCAAAGGTGGCACCCTATCCATCATGGGGGTGTATGGCGGCTTTGTAGACAAAATGCCGATGGGCGCAGCGATGAACAAGGGCCTGACCTTCAAAATGGGGCAGATGTTTGGTCCGAAGTATATTCCCAAACTGGTGGAGCACGTGCTGAACGGCGATGTTGATCCGTCAGTGGTGCTAAGCCATCACCTGCCCCTGAGTGAAGCAAAGCAGGGCTTTGAAATGTTTAAGCACAAGAAAGATCAGTGCATCAAAGTGATGTTTAAGCCTGACTAAGGGGTTGCTCATGGTTTAGTGAGATAGCCGTCTCGGCTGTCCAGTCCAGGACAGCCGAGACGGCTATCCCACAAGAAATATAAAGGTTTTGACTGAGCCGTCGGTCAAAACTTACCCAAGATTGGGCCATGATCAAACGGTTTAGTCGGGTGGGGCAGCCAGTAATGAGAGCATCTAGACCATGAAACTTGTGAGCTTACCGTCAGGCCGATCGGTACCCGCATTGGGGCAGGGAACCTGGAGAATGGGCGAAAAGCACGCCCAGCACCAGGCAGAGGTGGCAGCGCTGCGCCTTGGCCTCGATTTGGGGATGACGCTGATTGATACCGCAGAGATGTACGGCGAGGGCGATGCGGAAAAGGTGGTGGGCGAAGCCATTGCCGGACGGCGCGATGAAGTCTTCTTGGTCAGCAAAGTCTATCCGCACAATGCCACTCGCCAGGGGGTGGTAGAGGCCTGCGATCGCAGCCTAAAACGGCTTCAGACCGACTCCCTCGACCTCTATCTGCTGCACTGGCGGGGGGCAGTACCGCTGGCAGAGACGCTGGCGGGGCTTCAAGCTCTCAAGCAGGCCGGCAAGATCCAGAGCTACGGGGTCAGCAACTTCGATCGCAACGACATGGAAGAGGCGATCGGGTTGCCCGGCGGCGATGAGATTGTCACCAACCAAGTGCTGTACAACTTGATGAACCGTGGCATCGAGTGGGATCTGCTGCCCTGGAGCCGCGAGCGCCATATCCCAACCATGGCCTATTCCCCCGTTGGGCATTCCCCGGCTGAGCAAAAGGGCCTGTTTCAAAATTCTCAGCTCAAGGCGATCGCCGACCGTCATGGGGCTACGCCGACCCAGGTGGCGTTGGCATGGCTGCTCCATCAGGAGGGCATGATCGCCATTCCAAAAGCCACCAATCCAGAGCATATTCAAGAAAATCGCGCGGCTCTAGAGCTGACGCTGACCACCTCAGATCTGACGGAACTCGATCGCATCTTCCCACCGCCCCGTCGAAAAACGTCACTGGCCATGCGATGACCTTGTCCAATCCCGCGATCGGGGATTTTGATTACCCCAGCTCAGGGCGAGGTGTTTAGTTTGCTGAGGCGCGATCGGCAAATAGACTGACAGCATATCCTGCAAGACGTCGAGCGTATAAACGAATTCTCTTAACCGTCTTGCTTTCCCCTTAGTGCTTAGACCGTAGCTGCTGTTGCTCAAAGGTTAGCGACAAAGGCTTTGTCGTTGGTAGATTTTGCCTCAAAATTGCTGCTATCGTTTAGACGTTTGCCTGTAACTTCGAGAGGTTTACAACTAACGTTCAAGCGTTTGCTTGTAACGTCAAAGCATTTTCAATACATGCTTATACTCTTCAAAGGAACCTATAAGCGTTTGTTGATATTGCTTAAGCGTTTGCTTATAACGTCAAAGCGTTTTCAATAAGTGCTTATGCCTTACAAAAGAATGCTTAAACGAAACTTATGAATGGGAACTCATTTGCTGGTAAAGTTTATATCTTTCAAGACAATGCATAAGCGTTGTTAATGTTTGAGCTTCAATTCTCCGCTACCACCAGTTGATACACTGCCTGCATCGACATCTGGTGGGTAAGGAGATCTAGAAGATCTGCGATCGGGTGCCGTCGCACTAAACTTCTACAGCTCACAAGGATTGAAACTCTTTCTTACGTACTGCGACCATCGGCCAGACAGTTCATTGCGCTAGACTGCTTCAGCCCGTAAGCAAGGAAGTCAACAACTCTTGACGACCAACAGGCCTGAAGCGAAAGGTCTCCAAAGGCTGGTAGCTCTTAGGCTGCTGTTGAAGCCAGTCTCGAAATTCTATTGCCGACACGGCACTAACCGTCATTCCTTGACCATAGACAGAACACAAAGCACAAACTGAGTCGCCTATAGTAGCAAAGCCATATTTTTGTAAGCTTTACGAGATTTAGATATTTACGGCTGTAGCAGCTGATACAAGGGCTCTCCCTAGTGCTCCCAGAGCAGTTTGTCATCCCGATGTGTGCGATGGCATCTTGAAAAAATGACACGTATAGTAAACACCCTCTAGTGCCAGAATGAACCTTCCAAAACTTGCATTGGCATTAGCAATTCCCGTGGCCGCGCTGTCTTCGCCTGCTTGTTCAATCCCTGCGGACTTTGGCAGCACTTCGGCACGAACGAGTGCAGAAGACTCGCACTTTACGTTGAGCAACGAATCTGCCATTCCAATTGTCGAATTCTATATTGACAATAAAAGCACAAGGGGAAAAAATATCCTGGATCAGCCTCTCCAGCCTACAGAGTCTCGTCATATAACGGTTGTGACTGGAACGCCTTGCGTATCCAATATCAAGGCCGTATTTGCAGACGGCACCTCCAAGAAAGACGCGAAAGTCGATGTGTGTGAGTTGGGCGGTTATACGCTTGGTAATGGTGCAGAAGACTCGTACTTTACGTTGGGCAACGAATCTGCCATTCCAATTGTCGAATTCTATATTGACAATAAAAGCACAAGGGGAAAAAATATCCTGGATCAGCCTCTCCAGCCTACAGAGTCTCGTCGTATAACGGTTGTGGCTGGAACGCCCTGCGTATCCAATATCAAGGCCGTATTTGCAGACGGCACCTCCAGGAAACATGCGAAAGTCGACGTGTGTGAGTTGGGTGGTTACACGTATGACAATTAACCCGGCACTGTAGGAGGAATCAGTAGATCAGCTCCCTCGGCCAGTTCTCTCAGATCAATTCCTGAACTCTCACGAGCTGCTCGTGATGAGAGATACACGCCAGGCAGATAAAACGGCGGCTACTCAGAAATTGGCGTCGTTGTCAGCAGCTATGGTTCTGTGACGGAAAGAGTAGAAAAGGAGGAGAGTGAGTTCGTGGCAATGCCCAGTAAAGTTAGGCCCATTGAAGAAGCGCTGCCACGTCATAAGCGCTACATCGAGCTGCACCAGCAAGGCTGGAACAATGGCGAGATTGCCGACGCGATGGATGTGTCCCGTGAGCGAGTGCGGCAGGTATTGAGTTTCTACGGCTTGAAAAGCGTGAAAAGTGCGTCTCGTACAGTATCTGACGATCAGCTCGTTAACGCGATTCGTCGTTTGTATGACCTTGAAGACCTGAGAGAGATTGCCAGGAGTATGCAAGTGGCGGCATCCGCGCTGGAAGAGGCCGTTCGGCAGCAAGACCCAGTGGCGCTGACGCTCCAAGCCAAGCAGCAAGCTGAAAAGCACAAGGCGGCCCTAGATCAACGATTACAGGAGAAACTTGCCTACTGGAAGTCGGTCAGTCCGATTGGTCTGCTGACGGTAACGTCTATGTGGCGAGATGAGTTTAGAGAGTTTCGCGCTGGTGCCTGGTGTGAGTGTGGCCGTGAGACCAGCGTGCGCTTGGAGTACTTAAGGCGTGGTCTAGTGCTGTCGTGTGGCAAGCCAGGGTGTCATAGCCAAGCCAGGGCCTCAGCTGGTGCATTTAAGGCTAAAGCGCATCAAGCTGCTAAAAATGAGCCAAAACATCGCGCCGCGAGAGGGTGATCGGGAGCAGCAGTTGTGCGCTTATGACAAGCGGTTTTCGATTTAATACACAGGTTAGGCTATAGACCAGCGCTGAATTTGCGGAGATGGATCAAGCGGCTGACATTCGGACAGTTTTGACCAGCAAGTGGCGCTAGTAGCTTAGTTCAGACAACTGCAGACTAAGTACTCTAGATCGCTGCTTATCCCACTTCCGCGTCTTTCTAAGATTTAGACATTCGCCCGATTTGAATGGAGCCTACAAATTACCCGCAAGGGTAATACCGTTTCTAGTTGTAGTCTTTATCATCGTAAGTGTCTGCTTGAGCTAAGTAGAATCATATAGAAGTAATTGGAAGCGGAGGAAAACTAAATGTGGATTATTAAGCGAGTTCAACAAGAACCCGTTATGTTTCAAGGATTGCTTCAAGCATCTCTTGCGCTTCTAGCTGGATTTGGAGTTGTTAGTCTTACTCAAGATCAAATGGGTCTTATCTTTGCTTTTACAGCATCTCTACTAGCATTTATTACACGTCAAGCTGTTACGCCGTTGACTGACCCAAGAGATTCCAATGGACACAGGCTAGTGCCTAGAGATCTCAATTAGGTGAATAGAATCAAACAGGGCAAGGTGCCATCTAACCTAACGGCTGAGCCATGCTTAAGGTACTTGTAAAGCGACTGGTCTCCCTAAAAAGGTTACCTTGGTTTTGATCACGAAAGCCTTTAATTCGACCATCTTGCTACCGCGAAAGTGCCAGACATCGTAGTAAGAATAATGAGTCGCCTCCACGTCGCCGGCGCAGAACGACAAGCCTCCTTCATAGTTGCCTTCAGCAATCGCTGCGTTTGCCGCTTCTAAGATAGCTTTATTGTTCGCTGATATCTAAATCTCTCCTTCGTTCAAGTAGATACTTTAACGGAGCCGTCCCTTCTGCCACTGATACGAAACTCATGGAACAATTGCGGTCACGCGATTTCAATCCGCATCGTTGGCAGTCCAAGTGCTGCAACTCCTACCTGTGTCCAAATTGTGCGAGTAATGCAATTTATTCAGCATGTATTCCCGATAGCCGAGGGTGATGAAAACTTGGGCTTATCCATGGTGTTTCTCCGTTCAGTACGATTGTCGATAGGAATTTCTAAATCCTTAGTTTTGGCGCCGGGGCGTCTAGAGGACACAGCGATCGCCGCTGCAAAGATTTGGTAGTCGGCAACGATCTCATTGACGCAGGGGCTGATGCCCTCCATAGTGACGGTGTGCCGTTCACCCTCGACGGTGAGCACAGTGCCGCCACGGGCCTCACTCAGCCTATGAGGGCCAGCACAGCATGAACCGTCAGGTGGGCGATCATGGCGGTCTCTAACCCGTAGCGCCAGAATAAATACCCCGCAACCCCTGCAACCAAAGAATTTTGGATCAGCAAGAACCCCACTAGGGCTGGGGTTAAAGGCAGTCCTAGGGCGATCGCATAGGGCAAGTGGGCCATGGCAAACACCAGGGAGGAGACGGCAATGGCAACTACCACCCACCGGGCCTGGGGTTTACCCTGGCGCTGCTGCCCAAATCGCCAGCCCAGCCATAGCAGCAGCGTCATAAATCCCCAGCGGATCAGAATTTCTTCAGTGACACCGCCGTAGAGAAATCGCACTAGCAGCGGCGTGGGCTCAGCCGCCCCATAGGCTGGTGGCAGCAGCGGGCGAGACAGCAAGGCGATCGCCGTCAGTAGTCCGCCGCTGATCAACCCACCCACCACACCAGGCAACAGTTGAGGAACCATAGCTTGCCGCCACGATCGCCCAACGGCCAAAGCCTCTGCCCCCGGTGCCATTAGCCCTAACCGGTGAGCCAAGAGCACACCTATCAGCACCGCTACCGACAGCAAAACCGTGGGCTGCACCAGCATCAGTAGCCTGACCACGGCGGCAGGTGGGGCACCCTCTGAGAGCAAGGGCAAAGGCAGCAACCCCAGGGTCATCACCCCAGCCATGCCTGCCAACCACAGCAGCCCAAACAGTCGCAGCCTAGCGTTCTTATGCTCAACCATAGCTCTATCCTCAACGTCATTCTAGAAGTGGCTTGTACAGGTCGATGACGCGGTTGACCGCGCCGAGTGGATGAAAGTACTGATCTGCGGTGTTATTAAGTCTTCGCGATCTTGTGGTCATAGAGTGCAGGTCGTCCTTTCGTCGGACAGATCGAGATTGATGAGATAGTCGGCGACAATGTTGTCGACGCAGGCGTTCCCGGCCACGAGGGCCGCACCGTGCTGTTCGCCTTCGACGGTGAGCAAGGTGCCGCCGAGCGTCTTGGCGAGGCTGATGCCGCCCGAGGGTGGGGTAGCCGGGTCACCCGTGACCGAAACAATCAGGGTTTCGGGGAGATCTTCAATCCCCATGCGCTGGCGGCTGCGTGGCGCTCAGTGACTGCATGACGGCGGGCTGACCGCAGTCACTGAGCGCCAGCATCATGGCCTCGGTCAAGAGTGAGTGTCGGCTATACGTTGTAGCGAGCATGGTATTCCTCCTCGTGAAACTATTGGCCCTGGGTCGTGCGTACAGCACCACCCAACATAGGATTTGGGTCAGCGGTTTCCCGTCGGCAGGGTGAAGCTCGGGGTGCCGGGGGACAGCTTTTCCATGAACGGCGGCTGCCGGTAGAGATCCAGCCGCGGTGCAGGGTTGCCGGACGTTGGTGTGTCATTGGCCGGGTCGTCTAGGGCGAGTTCAAGTCGCGCGTCGCGGACGATGATCGTCTCGTAAGACGGCGTGTCGACCCAGTCGTTTGCGCTCGCAAACCCCGGCTGGATGGTGCCGATCTCGACGGCTAGCGCATGGCCGACTGGCAGCGTCCAGTCTGTTGACCGCAGCTCAAAGCTTGTCGTGCCGGGTTTCACCACCGCCACCTGCTGGTTGAACATGACGGCGCTGCCATTGGGAGCAACGTCGTAGAGGTCGACCATGACGTTGCCGTAGCCCTCGATCTCAAGCGATACCCGTGGAGTGCCGGTAATGCGAACTGGCTGCCCAAGCGGCGCAGACCAGACGAAGAAGCGGTTGGGAGCCTCGGCTGCGGGGTCGGCGAGCAGGCCGTCGTCCAGATACGACCCGCCGCCAAGCGAGATGGTGGCGGAGTACTCCACAACCGGCCAGGTGTCCTGGGCACGCCAGGCACCGGTACTGTCCTGCACAACGTAGGCTGGGTAGGCCACGGTCGGTTCGACGCCCTTGAGGTACTGGTCGTAGAAGGAAATCACCTCGTCGAACCAGCCCTCGCGGCCCATCTCCAGCCGCCCGTCTATAACAGAGCGGTCGTTGCCCCGCACGTGCTCCCACGGGCCGAGCCAGCCGCGCTGCGGCCCCTGGTGGTTCGCGAGAAACTCCTCCATCGCCTCGGCTTCGCTATTCCACTCGAGGAAGCCCTGCGTGGAAAACAGTGGCGTGTCGGTGCCCTTGGCCTGCTCCGCCAGGTCACGGGTCGTCCAGTGATCGGACTCGGGATCGGCGATCTGGTATTTGACCAGGTTGTCAAATTGGCAAAATAAGCCTGGGATCGTCTTCTCGTACTCGGCATTCGTCCGGTAACGCTCGTCGTCGTCCGACATCTGGGGCAGCATGGCAGCGGTGTTATAGATGCTGGGGATGCTGACAATCGTCGCGCGGGGGACGCCGTTCGAGCGGAAGTTGCGGTATATGTCCCAGATGGGTTCCTGCGCGACGACGGCCTTGAGCGCGTCGTGGTTGAGGTTGTTGCCGATCAGGCCGGTGATGGCGTCGGCGGACTTGCCGTACATCCCGACGGCACCGGTAGACCAGGGCTGCGTCGCGGCCCAGTCGATTGCGGCCCTGATATCGGCCTGAGCACCCGGCCCCGCAAAGTCCATGCATCCAGTGGAGCCGCCGAAGCCGCGCAGGTCGACCATCACCAAGGCGTAGCCCTGCCCGAACAGGTCGGCCCCTTCGATCAAGTCATTGAAGCGGTTGGAGGGGCCGGTGTGCGCGTGGTTTTCCAGTGCTATTTGGCCGGAGTGCCCCAAGTACGGCCCGACCACCAGAATCACCGGCACCTTCTCGCCTGCGGCCAGTCCTTCGGGCAGGAGCACATCGGCGTGCAGCTCAACGTCGGAGCCGTCCGAGGACGGAAAGTAGTGCTGCGTCCAGGCCGCGCCTTCCGGGACGCGGTCGTTCTCGGCGTGCGTGACCGCTTTGTCGGCGGTGGCAACCGCAGCAGTTGCGGTCGCCTCTGGCGTGGGCGGCTGCGCGGCTGCGCACTGCCCGTGGGCACTAAGGACAAGCAGCAGTGCCCCGAGCAAGAGCAGGCTTCGGACGTAGGTTTTTCCTGTGTGCATGGGTTTCCTCCAAGCGCGCGGGGCTGGCGTGGCGTTGTGTGTGCGTCCATCAGAATCGGGCGGATGGTTCAAAAACAAGCGAGTCATGGGTAGACACTCCTTTCGAGTGATGCTGATTGTTCAGGACGCTCTGATGAGCACCAACACGAAAACCGTGGGCAGGTTGACAACGGCGTGGATGACGACGCCGAGCCAGACCGAGCCGCTGCGCCGAAACACCTCACCGACGGTGAGGCCAACGACTAGAGCCGCGGGGAACACCTCGTTGACGCCGTGGGCGAGGGCGAAGATCAGGGTGCTGCCCACGACGCCGACTAACGGGCCGTAGCGCAGCAGCGCGTTACGACTCAGTCCTCAACGTTAGGTTCCGCGCGCAGTTTTCAAACCTCTACATCAAAAATCAAACCGACGCGTACCCGGTCAATTATCTGTTCCGCGCCGCACGGCCAGCGGCTGCGCGCCGAGCAGGGTTTCTAGCTCGATGGTGCGCCCGCCCTCACCCTCGACAAAGCGGACCACATAACCCGTCAGCGGCTGGGAGGTCGCGATAAAGCGGTCTCCGCCCAGCGGAAGCAGTTCTACTGAGAAGCGGACCGCTTGAAAGCCGGACTCGAGCATCAGGGTGCGGCCACCAACCACGCTCACCTGGGTCGGCTGAGGATCCGCGAGGCTCTCATACGTGCCTACCAAAGGCATAAACTCGCCGGGTTCGGGCTGGTAGTTGCGGGCCGCCGCCAGATCAGCCTTTCGGCTCGCGTTGTCTTGACCTAACACCTTGAGTTGCGCTTGCAAGATGGCGTTCACGTCGGGGCTGGAGCGACCGAGCAAGAGTTGGGCAACGTGCAGGCGCACGGTCTCAATAAAGATGTTGGCCCCTTCGGCGTTGGCGAGGACGACTACGCCCGAACGGCTTTCGGGCAGCAGGGTCACGTTAGCCGTCAGGCCGTCCACGTTGCCGCTGTGCTGCACCAGCTTCTCCCCCAGAAAGCGCTCAACGCCCCAATAGAAGCCGTACTCGGCGGCCGTGACGAGCGCGGGCGGCACATCCTCCGGGCGCGCGGCCACCGCTTGAGCTTGGGCCGCGACGGTGCCCGGCAGGCTGAAGTCAGGGGCGGCAACCTGGCCTTTGTGCATCTCCATTAGGCTCGCCTGGGACACGAGCGGTGCACTGTCGCCGAGCTGGAAGCGCACGTAACGGGCCATCTCGGCGGCGCTTGCGTTAATCGCTCCCGCCGGGGCGTCGGCCCGATAGTTCAGGAAGTCGGCAGTTTGCAGTCCGTGCCGCACGTCGAGTACGTGCGGCACGGCGATGTTATCCTGCCGTTTAAGCTCCTCTATAGAGAGCGTCGCCGTGGTCATGCCTAAGGGCTCGAGGATGCGCTCGTGGGTGAAGTCTTCCCACGACCTTCCCGTGATCCGTTCGATGATCTCCCCGGCGATGATGGTGTTGACGTTGCTGTACACGAACACTTCACCTGGTTTACCGACCAGCGGGGTGGTGGCGGCGGCCTCGATGACGTCCGCGGCGGTGACGCTCGTGTCGAAAGTAGAGGCGTCGGTCCGCACCAGGCCGGTGGTGTGGCTGAGCAGGTGTCGGACCGTCGCCGTGCGGGTGGACTCCGGGTCGGAGAGCTTAAACTCGGGCAGGTAGGTCCTGACGGGCGTGTCGAGGCCCACGAGGTCCTCCTCAACGAGCAGCATCATGCCAAGCGCCGTGAACGACTTGGTGGTTGAACCGATGGCGAACTGGGTGTCGGGCGTGACGGGTGCTCCAGTGGTCACGTCACGGACCCCGTAACCCCGGACGTAGCTAATTTCGCCGTCTTCGACGACCGCGAGCCCGACGCCGGGAACGTCGTAGGCGTCCATCATCTCCTTGACGAAGGTGTCGAGCTGAGCCGTGTCGAACGAAGGCTGGGCGAGGAGGGGAAAGCTTACAATTGAACTGACGAGGACCGCGACGATAGTGAGCATCAAGTATCGAAACGTTCTGCGGGCGAGCGTATACATGTGCATGACACACCTCATTTAAACTTTGAATATGGTGCGGTGGGCGGGGTGTTTAAGGTGCTGCAGACCGACTAGCCGTAAGCGGAGTATAGTCAACGTCTCCTTAGACAGCCTTTCCTACCTCAGCCGCTGATCATCATCAGCAAAATTGCGTCCGACTATTAACTCTATGCTGTCGATTTCATCAGCTTGTGCTAGATAGGATTGTTTCAGCAACTCAGCAACTTCTTGGGCGATCGCAATCAGAGCATAATTAACGTTGGAGTCATGGAGAGAATCAGTCTGAGGTGTAACCTCATGCTCAGAATTATGCTTGCGTTGTAGCATTGAATGCATCATCGAATTATTCTCAATGAAATGCTAATTTTTCATCAACTGGCTTAATAGCCATTGTCACTCCTCTCATGCGCACCGCGTCCCTAGTAATCTCACTCGGTCTTGATCACGAAAGCCTTTAATTCGACCATCTTGCCGCCGCGAAAGCGCCAGACATCGCAGTACGAGTAATGATCCGCCTTCCCGTCTGCGTCCTTCAGTGTGATGTCGCCAACTGCAGTGACGAAATCACCCTCAGCGATTAAGTTAGCGACCGTAAACTTTGGCGGCTCTATGTATGTCTCTGCCATATATTGGCGAACAGCTTCTTTTCCGTTAAGGGTCTTGTCCCCTACGAACGTCCATTTCGTGTCGTCAGTGCAGAATGACAAGAATTCTTCATAGTTGCCTGCAGCGTTCGCCGCATTTGCCGCTTCTAAAATGGCTTTGTTGTTGTTTGACATCTAAATCTCTCCTCTGTTCAAAGCAAAAAAGTGGTGTGAGTTGTTATGCTGTTGCCCTTCACTTTTTACTTCTAGGGACTGGTAAACGGCTTACATTGAATCGCCTTCACATTTCGCAGATAGTCCAACTGTGGCTCGAAGCCAGTCGGGCAGAGAACATAAACATTGTCCTGAGATCGGCTAATGACTAAACGATAGCTGGGTGGAATCCCTTCAGAACTTTCGATCACTTCGATTCTGGGAATTACTTGTGAACTGACTTGAGCCAAGGATGGAAAATTGGACAGTAGGAGTACGCCGAAAAGAATTGCGATTGTGGTTGTAATTGTGATTTTGGTTGAAAGAATCTTTCGGTTCATTAAAAATCTCCTGTGGCTTGTGGTTGAGTAATGTTCTGTTGTTTCCAGGGAAGCGGCAATCGATAGGGGTTTTCGTGCATATCCAGGACTTCCCAGGTGGTTGGATTGACTCGCCCTGTAACTGGAATTCTGTATCGTTGCTGGAGATCGCGTACCGCAGACGCTGTGACCGCACCAAAGATGCCATCAACGATCGCCCCTCTTGGATTGCCTAACCTCACACCTGCGGCTCCTAAAAAGCCATTGTCTTGAAGAATGCGCTGTAACAATTGCACATCTCTGCCGCGATCGCCTTGGCGCAAGGTGGGTAAGGTTAAGTCAGTGTAGGCAGTTGCGATCAGAACAGGTGATGTTTGCTGTGAAGAAATGCTGTGTGCGATCGCGGGATGAGTGAATGAACCTCCAAGTAATCCTGTAGCGATCGTTAGTACTCCGAAAATGAGTTGAGGCTTCATGATTGTCCTCCTAATGGAGATTGGTTTTATTTCGTTATTTCGCATCAATTTGCATCAGAGTGATTACTCCACTCGCTTTGAGACCTGCAACGAGGTCGGTCACTTGACGTTGAGCCTCTGCACTCAGGGAGTCAACGTCGTATCAGAAGAATTGACGTTCTAGCGTTAACTTCCGGGTATTGAGCAACCCTTCGATCTGCCAGCCCTCATCGCATTTTGTTACGACGTATAGCGGCAGCGAATCTCGTGACGGTGAAGTTTCGGTTTGTCCGGGCAGTATTACCCTGATACCTGCGTGCATGAGCGCGAGTTGCGAGTTCACGAAGCGGACAAATTGCGATCGCTTAAGTTCGCCCCGATTCATCGAAAATGCCTTGACGCGAATCAAGCACTCGTTAGCCTTTAGTCGCGATCGCTTCACGATCGATCAGTGCGTTTGAGGGCAAGCTCGGATCAAATATCTTGCGCGCACTGTCAACACCTACAACGGGCAGTTTAACTGGATCAAGTATGCCGAGTTGAACCAATACACTCGCCTGATCCCAGTAGAGGTGTTCGTGGGCTAACTTGCCATCACGGAACTGGACAATCGCTACTACTGCTACTTCAATCCGTTTCCCTGTCGGAGCAATGCCAGGTAGCATCCAGTCCATCTGGATGGTATGAGTGAACTTAACTAGCATTTCATCGACGAGTTGATTGGTTCCGATGGTGCGCGAGACCGGAGCCAGATGTATGTCCGGCGGCATCTGTGGAATGAAGTACTTGGAATAAAACTCTCGCAGCGCCGGTTTCCCTACTCCCCCAGTCATTACTGGAATGTGATTCACGTAAGCGTCCTCAACCATTGTAGCGAGAGCATCTTCGGTGCTGTGAGTACCAAACTCGTGCCCGATATGTTCTTCCCAGACCGCTTGTAAAGCTTCCTGAGCAGGTGTCAGATTGGGAGCTGCCTGTACATTTGCCTGTTTGTCTACAATTTGCTCTTTGAGCATGTTAGATTCTCCCAGTTTGTTCTATCTCAACTGTGTTGATTCCAATGCTTAACTTCTTTCAGATTCTTATGGTTTTCTTAGTTCCTAATCTTCTGAAACTGTAATGATGAGTTTGCCCTGATTCGTACCGTCAAAGAGCCCACTGTGGCTCTTTAACGAGTCTGCTATAGGTCGCGTTAGCGAAGCTTAACGAAGTTATCGCTTTCTGCAGCAATTCCCGGACATCCGCCTCACTCGATGCATTTAATTTCACAAACAAGCATTCCGAACATAGAACTTTATGAGTTTAACGCCTTTTCGATACGACGATCGGGAATGAGCCACAAGACTGCAACCAGAGCATATAATGCACATGCAAGCCAAGGAATTGCAAAAGCAAGTGGAATTGTAACTGCATAAATCAATACAGATGACTTGCCTTTAAAGTTTCGACCAAGAGCAGTTGCAAGTGTGGAATCTTGACCGTGGTGAGAAACAAGTGTGCGGGTCAGAGTGAAGTAGGCGATCGCAGCCAACAATAGAACCACACCATAAAGCGCCACAGTCAGCGCAGCAAAGTGACTTTCACCCATCCATGCGTTAACAAAGGGAAATAATGACAACCAGAACAAAAAATGTAGGTTTGCCCACAACGTTGAACCATTGACTTGTCGGACTGCCTGAAACAGGTGATGGTGATTGTTCCAGTAGATACCAACATGCACAAAACTCAACACATAGCCTAGAAAGGTTGGAATCAACGGACGTAGTGCAGCTAAATCTGACTCATGAGGTATTTTTAACTCCAGCACCATAATGGTGATAATAATAGCAATTACCCCATCACTGAATGCTTCCAACCTACCTTTAACCATTTTTGGGTATGCTCCTTGTTTGCTTACCGCGTTGTATAACTGCCGTTTGCAAAAAATGTTGTCCGGTTATTCACTATTCATTCAATATCCCAACGCAGCAGATCACTAATTATTCCTGTTGAAGAAAGCCTAGCAATACGGGATTGATCTGATCAGCATGAGTCCAGTTGATGGCGTGCGGCCCACCAGGAATGACAACAAGTTGACTGTTTTTAATCAGCTTTGGAAGTCTTGCTGCGGTGGACTCCAGTGGCAGAATGCGATCGCTATCTCCATGAATAATTAGAGTCGGTACATCAATACGGGGTAGATCATCGCGAAAATCAGTCAGCCAGGAAGGGACGCAATCCAAAGTCCCTTTAGCAGAAGCCCCTGCTGCCACATTCCAGCTGGCTTGAATTGCCTCATTGCTGATGCGATCGCCAAGCAATACATCAACATTGAAGAACTCTTTGAAAAAGGCAGAGAAATAAGCTGGACGATCGTCAACAATCGCTTTCATGATGCCGTCGAAAATGCTTTGGTCAACGCCTTCAGGATTGTCGTCCGTTTTTAGCAGAAAGGGCGGTACCGGAGCCATCAGCACGGCTTTCTGCACTCGCTCTGAGCCGTATTTGCCCAGATAACGTGTGACTTCACCTGTTCCCATTGAGAAACCGACCAGCACAGTATTTTGCAAGTCAAGCTTAGTCATGAGTGTATTCAAATCGGCGGCGAAGGTATCGTAGTCATAGCCATATGAGGGCTGACTGGAGTTGCCAAATCCTCGGCGATCGTAGGTAACGACTCGATATCCTGCATTCAGTAAAGCTAAAACCTGCTTCTCCCAGGAATGTCCGTTTAATGGAAATCTATGGATCAGAACAATCGGCTGACCTGTTCCCAGATCTTCGTAGTAGATATCAATATTTGCAGAGTTTTCTTGACCAACAGTAATGTAAGGCATGAGAGGTTTCTCCATTGCAAGTTGATGAGTATTTTTGTCTGTTGCACCGCAATTGTTATGCAGCGATCGAGCACCGTCTTAACAATGCTGTGTTAGGCAGACTTCAAAATGGGGCAAGCATCCACTGCCTACCATCGCTTCGGAACGACAAGAATCCTTCATTGTTGCCTGAGCGCAATCGCCGCGTTTGCCGCCTCTAAGATGGCTTTAATTCTGCTTCGGTGGCCAGCGCGGTACGCACACCAGCATCGAGATTCATACGGTCTATAACGACTCAAGCTCAGCGACCCAGCCCGCGGTGACAGCGTGGATTGCAACCGAAGCGCGCCGGGTTCACTGCAGCGCCTTGTTAGGCAGCAAAATTACCGCGCACCCCGGTTGACTCGACGAAACCATGCCCCACTTGCTGCTCCTGCTAAAGCGATTATGGAGTAAGCCACTACAAAAGCGACTCCAACAGGAATTAACGGACCGCTAGGCAGAAAACAAAGCATATACGTCAGTTGACCAAGAATAATACCGGCATAGTGCGACCAAACATGTTTAGGCCGAGCAAGGCCAACGGTAAGGCCAACAATAAGAAGTGCTGCGGAATAATAAAGACCTTTCGCATCCCACGGTTCAACCTGCCCGGATAAAAATGGTGACAAGGCCCAGACCATGGCGCCACCCACAAACGAGAACAAAAAACTTATAGCTAACTCTCTTTTCATTAGACCTTATCAGTAATAAAGTGCTCGGTATCTCAATGGACAAATAGGCTGCAAGAAGGCTTGTAAACGGTTTAAGAATTGATTGCTTTTCTTAATTCCGATTAAGTCTATTCTTCACCCTCGCTGCCTAACGACGAAGCTCATCGGACGCAGATAACCTTGAAAACTCAACCGACCAAACTGTATCGTTCCGGTGCAGCGCATGATTAGGCGTCGTAGGCTGATGTAGCCAGCGTCTGAACTTTCGAGGAAACAAACGGTCGCCGCTACCTCCTCCAAGGTTGCGATCCGGTGGATGGCGTGAAAATCCATCGCTTCCGCTGCTTCCGGCAATTTGTCGGCTGCGGTTGTTGCCATGTCCGTCGGCATACCTGGCTGCACACAGTGGTGTTGCGCGGACCAAGATCGCGCTGGACACCTTTCGCATACCCTACGATTGCCGCTCCTAAACCGCGAGAACCACCCGTTACCAGTGCAACTTTGCCTGCAAGTGTTGTCGTCATGATGGACTCATTTAGATGTATTACTGCTCAATCAAACACTGCGTCGGTACGCCCCTGAGAATCAACGGCACGGAGAGTGATCAAGCGGATGATGCAGGTCGATCGCTACTTGGTCGCAACATTTCGCACTGCCGATCGACTATTGCGCTACATACCCGCCATCTACCATTAACGTTTCACCTGTTGTGAACGATGCTAGGTCAGATGATAAAAACAGGACTGCATTTGCAACTTCAAGTGGTGTTCCAATTCGCCCGATCGGGTGAAGTCCAGCCATGTAAGCTTTGACTTCATCCTGCCCACCTGCCGCTGCTTCAAACATATCTGTTTCGATTACCGCTGGTGCAACGACATTGACGCGAATCACCGCTTTGGCATATTGGAGCGCAGCAGCTTTTGTCAAGCCTATTACTGCACTTTTACTCGCGGTATAAAGGGGGAAGGTAGGAAATGCAACGACTCCATTCGCAGATGCCGTATTGACGATTGAACCACTTCCCTGTTTCAACATCTGAGCAATTTCATACTTCATCGACAACCAAATGCCTTTGACATTGACATTCATCGTGCGATCGTATTCCGCTTCTGTTTGCTCAATCAGTGAAGGATTTTCGCCAATCGTTCCTGCATTGTTAGAAGCAATATCTAACCGACCAAAAACGTCAACCGCTTTATCAACCATTGCTTCAAAATCGGCTTCTTTCGTGACATCTGCTTGCACAAAAATAGCCTCTCCGCCAGCTTCCTCGATCAATCGAACTGTTTCTTCACCTTCATCCATTCGACGACCCACCACCACCACCTTTGCTTGTTGTTGGGCATAAGCGATCGCGGTTGCACGACCAATTCCCGAAGTTCCGCCAGTGACTAACGCCACTTTATCTTTCAGTATCATTCTGTTTCTCCTGTCCCAATCAATATTGATCTTCAACGCAAAATCAAACTTCGGTCCGTTTAGCAATTACCTGAACCGATAAGGCTGGTGGTCAATCAGTACTAGGATGCTATCTTCTGGACGAAGCAGTCCTTCCAAGCCGGTTTTTGAATTTTCAGACATAGTTATAGGTTTCCTTGTAGAGATCGATGGTTGCAGAGTTTTCTTGACTGATAGTAACGTAAGGCAATGAAAGCTCCCACGAATCCTGCTTCAGATTCTTGCCTAACTTAACTTCAATATAATGATTTCCAAGACTCGATTTCTTTCAGATTCTTAGGATAAATTCTCAGATTCTTATAGTGCTAGCGAATCTGCTTGGGGGTCTTTCCCGTGAATCGCTTGAAGTGCTGCGTCAAATGCCTTTAACTGGAAAAGCCTGCTTGTAGGGCAATGTCTGCGCTAAGCGAAGCTATCCCGGAGGATTATTGCTAAAATCCGTTTTCACCCATTCAGCTAGACTCGCAGAACCAATTTTATATCCGTTTTCTCTGTCTTGTTACCCTAGCGGAACTTAAGTTGAACCATGCCCGCATATGTTAATCGTTCAAGAGTGGCGACATTTGCATTCTAATCAGTTCAATGGAGCGCATCAGTTGGGCATGGTTCATCTGCACGTTGTCCATTTGAAAAGTTACTCTCGAAATGCCGCCGATCGCTTGCAGAATTTCGGCTTCAGTGTTCATCACAAAAGGACCATAGCGCACCACAGGTCTATTCAGCGGCACTCCAGCAATCAGCAATAGATCAAGGGGCTGGGTGGCATCCGCAGGATTGGCGATCGCCACTTTCTCACCATCAGGTGCAAAAATCACCATTTGCTCATCCTCACCCCGTTCCTGCTCAGTACCAAACAAACCAGACCCATCGAGGACATAGGTAAAGGCGTTGTACTTTTTCGGTACCGATTGAACACTGCTTGCTCCCGCTTGTAGAGTGAAGTGCAGGTAGATAATCGGGGTGCGGGTTTCAATCACCGCTTTCGCCCCCAACGCTTTTCCCGCAATCACGCGCACCGTCACGGACCCATCCTTTGTCTGAGCTACCGGAATCTGCGCTGATGGAATTTCCTGATAGCGAGGAGCAATCATCTTGTCCCGCTGCGGCAAGTTGACCCACAGTTGAATGCCGTGCAGTCGCCCCCCGTGCGGGTAAACTCAGCTTCTGGCATTTCGGAATGCACTACGCCTGCCCCAGCGGTCATCCACTCCACATCACTGGGATTGAGCAGTCCGGCATGACCGACCGAGTCCTTGTGTTCCAGCCGTCCATCCAGGACGTAGCTGACAGTTTCGGTTTGACAGCATTCGAGAGAGCGATCGCTCAATGCCCGGACTGGAGTCGATGTGTAGGATATAGGACATGATCATCCTCCATGTTTGTTGGTTAGCGAATAGGTAGTTGAGTTCGTTTTAGGTGAAAGCGATGCCTAGCTGAAGAAAATCTTTTACGCATTCTCTATGATTAGCTTCCGAGTCAAACCAGGCTTTTCATGCAGTCTGTGTGCTTCTGCCGTTTGAGCTAATGAGAATGTCTGCTCAATTCGAGGAGATAAAACACCAAGATTCAACCATTCAACTAGCTTAGACAAGTCAGCTTGATTGGGTTTATTTTCTACCACGATTGGTTTGATGGCTCGATCTTCAGTGTAAGAACCTCCTGGCTTCCACCATTCTGGAAGTACGGTTGTATAAGCTCCACCATTCTTCACAGCACTGAAAGTCTGATGGGCAATGTCTGCTCCAACCAGATCGATCGCCCCATCAACGCCTTCAGATACTACTTCACGAACAGCATTGTTCAAGCTTTGGTCAACTGGAACCGCCCATTCAACCCCTTGGGTACGTGCTTCTTCTGCTAAGTGAGGTGATATAGGGGAAATCACTTTTAGCCCTAGCTGCCGTGCTATCTGACTAGCAAAGCCGCCCACTGCACCCAGTGGATTATTAATCAGAATCAGTTGTCCAGGTGATAGCGAGAGGGCTTTAACGGCTTGAAGAGCTGTAATACCGGCTAGAGGAATGGCAGCGGCAGTTACAAAGTTGATGGTTTCAGGCAGTTTTACAATCTGTGTTGACGGAACCGCAACGAGTTCTGCATGAGTACCTCTGCCGCTGGAAGGCTGCTCTGAAATCAGTACGACGCGATCGCCTCCAACAAAATCAGTCACGCCATCTCCTACATCTTCAACAATTCCTGCGGCATCCCACCCCAAAATCAAGGGAAAACGATGTGGTTCACTTGATAAAACACGCCCTTGTCGAACGCCAATATCAATAGGGTTCACGCTGGATGCATAGACTCGTACCAATACTTCGTTAGTACCAGATACTGGATCAGGCACTTCAGTCAGATATAGAACATCAGGTGTTCCATAATGGTCAAGAACAATAGCTTTCATTGCTTTTTAGGAATGAGGTGAACGAAGCTTGAGGTAGATAAATACTGACCGTTGAGAGTTGCTTGTTTGTGATGCAGAGCTTATCTGCGGTGGATGATAGACAATGCTGTTGGGGAGAAAGGGTTTTAGCAACTCGCCAAGATCACCAGAACTTTGCGCCGCTCATGGCTGCCATGAACACCATCGGGTCCCAGTACTCGCGGTAATTGACGATCAACCCATTCTTGACAGTCATAAACGTGGCGTAGCTCATTTCATAGGGATTGCCGTTGGTGATCACCCGGCCTGAGATGCTCCACTCGGCAATGGCCACGTTGGGGGCATCGGTGGCGTTGATCTTTAGCATGGGAGTACTTTGAATGTCGATGACGCTGGGATAGTCCTTCAAATACTCGTAGATGGCCGCGCGGCCGACCAGCTTCCTAGATGCCACGTCGGGCGCAAAGGGAAACTCGACCACAATGTCTTCGTCGCAGAGTTCAGCCCAGCCCTTGATGTCTTTGGCGAGGAAGGTGTCCAGACTGCGCTTGAACAGTTGCACTGCGGTCAGACCCACAGGTGCGCCGGGATCGGTGATGGCGAGCGTGGCTTCGCTATGGGGGTGATCTTCTTCCATGTGATTTTGTCTAAGTTAAAGTTACAAATGTTGACTTGCCCTGCGTGCGGCAATCTTGGGGCTATGGTTCAGTCCAGTTGTGTTGCTGTCGCTGATCGGGTGCTCCGCTCAAGCCACCCATGGGGGTGTTCATCACATAGGGACCAACGCCCAGCGGCTTCACAGTTGTGAAACCCGATGCGCGCTTATGGCCAGCAGCTAGGGCCGACGCGATGAAGTTTCGATGCTCGTCGGAGACTTCTTCTGCGCGATCAGATTTTGATGAAGTTGTGCGCAGCCAATGAACCAAACGGCAAAGACGCAATCGTGCCGCCAGCTTCCAGAGTGCCTAGATCCACCGGGAAGAAGCCCGTGCCGTCAATGATTTTTCGCACTTGGGTTTTGGCATCGGCGTCGTCACCTGAGTAGAACAGCACCCGCTGTCCACTAGACACCTTAGGATCCTGCAATAGATTCACCTCCAGATGATTAAAGGCTTTCACTACGCGTGCACCCGGTACGTATTGCTTGAACACCTCGCTGGAGAATTTGCCGCCTAGATCAACAGCCCTGATACCGTAGGCTGCCAGCGGATTGCTGGGGTCTTTGGCATCAGGTGAATCTGGGTCGAGGAATTCAACTGGGTTGGTGCTGTCAATGACGATGCGACCATTCCATGCAGGCAGGGCACTGAATACCTTCTCTGCATCGACCCAGCGCACAGCCGCAATGACGATGTCGGCGCTGGCGGCTTCGGCAACAGTGCCGGCCTTTATGGAGGGACCCACTTCGGCCACAAAGTCAGCCAGCGATTCCGCCCCGCGGCTGTTGGCTATGGTGGCTGCAATGCCATTTTTTGCCAACATGCGCGCCAGGTTTGAGCCGAGGGCTCCTGAACCAATAATTCCGATACTCATATCGATGTTTGCAGAGTTTTCTTGACCAAGGGTAATGTAAGACATGAGAGGTTTCTCCTTTGTAAATGGATTTAGCAATTACCAACGTCGTGAAGCTGGTCTAATTTTCTGTAGACTTCAGCACAATTTTGCCCTGTGTTCCTTCCTGCTCTAGATGCTGATGTGCCTGAACGACCTGATCCCAAGAAAATACTGAATCAATGTAATGATTTCCAGTACTCGATTTCTTTCAGATTCCTAGGAGAAATTTTCAGATTACTTATAGTGTCAGCGAATTTGCTTGGAGGTCTTTCCCGTAAATCACTTGAAGTGCTGCGTCAATGACTTTGGTTGGAGAAGCCTACTTGTAGGGCAACGTCTGCGCTAAGCGAAGCTATCCCGGAGGGTTATCGCTAACTCCGTTTTTACCAATTCAGCACAAACTTGCAGAACCAGTTTCATATCCGTTTTCTCTGTCTTGTTACCCTAGCGGAACTTGAGTTGAACCATGCCCGCATATTTCAATCGTTCAAGAGTGGCGACATTTTCATTCCAATCAGTTCAATGGAGCGCATCAGTTGGGCGTGATTCATCTGCGCGTTGTCCATTTGAAACGTTACTCTCGAAATGCCGCCGAGCGATTCGCTGTGACGGCGGATTTTCTCCGCCACTTCTTCGGGGCTGCCGACCAGTAACGCGCCGGTTGCGCTGCGCTGCGCGTCAAAAGCGGCGCGCGTAACCGGCGGCCAGCCTCTCTCTCTGCCAATTCTAGTGAAGGTTTCGGCGTAGCCTGGAAAGAATTCTTCAACAGCTTGCTCGGTCGTGTCGGCGACATAACCGATTGAATGCAATGAAACTTTTAATGTTTCGGGCGCGTGTCCAGCGTACTCTCCGGCATCGCGGTATAAATCTATGAGCGAGCGAAAGCGGTGCGTTTCGCCGCCGATAATGGCGACCACGAGCGGCAGTCCAAGCATTCCGGCGCGGTGGAAAGATTGCGGTGTACCGCCGACCCCGATCCAGATGGGAAACGGCTTTTGCAGCGGACGCGGATAAATTGCTTGGTTTTCCAGCGCGGGGCGAAATTTGCCCGACCAATCGACCATTTCGTTGTCCCGAATTTTGAGCAAGAGTTCGAGCTTTTCAGCGAAAATCTCGTCGTAATCGCCGAGACTAAGTCCGAATAGCGGAAAGGCTTCGGTGAACGAGCCGCGCCCGACAACCATTTCGGCGCGACCTTTTGAAATCAAATCGAGCGTGGCGAATTGTTGAAACACACGCACCGGGTCAGCCGCGCTCAGCACCGTAACGGCGCTGGTTAGACGGATACGCTCGGTGCGTGCGGCGGCAGCGGCGAGAATGACCGCGTTTGCCGAATCTAAAAATTCATGCCGATGATGCTCGCCGATGCCGAAGATATCCAACCCGGAACGATCCGCCTGCTCTATTCTCTCCAGCAGTTCGGCGACAGACTGCGCGGCATCCGCCGTTTCACCGTTTTCACTCGTTCCAACCGAGGCAAAACTGTCAATTCCAACTTCCATATCACTTCCCACGCGTTTTGCGAACGAAATAGACGTAATCCGAAATAGTAGAAAGCCTTGCTGTACAAGTTAAGCGGCTGTTCTCTCGCTCAGCAAAACGCCTACCATCGTCAACTCAGAGGGGGCGCGCTACTATCGCGATCTGAATTATCAGGGAGCGGAATGAATTCAGTTTCACCGGGAACCGGCGGGAAGCGGCGGTCTTGCCAATCTCGTTTTGCCTGCTCGATACGCGCTGAGCGGCTCGACACAAAGTTCCAGTACTTTGTGCGATCGCCCACTGGTGCCCCGCCAATAATCATTGCTTTTGCCTCAGCCCCTGCACGGATATCTACTGATTCATCCGGCGCTAAAACGGCTAGGCGATAGGGCTCTAAAGGCTTTCCATTTACAAACAGGCCAGATGTGACGCTATAAACTGCCCTTTCTAAACCTTCTGTTGGCGCTAGCTGAAATTGACTACCCTCCGTGAAAACAAGCGCTAGGTAAAGAGTAGCAGAGTAAGTTTTAACGGGTGATTGGTGAGACTGATAGCTACCAGCGATCAAGGTTGCGCTGGTGCCTGTTTGAATCCACCTCGGTAAATCAGTCGCCGGATAATGTAAAAAGCTGGGTTCAACTTCTTCAGCGCTTTCGGGGAGGGCAATCCAGGTCTGAATGCCGTGAAGAGTAGATTCTTTCTCTCTAAAGCTCTCAGGCGATCGCTCAGAATGAACAACACCTTTACCTGCTGTCATCCAGTTCACCTCGCCCGGAAAAATCTCTTGTACTGTACCTAGACTATCTCTATGCAGAAGGCTTCCTTCAAACAAATAGGTAACCGTTGCCAAATTGATGTGTGGATGGGGTCTAACATCAACGCCTTCCCCAACCGGGAAAATAGCTGGGCCTAAGTGATCAAAGAAGATGAAAGGGCCAACCATTTTTAGGGTTTCACTCGGTAAGGTGCGTTGCACGCTAAATCCACCTAAATTGTGCTTTTCAGGCGTAATTAATTGCTGAATACTCATTTTTGTACGATCCATTTTTAGTTGACGTTGTGGACGAAGATACAATTTTAATTCTGTTGCTGCTTCAGACTCTTGCCTAACTTAACTTCAATGTAATGAGTTCCAAGACTCAATTTCTTTCAGATTCTTATGGTGCTAGCGAATCTGCTTGAGGGTCTTTCCCGTGAATCGCTTGATGTGCTGTGTGACTGGAAAAGCCTACTTGTAGGGCAATGTCTGCGATTGCCAGATCTGTTTTCGACAGCATCAATTTTGCCTGTTCCACGCGCTGTTTAATCACGGACTGACGGGGAGAAATTCCCATTTTTTGCTTAAAAAACTCGCAAAGTAAGTCGGGCTAATATTGATCACTTTTGCAAGACCAGCCAGTGACAAATCTCGATCAAGGTGAGTACGAGTATAGCTGAGTACTTGCTGCAATCGGGTGTGCGTTAAGCCTTTGTGCTTAGCTTTAAGGGTTGGCGTTGTAATTGTTAGCATGGTTCAAAGATTGGCAATTTGCTCAACAAAACAGGCAAAAGCTAGCTATCGTGCATTAGATCACTACAGTATTTTGCACTGTCGTTCGACTACTGCGCTGCATAGCCACCATCAATCATTAACGTTTCACCTATTATGAACGATGCTAAGTCAGATGATAAAAACAGGACTGCATTAGCAACTTCAAGCGGTGTTCCAACTCGTCCGATCGGGTGAAGCCCTGCCAAATAAGCTTTAGCTTCATCTGTGACTGCTTCAAACATATCTGTTTGGATTGCCCCTGGTGCAACGACATTAATACGAATACCCGCTTTGGCATATTGGAGCGCAGCAGCTTTGGTTAAGCCTACTACCGCATGTTTGCTCGCGGTATAGAGGAGTATGTTAGGCAGTGCAACGACTCCAACCACAGATGCCATATTGACGATCGCACCCCTTCCCTGTTTCAACATCTGAGCAATTTCATATTTCATCGACAACCAAACGCCTTTGACATTGACGTTCATAGTGCGGTCATATTCCGCTTCTGTTTGCTCAATCAATGAGGGATTTTCGTTGCCCATTCCTGCATTATTAAAGGCAATATCTAACCGACCAAAAACGCCAACCGCTTTATCAACCATTACTTTAACATCGGCTTCTTTCGTAACATCTGCTTGCACAAAAATCGCCTCTCCGCCAGCCTCCTTGATCAATCGAACCGTTTCTTCACCTTCATCCATTCGACGACCCACCACCACCACCTTTGCTTGTTGTTGGGCGTAAGCGATCGCCGTTGCTCTGCCAATTCCCGATGTCCCTCCCGTCACTAAAGCAACCTTGCCTTTCAGCATCATGACAGTTACCTCTTGTTGTGAATGGTTATCTTACTTGCGTCAAAAACCCAATGGGCAGCAATACGTGTAGGAGCCAGCAATAAGAAGCGCCTCTACAACCAGGATGAGTACGATCCTGGCTGCGTGCCCCATAAATCCGGTCTCGCCAGTTCCATGCCGATCAATATTGACCTACGGCGATCGGCAACTCACGTTCAATGGTTCGCAATCGTTGCGAAAAATCATTCAAGATACGTTGACGAACTGCATCTGTTTGGCGAACGGGGGCATAAACAATCTGCGGAGCAAGAACGTCAAAACCAACGAATTGCAGCATCCCTCGCTGAATTGGGCGCAGAATAGCATGGATATCACCGTTAAAACCGCCTGCAAGATAGTCCTCTTCTGTGCTACCTGTGGTCAACGAGAGCATCGCTTGCTTACCTCGAAATCTGCCCGTTTCATAAATATGTCCATTACCGTAAACACGACCCATAACAAAGACGCGATCGACCCACCCCTTCAAAATTGCAGGGACACTGAACCACCACAAAGGGAATTGCCAAATCATCAGATCGCACCATTCCAGTTTTTGGATCTCAGCTTCAATTTCTGGAATGAATCCTCCAACTTCAATTGCATACATCTCTTCAAGTTGCTGCTTAAAGTAGTCAGGATCTTTGACAGACGTAAAGTTGCGGCGATCGGATGCAGGGTCAAATTTCATGGTATGAAGATCTGAATATTGAACATCATGCCCAGAGTCTTTGAACGTATCAATTGCTGTCTGAAACATTGCTCCGTTAAAGCTTTTCGACTCTGGGTGTGCAAGAACAATCAAAACTTTCATGTGAGTTACTTCGTTTTCTAAGTTTCTAAACTTTTGCTAGGGCTGGATAATCCAGACAGCCTTTTTCACCACGGGTATAGAACGTGGCTGGGTCAGGCGAGTTGCGATCCTGGTTGCAAAATGGCGGGTTTAGGCATTGATATTTGCTGGCTTCTACACTTAGTCGCGCTCGATTAATGTGTTTGAAGGTAAGTTGGGGTCGATCACCTTACGCGCACTGTCAACGCCCACGACGGGAAGTGTACCCGGATCGAGCAAGCCGACTTGAACCAATACACTTGCCTGATCCCAGTAAATGTGTTGGTAGGCTATTTTGCCGTCACGAAACCGAATAATCGCAACTACTGGCACTTCAACCCGTTTCCCAGTTGGAGCAACGCCGGGTAATATCCATTCCATCCAAACAGTATGAGTGAACTTAGCCACCATTTCATCCACGAGTTGATCGGTCCCGATTGTGCGCGAGATCAGGGTCAGCTCCATGTCCGGCGGCATCTGTGGAATGAGGTATTTGGAATAAAACTCGCGCAGTGCTGGTTTCCCGACTCCCCCAATCATTACCGGGATGTGGTTAACGTAAGCATCTTCAACCATTGTAGCGAGGGCATCTTCAGTACTGTGAGTGCCAAACTCGTACTGTAAATGCTCTTCCCAAAGTACTTGCAAAAACTCTTGGGCTGGTGTCAAATTGGTAGTTGCTTGTAAATTTGCTTGCCCGTCTACAGTTTGCTCTTTGACCATGATTAAATACTCCTGGTTCTATCTATCTAAAGTGTCTTGAGTTCCAATACTTGACTGCTTTAGATTCTTGTGGTGTTAGTGAACTTGTTTCAATGTACGTATAACCATTCAGCGCCTGTTTCGCGAATCAGTTGGGCGGTTTTTTCTCCTTCTGCGTCGCGTCTACCGGAGAACACGACTTTTGCTCCAGCAGCACCGAGCGCGCGCTGCTCCGCAGATACCGCAAGGGTCGCCGTTGCACAACCGATTCCCGATGTGCCACCAGTGACTAACGCCACTCTATCTTGAAGTATCATTGTGCTTCTCCTAGCATTAATTTCGTTGCATTGATCTGAAGCGTACTAAGTTCCAATGCTTGATTTCTTCCAGATTCTTATGGTGAAGAGCAAGTTCGTTTCAGTATCATTCGATTGAACTATCAATGTTTAGAATTTACTTGCTATGTAATGACAACAACACTCCGGACAATTCTGGCAAAAAACTTTTCCTATCAAAAATTGTCCGAACTATTGTTCTATACAACCCTTAAAAATTTCACCCGCCATTGATTGCACCCAAAGTGGTTGCTTGAATGGTTAAAATTGCCTTTGAAACTGCTTGCCCGACCAGTTCCTCTCTTGCGATCGCTTTAATTCGCGATCGCGCTTCAGGACGTTCTTCAGGTCCGAATACCGCATCGCTCAGGTGAGAGGCTTGCATCAAACTAATCAATGCTGCCATCCGAGAATCCAGTCCAATGCCTTCTGACACGGCTGCACGAACTTGCTGGACAATCTCGCGTTGAATGGATTCATCGGTTAGAAAATATCGCTGCGTTGGGAACAGTCCAAGAATGCGTTGCTCTTGTCGTTCTAAAACACCTAAATCAACTAAGTTCTGCAACACAATTGTTTGAATTCCTCTGTATCTTCGTCTCCAACGAGTCACCCAGAACCTTGCAGTTCGAGGACGAGACGATGCTAGAACCTCACTGAGGCGTTGATCTAAGAATTCATTGCTTGTGTTGCTTGAGATCGCACCGATCACACGATTGTCGTTGTTGATCTCAAGTTTGCCTTGCAGTACTAAGTCTAGTAATAAAGAACCGACCAAGCCGTAGTCGAGTGCCGAGTACCAAGAGAAGCGAGTTTTCCCAGTTTGGGGATTGAGTGCAAGCAGGATTAAGTCCTGTGAAAGATATTGCATGATGAATTTCTGATTGAAGTATGCTGCGGTTCCTTCGGAGTTGCGTCTCGGCGCTAATCGCAAATTTGATGCTGAAAGGTGAGGAGCTTAAGCGGCTTCTGTCCATGTGCCTATGCGATCGCCGCATTTGCCTCTTCTAAGACGGTAAAGACGATAAGACCAACAATGCCTTCGGGCAAGCTCGGACGCAGAACTTTGTTGGGTCGAGATGAACATATGGCGGTGCTTCCTGAGTCCTTCGGGTGGTTAGAAGAAACTTTAGACACGATGATCACCCTCTTGGGTCATTTGCTGATAGGTTTGCGAACTGACAAGATCACCCACGATCTTCCCGTGGCTTTGGAAAACGGGTTAGGGTCTTACGCTTGAACACTCCATAGGCGATCGCCAGAAACACGGGTACTACAACCAGTATCGATAGTGCCGTGTAGGTCGCGTGGAACTTGCTGACTGTGAACAGAACCGATGCGTTCACGGCGTTTCCGGCTACGCCCATCAAGAGACTGCCGCCGATGTTGTTCGCGAAGTGTACGCCAATGGCGAGTTCGGTGGTTCCGTCAATCAACGAGACCACGGTCCACACCAGACCCGGAACGAGGAAGTAGTTGAAGAAGACCGTGAGCCAGCCGCCCGTGATCGCCTCTGGGTTGAGGAGATGCGGCAGGGTAAAGATCACGGCTGGCACCAGCGCCAGAAAGACGCGGTTCGTCCAAACAAGGCTCGCGCCCTGCACAATGTAGCCGCGAAAGAAAAGCTCCTCTGTGGTGGTCTGGATCGCGGTCAAGACCAGTGCCAGTGGCACGAAGAGCGCGAACGTCGTCAGGTCGGAGTTAAAGGAAAAGGTATCGGGATAGAAGAAGTACTGTCCCAGCCCAGCGATCAGTCAGAATGGCACGAACCACGCCACAAACCCGTGACCGACACGCCGCCAACTGATCTTCTCTCTCGCTGTGACCAGCGTCCGGGGATGACGCTGGTGAATGAGGGTGACGGCGATCAGGATTCCCGCAAGGAAGAACGGAAAACTCGCCATGACCGCAACGAAGCCCCCTAAGGGACCGAACGCGGCGTAATCCAGCCGACTGAACGCCGCAAGCCCCTCCTGACCGCCGAGCAAGAACGCGATGCGCGGGGTGGCGATGCCGCCGACCACCAGCCCCGCAAAGAGGATGACTACTAATCCCAGAACATACTGCCACCCCCGATGCTTACCCCACCGAGCGGCCTCCACGTAAGTCACATCTTTCACTTCCATTCCGATTCCCTGATGTCCTTGTAATTGCTTTAAACTTCGTCTTTGTCTCTTTGGCTCGTGTGTATGTAGTGCTTGGACGCTAGCGAATCTGTTTTGGGGTCATTCCCGTAATGCGCTTAAATTGTTGTGTCAGATGACTTTGGCTGGAGAAGCCGACTTGTAGAGCAATGTCGGAGATCGCAAAATCCGTCTTCTTCAACATTACTTTTGCTCGTTCCACGCGCTGTTTAATCACGTACTGATGGGGCGAAATTCCCGTTGTTTGCTTAAACAAACTCGCAAAATAGGTCGAACTAACGTTGATCACTTCTGCAAGTTCAGCCAGTGATAATTCTCGATCGAGGTGAGTCTGAATATAGTCAAGTACTTGCTGCAATCGGGTATGTGTTAAGCCTTTGTAATTGGCTTCAACGGTTGGCGTTGTAGTTGTCAGCATGGTTCAAAAAATGGCAAATTATTCAACAAATCAGGCAAAAACTAGCGATCGCGCATTCGATCGCTGACTAGCACTAACCAACAAGTCAGATATGAATTGAGAACAAAGATTGGTGAGCTTAATGACTTGCAGCAATCACGGCTGCCATCAACTCCGTCGTGTTCCAGTGCCCGAGATACCGACTTCCATTGATAAACAGGGCTGGGGCAGTCGTTACTCCGCTCTGTATTCCGCCTTTGATGTCTTCATTGATGCGATCGACATGCTCTTGTTTAGACAACTCTTTGAGAAATTGAGGCATGTCAAGCCCCAAATCATTGGCGTACTCGATAAGATAACCATTCTCCAACCTTTGTTGATGGTCAAATAAACTATCGCTCATTAACCAAAACTTTCCTTGGGCGGCGGCGGCAACGGCTGCTTGGGCCGCCCGTTGAGCATGGGGATGAATCTGTGTTTGCGGAAAATGACGGAGGATGAAGCATAAATAATCCTCTCCCAAAGAAGAACTAAACTCTCGTTTGATCCCTTTAATCAGCTTGTAAACGTCCGCACTTCTAGGACATTGATAGTCTCCGTACATCACCAGCACGACCTTGGCACCCAAAATACCTTGAATCCAATCTTGAGTTGAAGGTGGTACAAGTAAAGAACTGTGGCTACGATCGTCGCTCATTTTTTACATTTGTATCAAGCATAGAACCGTGCAATTTACTTGCTCGATCCAATTGCATGACTGTTTGCATAAATTCAATATAGGGGGTCGTCTTCAAGCTGTCGCCTACAGCAAGTTAAGTTTTTTGCAGTGCAAATTGATAGATTAACCATGCCATCGCAGAGTAGAAGGCTGGCTCTAACTTAAGTTAGAATCCGAACTTGAACGAAAGTACATCCTACAAACTGACAATACCGCGCTTAACGGCAACAATCACAGCTTGGGTGCGATCGCTAACATCTAGCTTATTCAAAATCCGATTGACGTGGGATTTGACAGTACCTTCACCGATGCTCAAAGCAGCCGCAATATCGGCGTTACTCATACCCTGTGCCAGTGAGCGGAGTACTTCTAGTTCTCTTTCACTTAGTTCTGGATTGCTGAGGCGCTGTACCAACTTTGCGCCCACATCGGGCGGAATATACTTCTGACCCCGATGAACGGTACGAATGGCATTTAGAAGCTCGGCAGGTTCAGTTTCTTTCAACAGGTATCCTTTTGCGCCTGCCTGCAATCCCCGGTAAATATCTTCGTCACTGTCATATGTGGTTAGTACAATAATCCGAGCCGATTTAGCAGCAGCACAAATTGCACCGATGGCGGCAACTCCTTCCACTTCCGGCATTCGCAGATCCATCAGCGTGATATCCGGTTGGTGTTCCCCAAATAGAGCGATCGCCTGTTCCCCATTTTCAGCTTGAGCAATTACCTGCATATCCGGGTCATGGTTGATAATCGTGGCTAATCCTTGCCGAAAAATGGCGTGATCGTCCGCAATCAAAACCCGAATGGTCGTGGCTTGGCTCATCGTGATGCTCACTCAAGGGTTGACGGTGACAATAATCTCTGTTCCCTGTCCAGGTTGACTCCTAATCGTCAGTTGTGCGCCGATGCGCTCTGCCCGTTCGCTCATGCCGAGTAAGCCAAAACCCTCAGAGGCTGGAATATTCCCGACCCCAAAACCCTGCCCATTGTCTTGCACGCGCAAGCAAACCTGATCGCGATCGTAGACTAGCTCCACTCGAATTTCGTCAGCATTGGCATGTTTAATCGCATTGGTTAATGCTTCCTGCCCCATCCGTAGTAAGTTATTCTCGACTTCAGTCGGTAGAGAATACACTGTACCTTCAATCTCATAATACAAAGTGGTATTCATTGCGGCAGTTCTGATTTGAGCGACAAGACGATGTAGAGCACTCTGTAAACTGCCCTCCTCCAAAAGCTGAGGACGGAGCGCCACGACCGATCGCCTCGCTTCAGCCAGTCCAGTTCGCGCCAATTCTTTGATCAGGTCTAGATGCGCCTGAGTTGCTTCTACATCATCCGTTAGCACCTGTTTTGCCGCTCCTACCTGAGCCAGAATGCCTGTAAACGACTGAGCGAGTGTGTCGTGAATCTCGCGTGCCATGCGGTTGCGTTCTTCCAAAATTGAGGCTGCTTCTGCTTGCTTTTGCAGCGTAATGTCTCGCGCCAGCCAAATCACCTGTTCGTGCGGAAGCGGGGCAATGCGAGCCGAAAACCAAACTTTTCGTCCAGCCATCCACTGGCATTCAGTGTATTCAACGGTGAGTACTTGTTGGGTTTTCACCACCTGCTGAATATAATTCAGGAATTCATCAGCTTGTTCCTTGGCATAGAGTTGATGCAGTGTTTTACCAATATATTCCTTTATATACTCCTCTCCATAGGATGGATTTCCTGGGATTGCGTCGATCACTTGCCCTTCAGCATTGTAAACACACAGCGGATCGGGAATGGCTGAGAAGAGCGCTCGCAGTTCTGCTTCAGAGGCTTGCAGCGCGGCTTCTGCCCGTTTGTAATCGTCGATATCCGTATAAACTCCCAACGATCGGATGGGTTCACCGGATTCATTCCAGGCAACAATTTTGCCGACAGAAAGAATCCATTTCCACTGACCATCCCGGGTACGCAGGCGATACTCTGCTCGATAGCTGGGGACTTCTCCAGTATTAAAAGCATTGCAAATTGCAACCATTGATTCTCTGTCATCAGGATGCAAACTCTCAATCCACCTAGATTTGGTCTCGTGAAATATTGCCGGATCGTAGCCCAGCATTAAAGCGTATTCTGGGTTAACCACGATTTCTTCAGTTTTGATATTGTGATCAAAGAGTCCTTGATTTGAAGCGGTTAATGCTAAGCGTAGTCGTTCTTCACTCATTTGTAGAGCGACTTCTGCTTGTTTGCGATCGCTAATATCCGCAACCACCCCTTCGACGTATCCATCGGATGCATTTAGATAAGAAGAGGTAAGTCCCCAGAACAGTGTCCCATCTCGTTTTCGCATCTGGACTTCATAGCTTCGCATTTCCCCATCCCGCTTCATCACCTCAATGGCGTGTTGGCGATCGTTGGGATTTACAAAATAGTCAATGCTGTGTTCTAGCCCAATGATCTCCTCTGGTGAATCAAAGCCCAACAGGTTAGCAAGGCATCGATTGGCATTGAGAATTAATCCATCCGAGAGGCGGGTTCGGTAGATGCCAACCTGCGAGTTTTCAAAGATATTGCGGAACTTGGCCTCACTGCGTTGTAATGCCTCTTCTGCTTGTTTGCGCTGGGTGGTGTCACTGCCCACCGATAAGATTTCAACGACATCTCCCTGGTCATTGAAGATGGCTTGATTCGACCAGGACATCCAAACTCGCCGTCCGTCTCGACACAGGTTTTCACTCTCGCCTTGCGGGTACGATTGAGGATTATGAAGTAAATCGTGGACCATGGGTCTCACATCGCGTCCAGAGAGTTCGGCTTCTGGAATGATGGTTTCAAATAAGGTTCGCCCTACAATCTCATGTTCTTCATAACCTAGAAGTTTCACCCCATAATCGTTGATGTATCGAATTCGTCCTTGCGTGTCATAGCAAATGATGACGGAATTCGCAGTTTGTAACAGGTTGGAGTAGTTCGCTTCACTTTGCCGTAATGCGGCTTCTGCTTGTTTGCGGTCGCTAATATCTACAACCACCCCTTCGATGTATCCATCGGCTGCATTCAGATAAGAAGAGAAAAGTACCCAAAACAATGTCTCATCTCGTTTCCGCACCTGGGCTTCAAAGTTTCGCACTTCCCCATCCCGCTTCAGCATCTCAAGGAATTGTTGGCGATCGCTGGGATTGACATAGTAGCCTGCGGTGTGTTCAATCCCAATGATCTCCTCTGGTGAGTCAAAGCCATACAGATTGGCAAAGCGTTGATTGGCATCGAGAATTAATCCATCCGAGAGGCGGGTTCGGTAGATGCCAACCTGCGAGTTTTCAAAGATAGTTCGGAACTTAGCTTCACTGCGTTGTAACGCAGCAGTTCGTTCTGCGATCTGTTGCTCTAAAGTGCAGTTGTAGTCGGCTAGGAGTTTCTCGGTTTGTTTGCGCTCTGTAATGTCCTGAAAGGTAGCGATCGCATGAGTGATATTGCCCTGTTGATCAAAAACTGGTGTTCCCCGTGCCTCAAGTAGAATTGTGACATGATCTCGACGAATTTCTATATCTTCAGTCCTGATGCGTTCGCCTCTTAATGCCCGCACATTAGGCAGGCTCTCCGGTGGATAGATTTGATCCGTCCCCGCTACATAAAGCTGATAAGCCTCTGAGAGTTGCTCCGGTGCTATAGAAGTATCAGTTTCTTTGCCCAAGAGTTGATTGCTGCATTGGTTGGCATAGTAAGGGCAACCCGTTGCATCCACGATCGCAATTCCCACCGGAATCGCTTCAAGGAACTGGGTGATCTTGCTTTCCTTAGCCTGCAGTTCTGAGTAAAGGTTGGCATTTTCGATAGCGATCGCGGCTTGAGTCGATAATAGCTGCAAGACCTGCGATCGCTCTGGTGTAAATACTCCAGTTGCTAACCGATTTTCTAAATACAATACACCGACCAGCTTGGCTTGATTCAGCAGGGGCAAACAGAAAACAGATTGAGGCTGGTTCTGTTGAATGTATGGCTCATTAATAAAAGCACCTTCACGAGTCGCATCGTTTAAGGTGACAGGCTTTAGAGTCCGAATCACATATTGAATGATTGATTCTGGCAATTGATCGGCAATTGGAATAGACTGTAACACCTGAGTCGCACAAGCACTTTCATCGGTACTGAGTTCACAAGCCGCTTCAATCGACCATTCTCCTGAATTTTCTAAAATCAGATATCCGGTTTGTGCGCCAGCATTCTCAATTAAAGTTTGCATCAGTGATCGCAGCAGTTGCTTCAGTTCAATTTCACGAGAAATCGCCTGTGAAGCTTTCATCACTGCTGCCAAATCAAAAGCAGTATGCGAGGGATTAGTGATAGTTTCAGCGATAATAGGAATTGATGTGGAAGCGGCTTTAGGCGACTGACAAAAGAACTGTGGATAGCGGTTTTCTAAGTCTTTAACTTTAGCGGCTGCGCCCCAGCGATCGTAGCAATAGTGCGCTTCTTTCATGTAGGTCTGAGCAAACTTTTCCCGACCTCGCGCTAGATAATGTTTTGCCGCTAATTCATAAGCTAATGCTTCTTCTTGGATATACTCATTTTCAGCAGCACCTGCGATCGCTCGTTCATAAAGTTCCTCGGCCTCAAAAAATTGTCCTGAGACTCGCGCTTTTTCTGCTTCGACTAAATAAAATTTATGTAAATAATTCATTGGGGCATGACTCGCCCACTTTTGCATCTTTTCTTGGTTGGAGCTAACACAACTTAGCCAAGCTGTTTTTTCAGAGTTTGAAACATCAGGCGATAGGCTCAAAAGCGCCAGAGAATGATAGAAACAGAATATAGGTAGAACTGTTATTGCTGTCACATCTTCAAAATGTTGCCTTGCCAAAATAGCAATCTGTTCAGCTTGATGGTGTTCTCCAAATAGATAACACAACATGATTTTGTGCAAATAGAGCATTTGGATTGCAGTTCCATCTTTAACTGCAATAGCGTGTGATAACGCCTGTTCTTCATTACACACCCGACCAACCAAGCGACTGGGATTCTCAGTCCTATCTTGCAAATTAAGGATAGTCTGCCACACTATTGCAATCCAAGCCGAGGGACTTTCTCGTCTAATTTGGTCAACCGCTTTGCTGTAGGCTGCTGTTTTTTGTTCCAGTTGGGTGAGTTCTTCTCCAGCAAAAAACGAGTAATAGCACACGCAATATGCAGCATAACCAGCAGCTTCAAAGTCTCCAGTTTTCACTCCATCCTGATAGGCATCAGCCAGCATGGGTATTGTGTTCCTAAGATGCAACTTCCAGTGCATGATATGGACATTTGAAAACATTAAGGTTCTAGCATTTCCTCTGGTATTCAGTCGTTCTGCCAAACTGAGAGCCAATTTGCCGAACTCATAACCGAATTCAATGTCTTGAACAACTCCACATAGAATAAACCCGTAGCCAGCATAAAACAGTGATGACCAGACAGCATTCCCGTAGTTGATTGATAAATTTACCGTTTTGCAAGTAATCAGCATGAATAGTGCTGGTGACCTGATAAATGCAGCAGACCTCATACTCGCCAGAATTGACATAGCTGCCAGCGGTTCTAGTGCAGTCATCTCTGGTAAATTAATCAAGTCTTCGATTTCTCGTTGAGCAAGTAGTGCAGCCGTTGACCCCAATTCCTTTTGAATATCTGCCTGACTTGGATTTTCTATTAAATCTATTCCCAAGAGCTTTAACGCTTCCAATCCAGTTTTTAGTGTTTCTTTTAGGTTACCCTGTGACAAATATCCTTGAATTCTGCTATCGTAAACCTGCACTTTGTCAAGTACTGTCTTAGCGCGATCAAGTACCACTTCTACCAACTGTTCCATCTCATCAAAGCGACCCTGGAGATATGCCGCTTCTGCTGCTTCTGAGTACAGCGCTAAGGTGAGGTCATACTCACTCTGCCAACCCTCTGAATTGAGGAGTTTAAGCCCTATAGTGAAATACTTAAAAGCTGCTTCATAAGCCGTTGCTGTTTTTGCTTTCTGACCTGCCATTAAATTCAATTTGGCAATTTCAGTTCGTTCTGATCGAGCAGTGACTAGCTCAAGTCCTTGATTAAGATGATCGATGATTTCAAACAACCGATCGGGTCGTTGCTCTGGTGAAGTTTTTTCGAGCAAATTGCCACCGATTTGGAGATGAACTACTTGTTTCTGCGATTCATCAATCAAAGCATAAGCCGCTTGCTGAACGCGATCGTGCGAAAACTCATACTCTTGAACTAACAAATCTTCGTCCAGGTCAGACAGCGGTTGAATTAAGCCCGCTTGTATTGCTGCTAGTAGATCCTGAAAAATTGCTTTCGGTGATTTTTCGCAAACGATCGCCAACGTTTCTAAATCAAACTCAGACCCAACACAAGCCGCGATGCAAAGAGCTTGCTGTGTTGCTTTCGGCAATTTCTGCAACTGACGCAGCAGCAACTCCACCACATTATCCGTGATATTTTGAGCTTCAATCTCAGCTAGGTTCCACTGCCAGCTCAACTGTTGGGCATCAAAGGTCAACAGGTTTTCGCTATGCAGCAGCTTCAAAAATTCACCAACAAAGAAAGGGTTGCCCTCGGTTTTACGCAACACGACTTGGGTTAAGGAACGAACGGTATCAGGATTACAATGTAATGTCTCAGCCACCAGTTGACTCAACGGTTCCAGCGTTAAGGGAGCCAGGATGATTTCCTGAAGTACTGCTCCCTGGTTTCCCAGGCTCTCTAGCGTTAAGACCAACGGATGCGTTGGAGTCAGTTCGTTATCTCGGTAGGCTCCGAGCAAAAACAGATACTGGATTTGCTCATCAAGTAAGATGAGTTCGATTAACTTCAAAGTCGCAGAATCGATCCACTGTAGATCGTCTAAAAAAATCACTAGGGGATGCTCTTTGGCACAAAACGCCCGCACAAATCTTTGAAACGTGACATTGAAGCGGTTCTGTGCCTCAGTTGCTCCAACTTTGGGTATAGGCGACTGCTTGCCAATGATTAACTCAATCTCGGGGATGACATCAATGATGATTTGTCCGTTGTTGCCCAGAGCAGTCAGCAGGCGCGATCGCCACACTTCCACCTGCTCATCTGGTTCGCTCAAGAGTTGCTGCACTAACTTTTGCAGGGCATTCACAATAGCGCTGTAGGGAATGTTGCGCCCAAATTGGTCAAATTTACCAGAGATAAAATAGCCTTGGTTTGCTGTGACCGGTTTATGGAGTTCCTGCACCAATGCCGTTTTGCCGATGCCAGCATAACCGGAGACCAGCATCATTTCACGATGCGGTAGTAGGGTAATGTCTTCTTCTCCCCCACTTCTCCATTTCCCTACTCCCTCATTTCCTGCCACCCTGTCGAACGCCGCCAATAATGCTGCAATCTTCGCTTCTCGCCCATACAGTTTTTGAGGAATGAAGAACTGCTCGGAAACATCTTGCAGACCCAATGGCATAGGTTCAATTAAACCCACTTCTGTCAGTTGATGGGCACAGCGTTCTAAATCTGCTTTGATGCCCCAAGCACTTTGATAGCGATCTTCCGCATTCTTTGCCATCAGTTTCAAAATAAGATCTGAAACAGGTTGGGGAATTGTTGCGTTCAATTCATGCGGAGGAGTCAGCGGTCTGGCAATGTGGCTGTGGACTAGCTCTAGGAGATCTTTAGTGGGAAACGGTAATTGTCTCGTCAACAGTTCGTAGAAGGTTGCACCCAGTGAATAAAAGTCGGTGCGATAGTCGAGCATCCGGTTCATTCGTCCGGTTTGCTCTGGCGAAAAATAGGCGGGGGTTCCTTCTAGAAGATGGAGACTTTTGAATGTGGGATTGGTGCGACTGAAGCGAGTGGCAATGCCAAAATCAATGATTTTGACAACGCCAGTCCTCGGATTAAAGACAATGTTGCCAGGATTAATATCTTTATGGATGACCTGAGCCGCATGAATTTTGCCTAGAGTATCAGTAATGGCGATCGCCATATTCAAAAAAACCGGCAGCGGCATGGGAGAGAAGTCTAATTGTTGCCGCATCCAGCATTCTAAAGACTCTCCACCAAAGTCTTCCAAAAGAATCACCAGCGTGCGCTGGTAGTCTTGCTGGCTGTATGCCTTGACTACGCCTTCAACATTGAGAAATCGAGTAATTTGATACTCCTGCCGATAGCGAGTTAAATCCTGAGAAGAGGGATAATCCTGCTTGAGAACTTTGGCAATCACTGCACAGTTATCTTGCTCTCTGATGCCCCGATACACCAAAGAAGCTAAGCTCTCATAAATTTTGCTGTGGATAGTAATTCCAGGCAGGGTAATCATTGAATACTTCCCCGGTGAAGGACTGTCATCCGTTTCCCAAAGTATATCGCTTGCCAAACTCCAGAATATAAAGCTCCTTGTGTAGAGCCTTTATATCCTGACCTCTAATTGCTCAACTCAATAGCCAATCAGACTGGTGTAAGGCAAGGGCATAGGAAATAGCCTGGAAGGTAGAGATACATTCAAGATCTCCCACAGACTGCCTTGGAATCGAGAGTCGTATTGCTCAAGCGTTGAGGCAGTCAGGGTCTGTCGTCGGTTCACGGCAATAGCTCGTATTGATAGCTGCTTCATCCGGGAGGCAAACAGGTCATCGCCCGCATCAATGGTGTGGGACATCGCTACCGGATTTTGCATTCAGACATTGATGGTCGATCGGTTGTCTGAGTGTACTTTCGATCAAATTCGGACTCTAACTTAAGTTAGAGCCAGCCTTCTACTCTGCGATGGCATGGTTACTCTATCGATTTGCACTGTAAAAAATTTAACTTGTTGTAGGCGACAGCTTGAAGGCAACCCCCTATATTGAATTTGTGCAAACAGTCATGCAAATAGATCGAGCGAGTAAATTGCACGGTTCCATGCTTGAAGGCATGAATATTCAAGGTGCAACTGGGCGAATGCTCATTGGGCACGTGACACGAAAATTTTAACTCTGTGCTTAACTTGCGGAGCTTAAGTGATGAAATTTGGCGTTGTCTTGCAGCCTCAGTTCATGGCGCGATCGCTTACGTCATCAACCCTTGAGGGTACACAGACGTTTCACTTAAAAGCACAAGCAGAGATGTTTAGCTTTTGATTTCATTCTGCAATTGGCCCTAGTCGAGCTGATCTGCGGTTAGAGACTAAGCCCCATCGCCGTCTTGACCACAACTTGCAATTCATTTAACTAAGGAATAACCATGAAAATTTTGATGATTTTGACCTCCCACGACCGGTTAGGAGACACCGGCAAAAAAACTGGCTTCTGGCTAGAAGAATTCGCGGCCCCTTACTACGTGTTCAAAGATGCTGGAGCCGACATTACCCTAGCCTCACCCCAGGGCGGGCAACCCCCGCTAGACCCCAAAAGCGATGCTCCTGACGCCCAAACTGAGGCCACCGCTCGCTTTAGCCAAGACCCCGACGCCCAAAAAGCTCTAGCTAACACCGCTGTGCTGGCTACGCTGTCAGCCGCCGACTACGCCGCCGTGTTTTACCCCGGTGGCCACGGCCCACTGTGGGATCTCGCCGACGACACCCACTCCATTGCCTTGATCGAAGCCTTTTATAAAGCGAATAAGCTTGTAGCCGCGGTGTGCCACGTCCCTGGAGTGCTGCGCCACGCCAAAGCACCCGATGGCGCACCCTTGGTGCAAAACAAAGGGGTAACTGGCTTTACCGACAGCGAGGAAGCCGCTGTGGGTCTGACCGATGTGGTGCCTTTTCTGGTAGAAGACATGCTAAAGCAGAACGGCGGCAACTACTCTAAAGCCGAGAATTGGCAGATCCACGTGGTGCATGACGGCCTCCTGATCACCGGGCAAAATCCGGCCTCTTCCGAGACGGCGGCCCAAGCCGTGCTACAAGCGCTGAGCGTCGCTCGGTGAACGAGTTTGGGTGAGTTCGACCACGGCCTGCACCAGTTTTTCGAGATCGAGGGGTTTGCTGAGGCCGCTGCATTCTTCATTCACAATCTGAGATTTATTCTATGACCCACATTCTCCATTTAGATGCGAGTCCGCGTGGCGATCGCTCCATCTCCCGCACACTTTCCAAAGAGTTCATTAACCAGTGGAAAACGGCTCATCCTGACGACACCGTAACCTACCGGGATATTGGGCATTACCCCGTTCCTTTTGTGAGCGAAGACTGGATCGCTGCTGCGTTTACTCCATCCGATCAACATACACCTGAGTTAGCCGCTGCAATTCAGATTTCCGACGAATTGATCGACGAGTTTTTATCAGCCGATCGCTACGTTTTCAGTATCCCCATGTATAACTTCAGCATTCCTGCCAACTTCAAAGCTTATCTTGACCAGATTGTGCGAGCGGGACGTACATTCTCCGTTGATGAAGCAGGTTACAAGGGACTGGTTCACAAGAAGATGACGATCATTATGGCGCAGGGAGGAGCCTACCCCGAAGGTAGCCCTACTCACTCCTATGATCTACAAACACCCTACTTGCGACTCATTTTTGGGTTTATTGGTATCACGGATATTGAGTTCGTCTATGCCGATAGCCTTAATCTTGGGGATGAAGCTCGGAATCTGGCGATCGCTAATGCCCAATCTGCTTTAAGAGCAGCGATTTCACACTAGCACTTATCGCGTTCCTTGCAACCAAGTTTTTCTGAGGTCATCTCTCATGCTAGAGCCAGGGGTAGTGGGTACAGATGCAGAAACTCACCAGGTAACCGCGATCATCTCTCACCTTGTCCGACCAGGGCGTGAACAGGGGTATGAGGAATGGTTGCACGGAATTGCGATGGCTGCCCACCAATTTAAGGGACATTCAGGGGTGAGTGTGATCCGTCCCGCTGATCACGCTCATCCTGAATATGTGGCAATCGTCAAATTTGATCATTACGACAACCTCAAAACTTGGCTGGAATCCAGCGTGCGGCAAGAATGGTTGGAGCGGTTACAGCCCTTGATTGAAAAGCCTGAAACCATTCAAACTCTGACAGGTCTAGAAACCTGGTTTACGCTTCCCAACAAATCCATAAAGGCTCCACCTCCGCGCTACAAAATGGCGATCGTGACTTGGCTGGCGGTGTTTTTCACGATATCGATTTTCAATCATTTGCTAGTACCGCTCCTGGTAGAGCTTCCGGTATTGCTCAGAACGTTGTTGGTCACAGGTCTAACGGTTGCCCTGCTCACCTACGTGATTATGCCTCGTCTCACCCAGCTCTTTCGCAAATGGCTGTATCTCATTTGATTACGTGCATACCTTTCACATTCACAGGAATCCTCTATGTCTTGTCAACACCTCAACGAACTGACGCTAGAGACTATGATTTCAAAAGCCAATTATCCGGTATTCCGCTGTGAGGAATGCCTGCGCGTTGGCGATCGCTGGGTTCACCTGAGAATTTGTCAAACCTGCGGCAAAATGCTGTGCTGCGACTCGTCTAAAAATCAACACGCTCGCCGCCATTACGAAGAAAGCGGACATGTGGTGATTAGTTCAGCAGAGTTGGGAGAACAATGGCTGTGGTGTTTTGCCGATGAACAACAGAAGAACTATTGATCACGCGCCCCTTTTCTACCCGCGAGGAAACCATGATCTCAAATCAACCTGCCCCAAGTAAAATACTTGAAACGACTGGAGATAAAGGGGTTCGAGCTGACGACACTAATTTGACTCGATAATAAATAAAGTGTCACTGTACAGTACAGCAAAATTGCCAAGCTTGAAAGCGGCAGCGCTCCACCATACCCCCCTCGGCCTTGGATGGTGGGGTTGTTTTTAGAGGTTTGACCTACTGCAAGATCTATCATGGCGGCCTTGATGCACTCTCGATCAGCTCCTCATTGATCGGGCGGCGATGCTGGCTAGTGGAGATAACCGACGGCTACGCCTACTGGAGCGAGCGCCACAAAGAGCTAGACCGGTAGAGTTCTACAGTGTGGCGCGCTAAAACTCCAGATTGGCAGGAGCAGCTTGATCGCATGGCAGTTGTTCTGCCTTTCTACAAATCGAATCAGCCTAGGGCATACTGCCAACGGCTCTACAGTGGTGTTCCCCGTTATGAGAGCGATCGCTCCCCAGAACATTGTTCGGTTCTATTCAAATATCAGCTACCTTGAACTTGTGATCGCCTGCTTGTCCGATGATGGCTTTGTAGGATAGGCATCTTGCATGTCTGAGCTGGACAGCAAGACGGCCGTCCCACAAGACCATGAACGCTCCCGCTGCTCGTTAACCTACTGGTCTTATGACAACCACCCTCAACCCCTACCTCACTAGTAACTTTGCCCCTGTCCAGACAGAGTTGACAGTCGATCAGCTGCCTGTCGTTGGCGAGTTACCAGCCGAACTGAGTGGCATGTTTGTTCGCAACGGTCCCAATCCTCAGTTTTCACCCTTGGGGCTTTACCACTGGTTCGATGGGGATGGCATGCTACATGGCGTTCACATCCAAGACGGCAAAGCGAGTTACCGCAATCGCTACATTCGGACGCAGGGGTTTGAACAGGAGCGACAAGCAGGGCAAGCCGTGTTTGGTGGATTGCTTCAACCGTCTCAAGGCGGCTTCAAAAACGTGGCCAATACAGCACTTATATGGCATCGCGATCGCCTGTTGGCGCTTTGGGAAGGGGGAGAACCACACGCGATTGATGTGCCTGGGCTAGAGACAATCGGTGCCTACACCTTCAATGGCAAGCTGGCCTCTCCCGTGACGGCCCATCCTAAAGTAGATCCGGTGACAGGGGAAATGATGTTCTTTGGGTATTCGCTGGCCCAACCGCCCTACGTCAAATACAGTGTTGTGTCGGCTGAGGGAGAACTGTTGCGAACAGTCCCAATCGATCTGCCGGTTGGGGTGATGATGCATGACTTTGCTATCACAGAGCACTACACCCTTTTCATGGATTTGCCCCTCACCTTCCGCTTAGAGCGGTTGCAGCGGGGAGAATCGGCCTTTGCCTTCGAGCGCGATCGCCCCAGTCGATTTGGAATTCTGCCTCGCCATGGCGACAACAGGTCGATTCGCTGGTTTGAAGCACCCAGCTGCTATGTCTTCCACACCCTAAATGCCTATGAGGATGGGGATGACATTGTTCTGATGGCTTGTCGTACAGGTAATACCAACGTTTTGGGGGCGTCTCCTGATGCCCACGAGGGAGACAATCACCAGGTTGGCAGCGACGTGCCCTTGCTCTACCAGTGGCGATTTAACTTGAAGACAGGGGCTGTGCAAGAACAGGCTCTCGACGATCGCGCCTGCGAGTTTCCTCGCATCAATGAGCAGTATTTGGGTAGGCCGTCTCGCTATGGCTATGCTGGCAAAAGTGCGCCTACCACAGTGCCGAAGTTTGATGGGTTACTGAAGTTTGATTTGGACAATGGGAGCGTTCAGGCTCATTCGTTTGGAACCGGACGCTATGGTGGCGAAGGGGTCTTCGTACCGCGACCAAACGCAAGTGTCGAGGATGATGGCTGGTTGATGACCTTTGTGCACGACGAAGAGCAGGATGTATCTGAGTTAGTCATCGTCAGCACGCAGGCCATGACGAATGAGCCCGTTGCCCGCATTCAGATGCCACAGCGGGTTCCCTATGGCTTTCACGGCACCTGGGTTTCACTGCCCTAGGGCTATTAATCCGGTTCCAGTTCAAGCCTGCCACATCCAGCTCAACAAAAACAGAGCCCCCAAGCAGGCTTCTGCCACCACGCCGCCAATATTTTTGAGGGTGACGCTGCGGTCAACGATGCTCGATATCAGCCGCACGGCCGCAGCCACTAACGAAGCTACCCCGAGGACGGTAAAGGCATCGGTAGACTGCAACCACAAACAGGCGGCTCCTAGCCCTAAAAAGAAACTACCCAAGGTTGAGCGAATCTCAGAAATCCCCACCGGAGCGATGGGACCGAGACCCACGAAGGCCGCCATTGTTTTCGGAAAGAGCAAGGCTGCTCCCCCTAGCAGCATTAAGAACACTGCCGCTAGATTGGGCGCAATCTGGATAGAAGTTTCCACAGGTATTACGGAATCACGACTCTCTCTATTGCAGGCGATCAGGATTGGGACAGGGTACTGTCGGTTGGTAGACTTCCTGTTTCCCCTTTTGGCTCCGCTATCCCTCGATCTGCTGGGCAAATGACAACAGGTGATCCGCAACGACATGGGGTTGATCGAAGTGGGGAACGTGCCCCGCTCCCTCAACCCAGGTCAGCCGACTGCCTAGAATTGCTTGCTCAAACCGAGTAGCATCTGCCGTTCCTAAAACATCATCGGCTTCTCCCCACAAAATCAGGGTGGGATGCGTGACTTGAGCGATCGCATTGCTCAAGTTCGCATAACCCCCACTTTGGGTAAAAGATGCGATCGCATCCCTCCACCCTGGCATCTCCTGATGCAGCAGCGAGCAGCGCAGGGCGTCTACCAAGCTTGCATCCAATATCGGTAAGACCGAGGCCGCCGCCAGAGCGGCATGTTTGCGAAAATACAACCAGTTTGTGCCCAGTTCGATTAGCGGACTCGGGAGAAACTGCCCAACGGGAAAGCTACCAGAAAAACCGACGCTATCCATGAGAACGAGCGATCGCACCCAGCTTGGATAATGCAAGGCAAAGTCGATCGCGACTGCCCCTCCCAAAGAGGCTCCCACCAAAGTTACAGGTTGCCCGATCCAATCTTCTACAACGCTAAGCAGATGTTGCCGGATTGTCTGGGGATTGACCGCCAGCGTAGCTGTATATTCAGTAAATCCTGAACCCAACAAGTCAATCGCCCAGGTTTCGTGACGATGCGCCAGTAAGGGAAGTATTCGCCGAAATTCCAGCAGAGAACTATCAAATCCGTGCAGCAGCAGAATAGGAACCGTGCCCGGTACAGGAGCTAATGAATTAGGACTGTAATGGGCATAAGCGGTTGCGCTCGCCGTCGTACTTTGCCTCACCGACACTTGAACAACACGACGCTGAATTCGTTGCAGCAGGGCGATCGCGTCCCTATCTTGGATCTCACGACTGGAGGACGGTAGAAAATCAGCAAACATGCGTCTCAACCCAAAATGGGTAACCTTGCCAGTACTAGGCCCCAAATGGCAAAGCTGCTCTATCCTACAACTCATTTTTGAACAAACGCCGTAAGCACGGTACCAAGGCAAGGCGACGGGTTTGAGCCATGCTTGAAGATACCGCCCAATCACTGAAAGTTGAACAAGACGATATGGGCACCGTTCTAGATGCAGCGTCTAGATTTAAGCCGACCAAGCTAGCCTTAGTTGCTACTTGGGAACACAGCAGCTCGTTCAAGGCGCACAAAGCCACGAGCAGCAGCCAGGAATATCTGACCAGCTCAGAGATGACCAAGCTAACTGACGCGGCCAAGGCCAGCTGTTTTCCCAAGACGCTTCAGACAATGCCGCAGTAAAATTCATCGCCGATCTGACGGGTCTTCAATGCAAACTGAATGACACATTACCACAGGGTATTGAGGGTGGGTAGCTCATCAGTAATGAGAGCCCAAGGTTTCTCGACGTCTTTGACTTGCCTAGAACTAGGTTGCCGTGCTGAGTATACCACTCTGCGTTCGGGATCCGAATCTAGCAGAAAATTAACTGTTTCAGATGCTACTCAGCAACGAATCAGTAATTACACGTAATTCACTCAAAATAAATTCCTTAGGTTAAGAAAATATGGGGTTGATTTAACTGCTTTTTTACCTCAAGAATACCCATTTAGTGAAAAAATATTTTCGTTGATGAATTTGGTTCTTGTTGGTTAAGAAAAGCGTTTTATGCTGAATTTTTTAACGTTGCCAGATCTTAAAAAAATGATAGGAAAGCTACTAGCAGCAGCAGTTCTTGCTTCTTTCCTTGAAGCGTTTCCGATTGGCCAACTTGTTCATGCAAAGCCGGATTCTATGACGGTAACTGTAGAGGTTTATGGCATACCTACACGTAGTGATCTAGATAGGCAGGCTGAATCTGCAGCAGCCGATGAAATTACGAAAGCCTTTACTCAAAATTCGCAGTTAAGCTCAGTCCAGATTAACGTTTTAGGTCAGCTCAACGGACGAGTAGTGCCAATTTTTAGTCTTAATGTTTCTCGAGAACAGTGGTCGAGCAATCGCCGAATTGCTCTTCAAAATGCTCAATATTATTACTCTTCCTACAGTTTACTGGGGTTAGACTCGACCGATGAAGGCCGAACCTCAACAACCCTAGCCCAGGCCCTGCCATCGTCACTGGTGAGTCGAGATCCGTCTGTTCAAGCGGGTGAGGCGTTTCGTCAAGGTCGTTTGAGCTCCGAGGAATACGATCAATTAATAAATGCTCTCGACTAAATCGCTACATTTCACCGTTCTCAGGTACGCTACAGGCAAGCCTGCGCCTCATTGAATAGGGCTCTGATAGTCAATAACTCTCAATATCGTCAGGAGTTAGTTAGTAAATGCTACTCCTAGCAGGCTTAGAGGATAACAGCCTTCACGTTTTCTACAGTTCAAATTCACATTAACTTTACAAGTCAGTTAATTTCTATTTGGCTTTCAAAGAAATGAAAACTGAACATCATAAGCTCAACTACTTAATTAATCAAAATTTTTTGATTAACCAGATTTTAACTTTAACACGGTTGCAATGAATACTTTAATGGGTCAATATTGCTTACAGAAAAACCCGCTCAAGCTAACCATTAGCTGGAGTGACTGTCTTGTTATGGTTGGATTTATCTCGTCCATAACAAGGGATTGATAAATTTTGGTCAAAGGAGTTATTTAGTCAGCTTTAGGGGCAACTCTAGAGCGATTTTCTCTGCCTTTGGCTCTGCAACGGTCTGTAAGATTTAATGCTTTAGAGAGGAGCAAGGGTACGATGTCTAATTTCTCACGGCGTCAGTTTGTCATGCTGATGTCTGCAGCGGCGGCAGGTACAGCAGTGGCTCCCATGGGCTTACTGAATGCTCGTCGGGCTATGGCCCAGGGAACCTGTAATACCGCCAGCTTTACAGTGCCGGGGTTCGGTACCCCCGTTCCTAAGTTGCCCAACAACACCAAAAGTTTGGGGAGCCTAGCTGATACTCCCTTGATTACCCTGCCTGAAAAGTTTCAATACACTGCTATCTCCATTCAAGGACAGACAATGTCCGATGGTGCGATTGTGCCTGGAAATCACGATGGCATGGCCGCTTTTCAGGGGCGCAATGGCAACTATATTCTGGTGCGCAACCATGAGCGGAATCCTGGGGGCGGTGGCACTGTTGCGCCTAATGGTAAGCAATATGACCCTTATACGGGTAGCGCTTTCAACAGCGGTGGCGGCGGTACTACCACAGTCGAAGTTGATCGCGATGGTCAAGTAGTCCGGCACTATGTTTCCCTAAGTGGTACCATCCGCAACTGTGCCGGTGGCCCTACCCCTTGGGGATCCTGGATTTCCTCTGAGGAAAATGTAGCTACTCCGGCTACCGACCCGCGGGTGACCAAAAAGCACGGCTACAATTTCGAGGTTCCTTCCCAATCGGGTGAAGCGGTTGACGCTATCCCCCTAGTGGCTATGGGCCGCATGAACCATGAAGCGGTTTCAGTTGATCCTCAGACTGGATATATCTTTGAAACCGAAGACCGGGGCGATAGCGCCTACTACAAGTTCGTGCCTAAGGTGCGGAAACCCAATGGCTTTGGCGATCTGCAACAAGGAGGTGACCTCTACGCCATGGTAATTAAGCCAGGGCAGCGTTCTGACTGCACCGGAGCCTTAATTCCCACCGGCGGGACGAATGATCGAGGCGGAAGCTTTAGCGGAGTTGATACCCGTGGCCTAGGCGCGAATGGTTCCGGCAGCCTGCTACCTTTCCTGGGGCAGCCCCTCAGCGTGGAGTGGGTCAAGCTAGATGATGTTGACCCAGAGGGAGATACCCTACGCTATGAAGCGCTGGCTAAAGGAGCTGCTGCGTGGTATCGGGGTGAAGGTGCCTGGTATCATCAGGGCAAGCATTACTGGGTTTGCAGTAATGCCGGAGATAAGGGCGAAGGGCAGGTGTGGGCCTATGACCCCACCACCGAAACGGTCACCCTGGTAGTTGAGTCAACGAGTGAAAACCTCCTGGACGGCCCCGACAACATCACGGTTGCTCGAGATGGCACCCTCTACCTCTGTGAGGACGGCAGCGGTGGCCAGCCGGGCGCTCCTAACTTCAGCCAGCGGGTGGTTGGAGTGGATGCTAGCGGTGGTTTGTTTGAGTTCTGTCGCAACATCATTCCCGGCAGCACCGCCGAGTTTGCAGGTGCCTGTTTCTCCCAGAATGGCAAGTATATGTACGTCAATGCCCAGGGATCTGGCATTACCTACTGTATTTGGCGAACGGATAATCGCTCGATCGCCCTAAATGGTGCGACTGCTTAACTGGTGTTGAGTCAATTACCCTAGTTCTGACGTAACCCCTACCAGCCAGCTTTTGGTTCTCTACCTAGGCTGGCTGGTTCCTTTACCTTTTGGTCATCCTTCCAGCCGCCACTCAAAACAGGGATGAGAAACTGTTACTGTTCTGGCAGTTGGTGAGGCTGGATCAGTTTTTCATCACGCTTATATTCAGGACCCCGATCGCATGCAAACCGTACCTTGGCCAGTTTCTGCTTGGAAGCAACTCAAACAGGGAAAAATCTCCTGTGAAGAGGCTCTTAGCCTGGTGCGCGATGACGAGGGCATCCTTAAGCTAGACCTGCTGGATGAAGAGGTTTGTAGTCGCTTCTTTCAGTATTGCCAGGGGCAAAAACTGCCCCCTGTGGTGCCGTTGCTACTGTGGCAAAGCTGCTTCTACCTGGGCAGCCCGATTGAAGTTTCCGCCGAGGCCTTGGAGACGATTAGCGATCGCACCCTGACAACCATCAAAGTCCTACCCATTTCAGCCAAGAGTTACCGGGCCTGGTACCATACTCGCACCGCTGATCTGAGCCGCATTACCTCTAGCCGATTGCTGGACCCAATCACCGGCCAGCAATCAACCGATGATATTGGCGAGACCACTGAGCTATTTCTGTCTAAGGCAGAGGGGCAAATTGAGCGAATTAAGGCCATCATTTCCAGCGCCCTTCAGCACCAGGCCAGCGACATTCACCTAGAACCGACCCTAGAAGGGCTGCGGGTGCGGTACCGAATTGATGGGGTACTGCGCGATATTACCCTGCTGCCAGGGGAAATCAGCCGCCGGGTGATCGTAGCCCTAAAGGTAATGGCCAACATGGACATTGCCGATAGCCGCCGGCCCCAGGATGGCCGCATTGGGGAAAAATACCAGGTCGACAACGAAGCCGACCAGAGTATGGATATGCGAGTTAGCACCTTACCCTGTGTCTGTGGTGAAAAAGCTGTAGTGCGCCTGCTGCCTCGCGAAAACCCCTTCACTACCATTGACAAGCTAGGGTTTTCGCCCAAAGCGCTGAAGATCTACAAAACCTGGTTAGAACAGCCCCAGGGCATCATTGTCTTCACCGGACCGACCGGCTCCGGTAAAACCAGTACTCTCTATACCAGTCTGCAAGCGATCGCCACCGAGCATGTCAACGTGGTCACGGTAGAAGACCCAGTAGAATATGTGCTGCCCCGCATTACCCAGACCCAAGTGAACGAAGCGGCAGGTATGTCCTTCGCGGCGGGGCTGCGATCCATCCTGCGGCAGGATCCAGACATCATTATGGTGGGGGAAGTGCGGGACCACGAAACTGCCGAAACCGCCATTCGGGCTGCCCTAACCGGCCACCTGGTATTCACCACTCTGCACACCAACGATGCAGCTGGGGCAATTCCCCGGATTAAAGATATTGGGCCAGATCCAGGGTTGATTAGCGACGCCCTTTTAGGGGTGGTCGCTCAACGCCTGGTGCGGCGCATCTGCCCCCACTGCGCTGAACCCACCCAACCCAACCCAGAACTCCTGGCCATACTGCAACTGGATGCCGCTCAAATCAAAAAGGGCAACTGGCGACGAGGGCGGGGGTGCCCATCCTGTTTCCAATCCGGCTATTCAGGGCGGGAGGCGGTAGTCGAGATGCTGGAGGTGGACGATCGCATTCGCGAGTTGATCTATGATGGCACCATGACTCAACTGCGCCGCCACCTCAGCAAGAGCGACTCCATCTCATTTCGAACATCGGCCATTGAGAAAGTCATGGCTGGCGTCACAACTGTAGAGGAAGTACTGCGGGTATTGCCCAGAAGTGCTCTAAAACTGACTAGTGTTGGAGAACCAGAACCGCTGCATCTGGTGCAGCGATTGGGATAATACAAAACTTGCTGTAAAAACTGCTCAAGTCAGGTTAGGCAGGGGGATTCAACATGGTGCTGCTTGCCTTTGATTACCAACAAGGCCTATGCGCGAGCTGCTGATTAGGGGTGACCACAAATGGGCTTAAATAGGCCCCCTGAGCGGCTGCCCGTGTCTTAGAGTAACATCACAATCCCCTTGACAGCTCCTTCGTGAAACGGTCCGAATTTGTCCAACGCTGCAGCTGTTCTGAACAATTACCACTTAACTACGTCAGGTCTTTCTGTAAGTAGAAGTGTGAGATTAAGCCAGAACAACTAGTCGCACAAGCTAGCGACTAAGCGCATTTTGACTATTCTAAGTGAAGCTATGCCTAGTTGTGAGGATGGCTAGCAGTGCCCAAGAAAGATAGAGCCGAGCATCAACGGGAGCATACCGAGCCCTTGAGCTTTAACAGAACCGGCTACGGCTGGATAAACGAGATGAACATAGTGACTGCAAACCAGCAGAGAAGATAGTGCGCAGTCCAATAAGAACAACACTGTTCGCCAATAACCGTTTTTTAATCAGGCTCAGAAACCTTACAGAGCAAGCTTTGTAGGATCATCATCTTGACCGGTCACGTGCGTTCCCGAATAGCTGGCGTTACTGATTCGGGGCATGAAGCAAGGGCTAGACGCATTGAGGACTCATTTAGAATTCCACAAATTCATACTACTATTCAGCAACATTCCCGAGTAGTTCGTAGCTCATGGAAGAAAACGATTGAGATAATTTGCCAGTTCGAAGACGTTGGGTTTTTCGAACAGATTAAAGTGATCTCCTGACACAGAGTGAACCTTAATTTCTCCAGTTACCAATTTTTCCCATCCCAGAGTTTCATCCACAAACTGAGGGCTTAGATTAGCCTTTTCTGGGAGTTGGGTGGCCCTTAACAACAGCACTGACCCTGAATAGGGTTGGGGCTTGTAACTTCTGATAGCTCTTTCGCTAATAGCCATCATTCTTTCTAAAACTGCTTCCGAAGAGTGCGATCGCAAGTAACCCAGAGATAGCCATTTCTGGTGAACTCTCCGCACCCCAGCGCTCAGTTTGCCCCTTAATTGACCCAAAATTGTAGGAGTGCTGAAGTCAAACCAGGACTTAGTGAGGCAGTAAGTATCAATCAGTGTCAGCAATCCTATTGTCTGGCCGTCTTGCACCAGCTGTTGGGCCATCTCATAGGCCACCAAACCGCCAAACGAATAACCACACAAAAAGTATGGCCCTGTAGGTTGAAGTGTCTGTAGCTCTCGAATATAGCGACGGGCCATAGCTTCAACCCGGTAATCTACATCTTCGCTACTGCTCAAACCTCGAGCTTGTAATCCATAGATTGGCTGTTCGCGGTTTAACTGCTGAGCCAATGTATAGTAATCAAGCACACTTCCGGTTCTAGTATGTACGCAAAACAGCGGCAATTTCGACCCATAGGGTTGAATAGCGACCAGAGACTGCTTAGAGTTATCCTCTAATGTCTCCTGCAAAGCTTTAGCCAATGCTTCAATGGTGGGCAACTGGAAAAACTTTCCCAAAGAGGGCGATCGGCCAAAGACATCTTCGACCTTAATCAACATACTGGCAGCGAGTAAAGAGTTTCCGCCTAACTCAAAGAAGCTATCAGTTATTCCAATAGGCCCAAGTTGAAGCTCCTGTTCCCAGATCTGGGTTAACCTGAGCTCTGTTTCATTTCTAGGCGAAACAACGTCATTTTCAAAAGCCTGGCGGTTCAAGTTGGGTTCAGGTAGCTTCTTCTTATCAATTTTGCCGTTGGCATTTAGTGGCAGCTCATCCAGAAAAATGAAATGTTCAGGCACCATATAGTCGGGCAACCTACCTCTCAAGAAGTTGTTAAGCTCTTGGGCTGTAGAGCAATGGGAATTGGCAGTTACGATGTAGGCTGCCAGATAGGAATTTTCTATATCAGATTGAGAGGCCAAGACAACACATTCAGCAACGCTGCGATGCTGGGTCAAAGCTACTTCAATTTCCTGGAGTTCGATGCGAAACCCACGTATCTTTACCTGAGAATCTAAGCGTCCTAGGAACTCGAGATTTCCGTCGTATCGGTAGCGAACTAAGTCGCCTGTCTTGTATAGCCGAGTTTCAGTATCGGAGGAGTAAGGGTGGGGTATAAAGCGTTCTGCGGTTAGGTCAGGTCGTTTGAGGTAGCCCCGCGCTAACCCCCGCCCTCCAATGTAAAGCTCTCCCGAATCTCCCGTTGCCACAGGCTGCAGGTGCTCATCTAAGACGTAGACCTCAGCATTTGCAATTGGACGACCAATTGGAGCGATCGCAGTCTCTATACCAGGTTGGCAAGTCCAATAAGTAGCGTCAATAGAGGCTTCAGTTGGGCCATAGACATTGTGTAATTGCGTTGTTGCTCCAAATTTGTTTATAAAAAGATCTTGGAGAGTGGTAGGTAGCGCCTCACCTCCGCAGAAGATATGCCGGAGCGGCGTGCTCTGAGCACCTTTGGTTTGTTCTAGAAAAACCTTCAGCACTGAGGGCACCAATGCCAAGATCGTAACTTGCTCTCTGGCAATCAATTCAACTAGATAGGCAATATCCCGCTGCCCACCTGGCTTTGGCAAAACTATCTGTGCCCCACAGGATATCGGCCAAAATATTTGCCATACCGATGGGTCGAAGCTAAAGGAGATGTTTTGCAGTACCCGATCTGACGGTGTTAATGGAAAGGTAGTCTGTCGCCAAAATAGCTGATTACAAATGCCCTTGTGTGGAATCATCACCCCCTTTGGAGTTCCTGTAGACCCCGAGGTGTAGATGACGTAGGCTAGGTGATTGACAGTGATCGGGAAATTTGGGTTTGTGTGCTTATGACGTCCAATCTTCTCCTGCTCAAGGTCTAGGCAAATGACATTGATATTTTCCTGGGGAAGGTTTTTTATCAGGTGGGAACAACTGACTACCAATGAGACTCCAGATTCAGCCAAAATTGAAGCCGTGCGATCGCTTGGATAATCGGGATCGAGCGGCAAGTAGGCACCACCGGCTTTGAGGATGCCCAGCATGGCAATCACCATGGCTGGTGAGCGATCAATAAATAGCCCTACGACTGTGTCGACAACTAGGCCCTGTTGATGAAGGTAATAGGCAAACCGATTAGCTTGCTCGTTAACATGCCGGTAGGATAAGCACTGCTCTTCAGCTCTGATAGCAATGCTTTCGGGGCTATGTTCAGCCTGCATTTCGAAGAGTTGATGGAGCAATGTCGTTGAAGAGATGCTGTCCCACGCCTCAACCCAGTCACTGCAAAGGTTTTGTCCTGAATCGCTTTCTGCCGCTACTTCTCCAGAGGGCCAGACAGCTACGTCTTTGTTTTTTGACAGCATATTTTTGGGCGCACACATCAACTGAGAAAAACTATTAGAAATCTTGGTAGCGCAGCGTTTAGAAATTAATAGTCATGTTCTTAATACGTTTTTTAGCTAGCTAGATCGATCGTAAGTCTGCTTCGGCAAAATGCCATTCTTATAATCAATGCAAGTAAAGTTTCCTTGAAACTTGCTGAATTAAGCTTAGCCCTAACTTTGTATAGAAAGGACCTACGCTAGAGGCAAATCTAGATTAGCCTCAATGCCTAGACCTCTGAGAATAGAAACGCTCGATTGTAGTCAATAACTTTATTCTCAGATGATTATCGGTAAAGTTTCCGTAATTTTCACGATGAAAGCAAATCCAAAATGGCGACGAAACGCCTAAATGGACGATAGGCACTACCTTGGTTGAAATTTTGATGTCGCTTTTTTCTGGAGTCTGTACAAATCAAAGTAGCTTGTCAACCGTTAGCCCTATGCTCCCTAGGCTCACCGTTAGTACTAGCTATTTGGTTGAGAGCACACAAAAGCCCACTGATGCTGTCTTCTAGCAATTAGTTCATCAAAAGTCTATCAAATCATAAATTAATAATTTCTGATTTCACCCGTTCGATATTTTCTTGGATCAAGGCTAAAACTCTTGTCCGTCTAGAAACCATATCGTTTAAGGCAAGGTTGAAATTAGTTCTACCTTGTCTTTAACATCTTTCAAGGCTTTATCGTTTTGTCTTTTTTCTGGCTTTAACTATGCTCACAACATCCAAAAAAGCTGCGGATATCGTCTATAAAGAAAAAATTCAAGATTGGATAAAGGAGTTTTTGGGTAGCCCCCATCCTAAGTTAGGGCGGCCAGGAATTGTCTGTCCATTCGTGCCAAGAGCGCTGCGAATGGATACTATCAAAAGCGTCGTTGTCCACACCGAAGGCCTGGAAGAGCCTCAAATTGCCGATTTGGTGAAAAGCTATCGAACGCAGTTTTTGACAATGGAGCCGCAGCAGGGTGATCTAGCTATATACAAAGCAATTTTACTGATTTTCCCAGATATTTCAGGGCTGCTTGAGCAGACAGCTTTAATTGATCGAATTCAGCAGCAATTAAAGCCCTTCTTTGTAGAAGAAGGGCTAATGATTGGAGAATTTCATGAGCATAACGAAAGCCCAGGGCTACACAATCCAGACTTTCGGCCTCTGCGGAGCCCGATCCCTATGCTGGCGATTCGATTTATGACTGAGCTTGATCTACCCTTTCTTAGTCGCTCCAGCGATGATCCTCAGGTGAGAATGCGCTACCTTAACGCCTATCTGCAGCAGATGTCGGCCATAAACAAAGATTTTAAAGCGCTTGCAACGGCTCATGCTGCACTCCAGATTGCTCAAAGCCAGGTAGCTAATGTAGCCCCCAATGCAAAGTTGATTGGTGAAAATTCTTCGGTGCCCTCGAGTCGCTGTCCTGTGTTTAAACTAAAGCACCTTTTGAATCAGCAATTGCACAAAATTGGTTTTTAGGCGTTGCTAATTTAAGCAGTGGACAAAGGAGCTAAGGCTTTAACTCAAGGCGGTTCACTTGGGTGAAGTTTTGCCCCACCATTCTCCCTGCCGGGATCACCTTCAACCCTAACCGCGACTGCAAAGAACTCGGCATCGGCCTTGAGCCGTGAAAGTATATCGGGCTATGAGGCTGCCTGGTCTACTCAACGCCAGAAGCTGTGGGCGCTGACCCCCACTCATGCCAAGCATCGAGCAGGTATCCCTTATATCCAGAGCGGAGCATGATTGCTGAGATGGCCGCTGCTAATGACGTTGTGTCGCACCAAGAGTAGGTAGTCCGCCTAGGGGCATCGTAGGCAGAAAAAAACTACCCCAATTTAACCACCGTGTTCATACGGAGTTTTTAGTCGTGGTATTTTCACGTCGGAATCTGATTTGGTCGGTGCCTCTGGAACCAACAAAATTGCTCAAGCTAGTTGCCCTACGCCGCAACTGAATAGCACTGCAAACCACGTTGAATAAGGCATGTCAGAAACTTGAGAGGTGTGACGTTTATTAGAGGACTAGCAAGCTTTCATGAGTGGGTAGGTGAGGCGAATCGCACTGTACGCATTGACAGAGCGGCAAAACACGGTGCGATCGCCCCTCACTGGGTTAATGGGTCGATGAGAGATTAGGCAATGACCAAACTGGTCAAACTACTGCTGAAGCCAGTAATCTCAATCACAGCATTGCTAGCCTCCTGAAACCCAGCCGTGTCGTTGTTGAGGGCGACAAAGGTACGAGGACCCAGACTAGTGGAGGTCTGGGAGATTGAAGCTGCCGCTGCTGCCCACACCGGCTCCACCAAATACCACATAGCTTTTACCAGCATCACTTTTGCCATTTGGGTCGGCGCCGCTTGCTCCAATAATCAGGTCGTCGACGCCATCGTTGTTGATGTCGCCCGCATTGCTGACGGAAAAGCCTGACAGGTCACCCGCATCAATGCCGTTAATCACAAAGCCGTTGCTGCCGTTGAGGGTAGAGAGGTCAAACATAAAAAAAGCCGTAAGATATAAGATAAAATTCAAATTGAGCCCTGAGCAAAACTAGAGACTGTCCGTGCGTGAGAGCTTGAGGCAGGTCTAAACTGCAACGGTCTGAGTTGAACCAGGCGTGATGCCCGTTCAAACAGAAGCAATCTCCCCTTCCTCGCAGGAATCGAGTTCCCGGTGCGGACAAGCGTGTGATTACTACCCAGAATCCAAGACTTCGCGTTGGTTGAATTATATCAATACGAGCTTGCTCAGCCAGGACAGGTCGCCTTTCTGAATCAATTCATCGATCAGAATCCGCGTTTTTATGGAAACACTCAAGCGTAAGCTTTGTCTTTATACGAGTTCTATGATTCATCTACGGAAGATAGCGTCGGGCTCTGTAGTTTCTCGGCTTCAGCCGTTGCAGAGTACGTTTGCTCTGTAGCAATTCACCTTGCTATTCTCAATAACAGGAGCTCATTCTCAACAATCCTCGCCGTTTTGACCTCTTTTCGCTTCAACTCACTGAAACCTTTGGTATTCCGATGAACTGCACTTGCTGAAATTAAAAAGAGCAAGTCATAGTTTATAGGGTCAAATTAGATCCAGTCTGAGGTGGGCTGGTGCCGAAGCAAAATCGCCACGACTAGCTAGACATTTGGTGGGCGGATTAGTTTAAGCAGGTGAGGAAGAGCTGAGTCCGAAGATGCGATCGCTCTTCTCAATCTACTACTACACCGGCTGCCGAGTCAGCGAAGCACGACAGCTGCGGGCTGAGGAGGTGGTAGGGAATACGTTGGTGCTGCGCAAGGCAACGACGAAGACACAGCGGACGCGAGCGGTGCCGATTCACCCCAAGCTCAAGGCGGTGCTAGCTACGGCAGATTTACCCGACGGGGATTATTTGTTTCCGGGTCGCAGTGGAGAGCAGCCGATTACGCAGCAGGCCTGTGATTTGGCGTTGCGGAAGGCGTGCGATCGCCTCGGCCTGCGCGGCTACAGCACCCACAGCAACCGGCGCACTTGGGCGACCCAGCTCGGCGGGGGTTGAAGGCAATTCAAGACCTGGGCGGGTGGTCGCGTTGCAGCGGTATCTTGATGTGTTGGAGGAGGCAAAGGTGGATGCGATCGCGCGATTGTGAAGGGAGCCTTCCACCTTCGACAAAATAGGGCACATGAAGGGAGCGACAGCATTCGTGGTGGGACGATTCAGTACTCACGAACATTCGTTCGAAGATGCTTCGTTCTCTAAATACTGCTCGATCGCTCAGCCATCTGGGTTGGAGTCTGCTGCACCAACCCTTTGCCCGGAGTTAGATTTCATCCGCTTAGTGTGCAGCGTTGTCGCTTACGCAAAACCTACAGAACAATTGCAGTAATGCGAATTTCAATCCGCATCGTTGGAAATCCAAGAACCGCGACTCCTACCTCTGTCCATATTGGGGCGTGGTTGAGCATGTAACGAAGAAACAGCCTGACCACACCTCGTTAACCTCTGGGGAGACCCACCAACGTGGTAAGAATTGACGTGGACAACACGCTCCCAACCCGCACCGGCAGTCGCCAAGGTTCGCTCTACGTTCTGAAGCGCCTGAGCAATCTCATCCGCAAGCAATTCGGGAATTTGCAGATTGTCATCAATGCCGCCTTTCCAGATGTCTCCGCTCGACTGCCACTTTTTACCGCTTGCGAGTAATACAACTCATTCAGCGTGTATTCGCCATAACTGGGGGTACCAAAAAACTCGGGCTTATTCATGATATTCCTCTGTTTAGGACGCTTGGCTATCTCTCCTGCTGCTGAGGCCGCGCTGCTGGGTTCATTCTTGGCTTCGACTAGGCATTGCGATCTCCCATGGATAGCGCATTAGATTGTTGTCTCGTTCAAGCGGTAAATCCGCCATCAGTTTTGAGGTTCGCGCCCGTAACAAACGCGGCTTCAGAACTGGCGAGATAAGAGACCATGCCAGCCACCTCGTCTTCTGTCCATAGCGACCGTGGGCAGTCAGCTTGCTCATTTCCACGGCAAAAGCCCTGTCTGCAGGATTCATATCGGTGTCGATCGGACCCAGGCAGTCTCTAGTTATGCTATCTACAGTAACGCGACCCAGTGATGAAACGCCTACCATCTTTACTGCTGCTATTAACGCCTGTGGTCTTGGCTTGTACCCCAGTGGGCACCCGGCCCCCAGACACCTCGCCACCAGTGCTTAGCGACCCTACCTCTAACCCTGCGCTTTCGGTAATTGATCAATTTACCCTTGACGAACTGTTTGCTCAGGATGGGGGTGGCTGCGGCATGACTCTGTGGCACCGGGATGATGGCCTGCGATCGCAGGAGTATCTCTTCTTTAACGGTCTGGCTCAACCCCCAGCCGATGCTGTGGCCCTCATGAAACTCAATGGCGAGTTTATCCGCTTCCGCCGCATCGCCGCATCGGGTAATAAGTTTTACGGACAACAAACCTTACAAAATTTTGCCAGTCCAGATGACACAATTAAGCTGCAGGTCAATGTCACCCTCGGTGAACCGGGAGAAATTGAGTCGGTCGCTGTAGAGGGCACCCTGCAACTTCAGCAGAACGGAGAAATGACGGAAATTCCAGTTCTAGGTGACGCTGGTTGTTAATTTTTGGGCTTGAACTAAAGCTTCGACAGAGTGGGCAAAAAGGTTAGATTGGCGATCGCTTTCAAGGCGTAGGACGCGTTAGCGGCCATCACAATAAATACCCTCAGCTCCAGGGCAATATCCTTGCCCTCCTATGCTCCTGGCAAAGGCGCAATGAACTCGCAGAATCGGCGGTGCTGGATACGGGTATGAATAAAAACTGCCACGTCTGGGGTATATGGGGAGTTTCCTCGCCATTACGGGCGATCGCTATGCCGCTCAACTCAAGTCTTTACTTTGAGCAAACTACACTCCCACGGGTTCCTCCAGAGAGCTCTTTGTTAGCAAAGGGACGCGCCCAAAAGGAACCTTACTCGCTATAACGTTTACCGCGAGGAGCGCCTATGCGATTTCCGAACCATCTCTCAAATCTGTGTACCAGTTGAATATCAGGCTGACAAGTTCAGACAATCGATCCGAAATACTGGCATTTGGTAATAGGTTCGAAAACGCCTGTAGGGCTAGTTGGGAAATGCTATGAGACGGTTTTGCTATTTAGGCCTCGCTATATTGACAGCCCTAGTAATCGGGATCGCTCAAGGCGCAATCGGGTTGTTGCCAGCACAGGCCATTGCCAATGCACCCGCCGAAATTCGGGGAGTCTGGCTGACCAATGTCGATAGTCAGGTGCTTTTTTCAGAGCAAGCAGTCCAAAACTCGCTGCAACAGCTGGCCAACAACCGGTTCAATACCGTCTACCCAGCGGTGTGGAGCTGGGGCTACACGCTCTACCCCAGTCAGGTGGCGGAGCGAGCGACGGGTTACAGACAGGGGCTCTATCCCGACTTAGAAAACCAGGGGCGCAACGAGGCATTAGAAGCGGCCCAGGGCGATCGCGACATGCTGCTCGAAGTGGTCAAAACCGCTAAGGATCGCGGCCTCAGTGTTATTCCTTGGTTTGAGTTTGGCTTCATGGCTCCGGCCAACTCGCCCCTGGCCCAGCGCCATCCTGACTGGCTGACCCAAAAGCAGGGAGTTCTACCCGCTGCGAGCCGAGACCAAGAGGGCAGACACCCTCGGGTATGGCTCAATCCATTTCACCCAGAGGTGCAACAGTTCATCCTCGACCTGATTGCCGAGCTGATGGCCAATTACGAGGTCGACGGTCTCCAGCTGGATGATCACTTCAGCTTGCCGGTAGCCTTTGGCTACGACCCCTACACCATCAACCTCTATCGGCAGGAGCATCGCGGCCAAGCACCACCAGCCAACCCCTACGACGCCGAATGGACGCGCTGGCGAGCTGACAAAATCACCGCGTTTGTCGACCGGGTGTTTTGGACGGTCAAAGCAAGACGACCCAACGCGGTGCTATCGGTTTCGCCCAACCCGGCTGCCTTTGCCTATACCCACCATCTCCAAGACTGGCCCCGCTGGCGAGAAAAAGGCTACATCGAAGAGCTCGTCGTCCAGATTTATCGCGATAACCTGGCCAGCTTTCGCAACGCCCTTCGCGATCGCGCCTTTCAGCAGGCTCGTCGCCATATCCCTACTGGCGTTGGCATTCTAAGCGGTTTGAAGGATCGACCTATGCCCATGGCACTAATTCAACAGCAGGTGCAGACGGCCCGAGGCATGGGCTTTGCTGGCGTCTCGTTTTTCTTCTACGACACGATGTGGACAGTGGCAGATGGTGAAACCAGCAGCGATCGCACCCAAGCCATGCAGCGCCTGTTTATTACCCCCCGACAGCGCCCCAGCATTGCCTACAGTCCCAGGCCAGCGGTGACTGGAAGTTGAGCTGAGCGACAGATCGCGCTGTATCTGCGATCTGTCGCTCAGGGCCGGAGTGTAAGGGTTCGGCAACGTTTAGGCTCCCCGCAATCCATCTAAAGCAATGATAGAGGGCAGTTGAGGCCTTCTATAAGCGGTAGTCACGCTGATTTTTGCTAAGCAGAGGTAGGTTAAATGCGATCGCAGTAGCCGCAGTTAAGGCCATGAGAATGAGTACCCATGGCTGGGAGAGTACATTGTTATCAACTCTATGGATTAGGCCGATACAGCCTCGCTCAGAGAGACCAGCAACTACCACTGCAACGCGGAATCGGGGTTGGGGCTGAGGGGTACAGGCTTGCAAATAAACGCCAGGATGTAAATTTGGTCAGCCGCCGTGGAGGTGGTTTTCGTTTGGCTGGGTTCCTGCGAAACCTTGCTTGCCTGGGGCAGCGTGGGGCGCATGACGGCTTCCTGCTGGAGTCGCAAGAATGCCTTTGACGCAGCGGCCTGAGAAATTTCGGGGTTTATATCCATTGGCCGTAGCGGTTTCCTCGAGGGTAGATCCGCCGGTTCGATAGTGTGTATCGGCCGAAGTTGAGCCGTATTCAACGAGTTGACCTTAAGCGACTGAGCGTCTGCCTTCAGGGGTTGAGTCACTATCGATTGAGCGACGCTCCCTGGGGCTAAGTTGGGTTGTGCCGTTTGAGCCAGGATGGGATAGGACAGGTCGAGCGAGGTGACGGGGCTAGCGACCATCTTCATCATGACAGAGGGGCGATCCCAGTAACGTTTACCCTTGGGAAAATCAGTTGGGTCAATGAAAATATCAGGTTTAGGCCGTCTAGGGCGAATAACAACGGGCGTTGCCGGGGAGAATGGGCTAGGCGTTGTCGGGGTTGCGGGCGCAGGTGGTTGAACCCGGCGCTTTATTGTAATGTTGCGGGCAAACACCACTGCACTGACATAGGCAGGACATTGACCAGCAGGGGGTGTATTGCCGTTAGAAAGCTGCCGAGAGCGATCTATAAACCGCCAAAAACGAGCTTTGAAAAGGTCAGAATCTAGCCAAGTTCGTACAATCGCAGCAGAGCTAAATTCCAGAGAAATTGACTCAATATCTGATGCTTGGAGGTCGGCGGCAAGGCGCGATCGCAACTCGGCAGGAGCGGTTTTGACCATCGCGTCCACTTCGTCCCGGGTCAGGTTGAAGGTTTGCCAAGAACCCGATGCCAACGCATTCATCGGCGAAAAACTGCTGGGATAAAACTCTACTCCATCTACATCGGTCAGAGCATTTATACTGGGGTCAAACTTGCTGTTCCACTCTCCCCAAGTTCTATGGGGGTTTTTGGCCCCTAGGCGACTGCGTATCTCTTGAGATTGCTCTACCTCTTGCTTAAATCCCTCACTCAGCCAGCGGTTCTCTAAATCACGGAGTTGTTGCCGAAGTCGAGGTTCGTCTACTCTAAGCCATTGCTCCCTGAGAGCGAGATCAGTTGTAGTCTCGCCAGTGATTTTGACTGAATTGTAATGTTCTTGAAGCACAAACCACTGATCTCGAAATTGATTGTAGGCCTTTACTGCTGGGCTCATCTCTGGCCAGCCGTCGGCACCAGCAATACTTAAAAACTGTACAGCTCGTTGGTATTGAGTTTCTTCTTGAGCCGTGCGGGTAGACTGGGCTAATTCGGTATCATGGCCACCTAAAACATCGCCATAAACATCCCAGAGATAATAGGCTTCTGTCGGCTGCCATGCCTGTCCGTTGGGGATTAAGTTGACCAGCAATGAAAATTCTTTTAGTCGAGACACATTGAAATTTTGCACAAAACTCAGGTCATCCTGGGTATATTGCAGCGGTGTGAGGGGAAAACTGAGAAATGTATTGTCGCCCCCAAAAACACTTTGAGCTTTTTGCGTCAGGGCCAATTGAGCGATCGCGTCCATAATTTTTCCTTAATTAAGTTGAGCCTAAAACCATAAATTTTGACAGGAAAAAGGGCTTTTCAAAGTAGCGAAAAAACTGAAAAAAGATTGAGATTTGAATTAAATTATTCACTCAAATCTCAACCTCAATACTCAAGATTTATCTATTCTTTCATCCCATCAATCCACACAAACTAGATCCACTTCTCGATGTTGGGTAATGGATTAGGAGACTTGGGTAGAACATGGCACTTAAAGCCAATTACCTGCATACCTGGCACCTTCATAGTTTGGCCATCAAAGGAATAGCCATGCTTGGAGGTAGTTTCGCCCAGGCTGGTGCTGCGTTTGTGAGAACCGCCCAGGTTAAAGGGACCGAGGGAGAGCGCACCACCACCGCTGGCCGACGACCGTTCGTACTCGGAGAGGTAGTCCGAGAAGCCGCTGCTTTGACCGAGGGAAAGTTCCAAATCCTTAATCACCACCATCGATGTGGGGTAAGCCGGAATCAATCCCTTGGCAGGGTTGCCGCCATCGCTCACCATTTGCGATTTAGAATCAGGGTTATTTTGATCAAAGCGCCAGGTTTTGCTGTTGAGAAAGGCCGTCTTGAACCAGGGCCGAGTCACCATTACCTGAGCAATCTTGAACGAAAGCCGGAAGCGAGTGCTATCAAATTTCACTTTCGACTCGTAGGAGGAGCTAGCGTTGCTACCGCCGCCGCCACCGCCTACGGTCAGAAAGCCGAGGCTGAAACCACCACCAGCTTTGGTGCTAGAGGATTGGGAGGCATACTTAGAGTTGCGATAGCGGTTGTAGCGGGCGGAGTTGAAGGTAAACTGCGTCCAGCCGGAGGCACGGGTGAAGTTACCAGGAACGACTGACGTAAAGTAAAAGTCACTACCTGAGGCCAAACTAGTGAGCTTCGCTTTCAGCAGGTCATCGCGATATTGATCCTTCAGCAACGACATATCTCGCTGCATCACTTGATCGATAAAAGCGTTGATTTGTTCGTAGTCATTCTTATAGCCGTTGGAAACCCAATCGGCCATAGCAGCCCGCACCCTATTGCGTAGGATATTGGCGTTCATCGCCCAATAGTGCACATCCTCAGGACGGCTAGCCGCTAGGGCAGCGATGCGGCGGTTGTTATACTCCAAGGCAGCGGCTTCGTAGTTAGCCATTTTCTCCTGGTAGAGCTTCACAATTGGGCCGTCTTCGGTGATCTCCCGTTCGCGACCAAATAAATCTGTCTCTGTACGGGTGACGTTTAGAAGGCCTCGGAATTGTTCAATCCGTTGCTTAATATCAGCGGGTAATTCCGACTGCATTACCTGACTCATCCGCAGAATATATTCGTAGCGTTCAGAGAGTGTGCCCTCATTGTTCATTACGCTCAGGCGGGTGAATTGCTCATTGTTAAGCTTGGCCAAATCGGGGACAAAATCGACCATGCGGGCAAAGCTTTCAGCCTGCATATAGAGCCGAGCAGTATCGGTTGCCCTTAACTGATCAAGAAGCTCTGGAGTAATTTCTGGAGTTTCAGTACCCAGATCTTCAACAGCAGATTTATTGACAATGCCAGTTAGGCCCTGGCTAAGAAAGTCAAAATCATCAGCTTCAATGGGCATACCGGGTGATGTCCAGCTAAAGAAGTTGTCTTCTGAAGCAGGAACATTATTGTCACCGCTGGTTAGCACATCGTATAGGCTAGCCATAATTGAATTGGCTAAAGCACTCGGAGTTTCGAACGACATAATCAGGTCTCCTAATTTTAAGACACAGCTTTGGCAGTCTAGTTCTTGTCAAAATTGTCGGTTCGTCCTGGACTTAACCATTCAGAAATTTACAGTTTCAGTCATTAATTAGTTGACAAGAAGAAATGCTGCCGGTTAACTATATTTCTAAGTATGGGAATCTAATATTTGTTTGACATGACCCATGCGGGTACTTATTGCCGACAAACTTTGGAGGACGTCGACAAGAAACGGCTTAACTGCTGCAACGCTCCTCGTTTCAATAACGCACAAGCTTTCTCTCAGGAGTTCTATCTCCTCGCTGTTCCCAGTTGGGATCTTTATTTTGCGAATTGATTAATCAGCTAAGCTCATGAACTGTAAGGGGCAAAAGAATACCTGTTCTGGCTAAGCGATTGAGCAATTAAGCACTATCCTGAACCTCAACCCAAGCTCCGGTTGGGCGGTCGGGATAATGCCTTGGTATAGTACCCGTGAAGTTGACGATGGGCCGCTGAACCCAGGCAATGCTTTAAGGAGCACCCATTAAATAACCCCCGGCGCACAGGGCACCAGGGGCGGTTTCGTTATATAGAGTTCGCTATAAGTCGACTGTGTTAGAAGGAGTGGCTGCTGCCTTCCTTACAATGCCTTAGACTCAAGACCGTGGACAGAGTTCCTGGTCATATTCATCAGAACTTGGTTTGCACCCAAAACCCCTCAACCTTTCGGTAAACTGTGACCCCCATCACTTACAGAACTTAAAAGGCCTCAAAGGCTTAGCCTGGAATGAGTGTTGAACTAGGTAAAGGCTAAAATCGGCCTATCGACTTCCATAGACAGCAGCTGTGCATTGGCAATGGTCAACGCTTCAACTAACCTCTTCCCTACGCGGCAATGCCGAATCTGCCGTTTCAACGCGCGCAGCCTTTACCTAGTCTGTGCGGTACATCCAGCCGGGCCAGAGCAGCGGCGATGCCCCGACTTTGAGTCTCTCACTCCTGTTGTTCAACGCCCTAGCGGCAACTTACCGCAAGCCTCAGTAATAGAGCCTGACTGGATGAGGTTTTGGGGACCGTCAGATGAGGAATGGTTAACCTTCTGGGGGAATGAGGAGTTAAATGAAATTGATTAACCAATTGATTGACTAGCCGCCCAGTTAGAAGGCTCTACCAGCTTGTGATCCCTGTCAAGAACATCTTGTCCAACCTGTTCCAGCGTCAAGGCAGTGCCGTTACCAATTTTGAGCGAATCCTACCGCCGAAACAGTCCGATCTCGCTCAGCAACTGCTCAAAGACCCTTACAATTTCGACTTTCTCAATCTGACATTTGCTACCCAAGAGCGAGAGCTAGAGAAGGCTCTAGCCGTCGCCCCGCTACTTAGTGGTATCACGTTGTCACTGCCCATAAAGCAGGAGGTCAAACCCTGTGAAGGGGTTCAACATAGAGATAGTCAGTGGTGACTACTTTGGTTGGGGAAACTAGGCCGCAATCGCGGCCCACGTTGACCAGCATTACCCCAGGCATGAAGTAGTAGACACCTGGCCAATCGCCCGCCCGATTGCAGCATAGACCTCCCTAGGGCTGGCCCCTACCACCGCACACCTCACCTACTCACAACCATGACCGACAACACCGCCGACCTAGCCCGCGCACTGAAGCAGATTGAAGTCGCCACGATGGCGATCGCCGCAGCCAACCCGCCCAATTGGAAGCGTCCATTATTGGCCTACAAAGATGGCTGGGTGGCTGCGATCGGTGCGATCGAGGTAGCTCACGACAACCACGGCCCTACTGTCATCTGGTGGATGGGCCATCATTACACCCGCCGCAGTGGCAGTAACCCCAAATTTGGGGCGGCGATTTGGTTCAGCCGCAGTATGGGAAAGGGCGAAGATGGCGAGGCCAGCTACGTGAGGCTGATTACCTTCGCCGACGGCCCTACACCTACAGCAGAACCGCTGCCTGACTACGTGGTGAAGGCCCTCGATCGCAGCAAATAGCGCTGCCACAGCGGCTCAGATATGCGCCGCAATCGAGCTGAACCGTGAGGCTACCGCACTGGCTGAAGGTGACCAGCGGCGGGCCAAGCTGCAAGCAATCGGCTCAGATGATAGCAATCGTAGCCAGCATCCCCTAAGCAGTCCGATCTAACGGCGTTAGTACTTGCAGAGTTCAAAGCCGTCGAGGCAAGCCACGGGTAAGGTTGACGGTTGACCTGGTGAAAAGTCGGCATTGATAACTAAAAGCAGTTGCCCAAAATCTCGACACCGACATTAGTACCTTAGTCCGTACCCTAATCGACAATTTTTTAGATGAAGTTGATCAGTCAGTATTTACTTAACTGATTATAGTGCTGACTCACTGTGCTCCTAGCAACTTCTCTAACTTAGCTATGCCGGTGCGGTCAGTGCCCAGAAGCTGCTGCCATCCGGCTGGCGTGGTGAAGCCGCCCAGCTAGGCCTGGGGCTTTTGTTTCGCCCTGGGGTAGAGAATGTTGCGTAGAGTGTATGGCGTACTGTGAATGGTGCTTTGAACAGATGGAGACCATCTACCAGACGCCGATGTTGACGAATAGCTCCATGAAATTCTCTACTGCTCTTCATAAAGCCATGTTCCGCTATGAGCTACGGGGCTCTGACCTGCTCAACCGTAGCGACGTTAGTGCGGCGCAGACTAGCAAGTTCAAGCCGGGGCAAGATATCAATGTCGCCATTATGGAGAAGCTGCTGGCTGCCATGACCCAGGAAGCCCTTGACTACATGTTGATGCTCGTGACCCAGGGGAAGTAGCAGTTTTTGATTGGTTGCGCGCGCAGGCAACTACTCGAGAATATTCTGCAGTAGTTAGCGCAAGAAAGGCCCCACCCACTACTTTAAGGGGATGGGGCCTTTTGAGTTTAGGGTACGTTTGCCTTGAGGTTGGTGCCCGTCTTTAGAGCACGGTTTATAGTTTGAGGCTGGCTAAGAACGTAGATTGCAGGAAGGCCCACTCAGAGTTCCACCAACGACATCCGGGCCTTTAGCGGCAACACTAACTTGACCGACGGCAAAGCGACCTTCAAGCGTCACGGAGAACTCACCTGCTGTGAATCCGCCCCCCGGCTGCCACTTGATGCCACTAATCCGAGCATTGGGATCTGGATTCACTAGTTCCCCGTTGGGAGTCGCATTCACAACTCGAGCGCAGCTAGGCAACCCTAGCACCCAGTTACTCAAGTCCTGAGCCTGAGGCAATTCCTCCATGTAGTAGCGCTAGGTAGACGTTGTTGATGTGTAGCTAACCTCTAGCAACGTAATGCGATAGCCGTTAGAGAGCGTGATCACATCCCCACTTGAAACCGACTCAGTTCCAGTTGTGCCCGTAGTGGTGGTGTCAGTTGTAGTCGTACCGGTTGTAGTCGTACCAGTTGTGGTCGTGGTGCCTGTGTTTGAAACGTTTGGCAGATTAGCGGTGTTGACAATGTAAGCCGACTGAACGGCCTCAACCCGGCCCAGGTACGCCAGCGCTTGATAAATGAACCCGCAGGTCTCTGCCCGAGTTACCCTTTGCGTGAGGTTAAGAGTACGCAGCTGAGGATAGTTCACTAAGATGCCTCGCTCTACCAGGGCCGCGATGATGACTCGGTACTCGCTAGGAATCGTATTGGCATCGGTAAAGACGTTCAGCAGTTGATCTACAGACTGACCGGATGAAACTTCGGTGATACCTAACCCTTGTGCTAGCTGGACCAATAGGTCCAATCGGGTCAGTGTCTGATTGGGGTTAAATGTTCTATTGGAGATGTTGACGAAGCCCATTGAGTAGGCTTTCTGGATCGATTGGTAGGCCCAGTAACTACGCGATAGGCTGCGAATGGTCCCCACCTCACGAACGGTGGGCTGCTGGAACGCCTGAGAGACAATTGCTGCAAACTGAGCCTGGGTCAGAGTACTACTGGGGAGGAACTGTCCGTTAGGAAATCCTCGTACTATGTTAATGCTGCTGAGGCGGTAGATAAAATCCCTGGCCCAGTAGCTTGTTGAAACATCAGTAAAGGTAGTTTGAGTAACCATCGCTGTGGTTGTAGTTGTCGTTGATGTGCCACCTCTGTCCTCGCCATCATCGTCATCATCGTCGCCGTTGTCATCGTCGTCCTTGAGCTGGCTCTGCACTGAATCTGGCAAGTCTTGAGCAGATTGAGCTTGACTAGGCGCGGCCAACAGAAACCCCGCACAGAGTAGAAGCAATGCACCTAATGAAGAGAAGCCCAAGGTAGAGACCTTGGGTTCAAAGAACCGACTACTTATCCCAACACCTATGAAAATGTATGAAAATGAACTAGATCAGTTCTACTGTTGGCATGTATGGCTTCGGGAAATTGTCATAAAAATTCTTAAAAGAGAATAAGCGTTTCTAGCGCTCTTAATTCTCTTAATTTGTGGCTTTTTACTCTCGCTCCCCTCTCTGTTCTTCTCTTTCTCGCTCTTCGTTTCGTTTTTCTTCTTCTCGAGCTTGCTCTTCCTGCCGGCGCGCTTCTTCCCTAGCCAGTTCTTCCTGCCGGCGTGTCTCCTCTCGAGCTTGCTCCTGCGCTCGACGCGCCTCCTCACTGGTCTCAGGGCCAGCTTGGACTTGATCGTCAGGTACTTCAACAGCTTGATCAGGCACCACTGGCGTCTCTGCAGGTGGAGGCTCTATTGGCGTCTCTGCAAGCGGAGGCTCTGCTTGTGGAGTCATCACCTCAGGTGCAGCTGGGGTGGGTAAAGCCTCCTGAACTTCATTTGTAGGCTGAGGGCTAGACTCCTCTGTAGGGGTTGGTTCACTGGCAGTAGAGGGGGGTGTAACAGTCTCTGGCGCAGGTGATGGGGTAGCGGTAGTTTGGCTGCGCCACCAGCTGTAGCTCAGCAGGAGTGGGAGAAATACGCTTAGAGCAACCGCTACGGGCAACCACCAGGAGCTACTCGCTCTCCTCCGTGATGGCTGCGAAGGCGGGTTTACGTCCTGCACCACAGAGCCTCTGCCCAGTTGCTCCGCAGAAACCGTCGCATTTCCAGGCCCGGCTGGTATGGTAGGACGGTACTGCGGAGCCACCACAACGGTTGGACGCTGGCTAGGGGGTACAGACGAGACCTGAGTGCTATGGGAAGCGATCGGCAACAAGGCTAACCAATCGCTTATGCGCTGAGGTCGCTCCTCAGGTTCCACGGCCATGCCCCGCATCACAGCAGCACTGACATCAGGGCTTACTGAAGGCTGAAGCTCGTGGGAAGACTGGAGGGGATCTCTAGCTCGCAAAAGCGCGGCAGTAGGAACTTGGCCTGTTAAGAGGGTGTAGAGTGTGGCAGCTAAACCGTAGACATCGGTTGCTGGCGATCGCCGAGCCTGCTGAAGATACTGCTCTACAGGGGCGTACCCTTCGGAGACGAGATGAGTGTGGGCTTGGGTAACCCCTGGGGTGAACTCTCGGGCAATGCCAAAGTCGATTAGCACTACCTGCTGGGTTTCGGGTCGGAGAATCAGGTTTTGAGGCTTGATGTCTCGATGAAGTAACCCTGCTTGGTGAATCGCCTCAACAGCTTCACTGACTTGGCGGATGTAGTAAAGCGCCGTAGTCTCAGGAAGCGGGCGGCCTGACTGAACTAGCTTGTCCAGGGTCTGACCAGGAACGTAGTCCATTACGATGTGAGGCAAACTGTCTTCTACAAAGAAGTCAATTACCCGCACGATGTTGGGGTGGGAGCACCGGGCTAGCCGTTTGGCTTCATCCTAGAAATGCCTCTGGTGCTCCTCAAATTGGGGTTCTTGATGCAACGCATCGTTGATCGTCTTCAGCACCACAACTTGTGCCAGCACGGTATTTCTGGCTTTGTAGGTGATGCCAAAGCCACCGCGGCCTAGTTCCTGTTCAACAACATATTTTCCCTGCTGTAGGAATTTACCGTTAAGGACGCCCACAGAGCCTTAGAACCCATTTCATGCCCTATGTTCCCTGCTGCTGAAAGAATTAGCCACTCCCTTCTAGGGGAATAGTGCCCCTGTCACAATTCATGACCCTTTAATCTGACCTGAATCACCTCTTTGTGATGAAACTGTGGAGCCTCCTTCGGCGCCCTGTTTCTCGTAAGGCAACTGAGGCTATCAATTAACACTAGTTGCATCCTGCTTGCAGATCGAGAGAATGCGCTGGTCATTCGTGCTGTGGGAATCGATGCGATGAAGTTCGCTGAGTTTAGCGGTCGCCTCAAAACCTTGAGGAGCCTCGGATGGGACAGCTTTAACCTCTAACTGATTCCCCTTCTGCTCTCCTGTAAAGCAGGCAAATTCCGATTGAGGAGTATAGAGTGCTCCGACGACCTTGCCCTGTTCCTTTTCAAAAACGATGTATGTATGCTGAATTTGGTCAGGCTGGGGCACATCACTATAGAGGTATACTCCATCCGGTAAGGAGTCAGATAGTTTTGAAGGGCTGTCTTGTTGTGCCCTTACTTCTTGCTCCCAAACTACTGTTCCAATTAGCCCTAAAGGCAGCATTAGAGTAATTGCTATGAGGACTCCTTTTGCTTTAAGTATAGGTAGCTTCATAACCGATTCTCCTTACCAATCGAGACGTACTATCAGGTGCGGCAGGTTCTGCGTGCTCCTCCTGATGCTGAATTTGCCAAAAAAAGAGCTTCTGAGGAAAACCTTTTGGCGAACAGCGAATAATATGGCTACCAACCTATCTGCCACCGCGAGCCTTCTGCTCTATCGTGTGGGTGAAAAGGTCTTCATCCACACGATAGATAACCACTCATAATTTTTGAAATGTGCAGAAGTTGTCTGGGTCTTTCAATTGTTTGCCCAATAGGCGATTGAGAAGCATTTAAGAATTGAGCATGTTTAGTAATATTATTAAAATTGAATATTTCTCAGTGGCTCAAGAGACAGCCAAAGATCATTCCAAACCACTTCTTAAAACTGTATGAGCATTGTTTTAGGGACTGTTGTTTTTTGGATTTTATTAAGATATCCTTCCCAAGGAGGATTCATAGAAGTGTTTCGTGCAGTAAAAGTGAACTAGAAGCAATTGGATGATGATACTTAATAATCTAGGTAGGTTTCATTAGAAGATGACGCGGGTTGCTATTATTGATGACAATGAAGCATGGGGCTTTGCACTCGCCTGCTCGTTAGAACAAGTAGGTTTTAAGGCTAAAGCTTTCCAAGACCCTTTTCAATTTATTCCAGTTGATCACCAATTCGACTTGGCACTGGTTGATTTCTGTTTGCCCGGAAGAAGTTACCAAAGAGCTTTAGACGGAGCTGAGCTCATCTGTAAACTCAAGAGTGAACTTGGCCAACCGCCTCTGTTAGTGCTGATGTCTGCATTCTTCACTAGCGATATGCTCTATTCTGCAGAAGGTATTTGTCCCTCAGCTGATGCTGTCCTTTCTAAGGGGGCTGGCTTAAAGTCAATTCTTGAGTCAGTCGATCAAATCCTGGCCACAAGATCTGGCATCAGAAGCTTCGAGCCGCAGGGTAGTACAGAAGAATTGATTGTTTCGGTATAGTACTGCTTCTATCAAGTGATTTTGATTGGAACTACTTCCTTCGCCGCCCTCTTTTCGATCTGACCGACGCTGGTGAAGCGCTACGGCACCATGTTCCATTACAGTTGGCGATTGCCGTTTTTCCGCCTTAGCGTGGCCCTGTCAGCCAGTAGGTGACCATTTCGCCCCAGCCTTTGACGGCGATCGCTCCCCGCCGCTGCAGGTGGTAGCGCCCCTTGAGCTGTTCGTAGGTGGTGGTGGAGACCTGAATTTTACCGCCCTGCCCCTGGGCTTCCATGCGGCTGGCTACATTGACCGTATCGCCCCACAGGTCGTAGGTAAACTTTTTGGTGCCGATTACCCCGGCTACCACGGGCCCTGTGTGAATACCAATGCGAATAGCAATGTCTTGGTGGGGCAGCCATTGGGGCAGGGTGGATAGGATCAGGGGTTTCTGAATGGCAGCTTGCATGGCCAGGGCCATATCGGCAATGGCGGCGGCGTGGTCGGGGTGGGGCTCAGGCAAGCCACCGGCCACCATGTAGGCATCGCCGATCGTTTTGATTTTTTCTAGGCCGTGCCGATCGCAGAGCTGGTCGAACTGGGAGAAGATGTGGTTGAGCAGATCCACCAGCTGTTGGGGGGGAATCTGGCTGGCAAAGCGGGTGAAGCCGACAATGTCGGCAAACAGCACGGTGACCGCATCAAAGCCGTCGGCGATCGCCTGATTCTGCCGTTTGAGCCGCTCCGCCACTGACTCCGGCAAAATGTTGAGCAGCAACCGCTCAGAGAGGGCCTTTTCAGCAGTTAATTCCTGGGTGCGCTCCAGCACCTTTTGCTCCAGGGTGGCGTACAGGCGGGCATTCTCCAGAGAAATGGCTGCCTGGGCCGACAGTAGCTTGAGCAACTCCAGGCGATCGTGGGTAAAGACCTCGGCCACCAGGCGATTCTCTAAATACAAAATGCCGGTGAGCTTGCCCTGGTGGATCAGTGGTGTACAGAGGATCGATTGGGGGCGATGGCGCTGAATGTAGGGATCCTGGCCCAGCGCGGTCTCGGTTATCTGGTGGAATACCAGACTGTCCTGGGTGCGCAGCACATAGTTGATCACGCTCACGGGTACCAGGTCGGCCATGGGCAGCGAGGCCAGAACCGTGGTTTCGCCATCGACCTCGCTGGTGGCCTCGATATAAAAGCTGCCCGCCGACTCTAGCATCAGGTGGCCCCGCTGGGCCCCGGCATTTTCCATCAGCACCTCCATCAGCCGGGCCAGCAGTTGGTCCAGTACGATTTCGCTGGCGATCGCTTGGGAGGCCTTCATCAGCGTGCTCAGATCGAGGGCCTGGCCGGAGGTGGCTCCGGTAGTGGTGGCGCCGCTGGGGTGCCAGGGGCGCTCCGGGTGGCCACTCTTCGGCAGGTCTAGCTGTTCTACCTTGCCCGTTGCCCCCCACCGGTTGTAGGTGTAGCGGGCTTTTTGCCTGTGGCTGCGGGCAAAGTCGGGCTTGTGGCGGCGCTGCCAGAAGTCGGCGGCGCACTCGTGGCCGATGGCCTCATCCTGCAAAAAACCCTGGGCGGCGGCGGCGGCGATCGCCCGGTCGTAGCGGTCGAGGGTGTAATCCAGGGAACTGCCCTGGAGCTGAGCTAGTTCGGCCTCTAGCAGCCAAACCTTGTGCTGGAAGTTGTCGGGGCAGCTAGTAGCCCAGCGCTCCAGTTTAGCAAAATGGGTGGCCACCAGCTGCTGGTACTCTGCCCGCTGGCGATCGGTGGCGTTGTGGGCCAGGCGCAGCAAAATCAGCGCCCCGTAGAAGTGCAGCTCGGCGTTGGAGATCACTCCCAAAATATAGTTTTGCAACGCCAGCGCCCGCTCGATGCAGGCCCAAGCCGCCTCGTCAGCGTGGTACAGGTAGAGCGCTAGGGCCTTGGCAATGGCGTAGCGGCATAGAGCGCTATAACTTTTGTGGGCTTCGCATGCCTGGAGATAGTTGCTTTCGGTCAGGGTTGGCAGATCAAAGCTGAGGCGATCGGCGGTCTGCCCGGCCAGGTTGGCTAGCACCAACTGGTAGCCCTCCAGCACATCGATCGCCCACTGATTGTTCACCCCCTGGCAAAACAGCAGTGCCTCCTGCACCCGCTCAGTGAGTTCTGGCAGGGGTTTGCCCTGGGCCATCAAATTGGAGATGCGGTAGCTGAGGGAGTAGCCGACGTACTGAAATTCCCCAGATTCCAGACCGGCGCGCACCCCCTCCTGGTTGATTCCATCGGCCAGCCGTAGGGGCTGCACCCAGGAGTGGACAAAATTGCTCAGAATGAAGCAGTCGCGCGATCGCTGGGTGAGGCTCTGGTAGCGATCGCTAAGCTGCATCGAGATCAGGCAAGATTCATAGCCCGCTGCGTAGTTGCCTAGTACCGAGCCCAGTAGGGTGCCGTAGTTCGAGTAGCCGTAGCACGACTCGGGCCCATTGCCATATTCCAAAAAGAGGTTCATCGACACGGTGACTACCACCTGCCAGATCACCTGTCGGTATCGGTAGGCCGCCGACCCCATATTTGAGAGCACCTTCACTGCCAGGCGCTGTTCAACCTCGGTAATTTCCGGCTGATCTAGCAGGGCCGACAGCGGGCGATCGCCCAGGCGAGTTTGAAACTGCCGATATTGCTGCTCAAAGGCCGCCTCGTACTGGTCGGCGGGAAACTCGACTCCCAAAAGAGCCAAAGCCTGCCGCCCGTAGTCTAGAGCAGCAGCGTAGTCGGTTTTGAGAGTAGACTGCACCACCAGCAGGTTGTAGGCCTCCGCCTGGTCAATCACCGCCGTGGCATGGCAGAGAATACTATTGAGAATCTGCTTGGAGGTCTCAAAGTTGCCGATTAGGTATTCCACCTCCGCCTGCTCCTGGTGGAGCGCCAGGGTGAGGGCGTACTGCTGATTCCATGTGGCGGGGGGCAGACAGGCTAACCCCACCGCCAGGTAGCTGTGGGCGGCCTGGTAAGCGGTAGAGGCTTTGGCCTTGCGGGCCGCTCGCAGGTTGAGCTGGGCCAACTCTAGGCGCTCAGCCTCGGTGGACAGCCGCGATCGCCCGATGTTGAGGTGATCGACGATGCTAAACAGGGCCTCATCGCCGCCGTCGGCCCGGGGGCGACTGGAGCTGTCGTTGAGTAACAGTTGGCCAATTTGCAGGTGCAGTTGCTGCTTCTGCGATTCTAGTATCAGGGCATAGGCCGCCTGCTGCACCCGGTCGTGGAGAAAGCGGTAGGTCTGCATTACCCCCTGGTCGTCGGGTTCACAGGGCGCTAATACCAGCCCCGCCTGAAGGGCAGGCAACAGATCAGCGGCGATCGCCGCCTGTGGCTGCTGGGCGATCACCGCCAGGGTGTTAAGGCCAAAGCCGGACCCGATACAGGCGGCTAACTGCAACATTCCTTGGGTCTTGGGGTCCAGCTTGCGCAGCTTCTCTGTCATCAATTCGACCACATTGTCGGTGATGGCCTGGGCCTGGATCTGGGCAATGTCCCAGACCCAGAGGCGCCGATCCAGATCGAAATGCAGTAGGTTTTCTGTCGCTAGGGTCTTTAAAAACTCGTTGGCAAAGAAGGGGTTGCCGTTGGTTTTGTGGTGAATCAGCTCGGCTAGGGGCCGAGTGGTGTCGGCATCGCTGTGGAGACTGTCGGCCAGGAGCTGGCTGAGGTGATCGACAGTGAGGGGGTGGAGCAGAATCTGGGTGAGGGGCACTCCCCCATCCGCTAGACCCTTCAGGGCCATAGTCAGCGGGTGGGTGCTGCTGACCTCGTTGCTGCGGTAAGCCCCAATTAACAGCAGCGATCGGGCGTCGCGATCGCTCAGCATCAGCTGAATCAGCTGCAGGCTACCGGCATCGGCCCACTGCAAATCATCAAGAAAGATCACCAGTGGGTGGGCCGGATCGCTAAGGGCGCGAACAAACGTTTGGAAGACCCGTTGAAAGCGGTTTTTGGTTTCGGCGGGCCCCAGGGCAGACACCGGCTGCTGCGGGCCAATTACCAGTTCTACAGCGGGAATCACCTCAACAATCACCTGGCCACTAGCTCCCAGCGCCGCCCGCAGTTTAGCCTGCCACTGCTGTAGGGCCTCTGGGCTTTCGGTCAGCAGCTGTTTGACCAGGTCGCTAAAGGCAGCCGCCAGGGCGCTGTAGGGAATGGTGCGCTGGAGCTGGTTAAACTTGCCGGTAATAAAGTAGCCCCGCCGCTCGGTAATCGGCCGATAGATCTCGCGCACTAGCGTCGTCTTACCAATACCCGAGTAGCCAGTGACGGTGATCATTTCTGGGCGTTGGGACTGGGCTCCGCTGGCCTCGGTGGTGGCCTCGTTGCCAGTGGCAATGCGGTCAAAGGCCGCCAGCAGCGCGGCCAGATCGTCCTCTCGACCGTAGAGCTTTGGGGAAATGCTCAGCCAGGTAATATAGTCTTCGCGGCCCAGTGGCACCACTGCGATCGCCCCCTGCTGTCGCCACTGGGCCAGGCAATACTCCAAATCTGCCTGCAGGCCCAGGGCACTTTGGTAGCGATCCTCAGGATTTTTGCTCAGCAGTTTGAGCACGATGGCCGACACTAGGGGCGGAATTGCCGGATTGAGGGCTGTGGGGTTGGGGGGCTGCTTGGCCAGGTGGCTGTGGATCAGTTCCAGGGGATCTGCGGCATAGAAGGGCAGCCGCTGGGTCAATAGCTCAAAGCAGGTTACCCCAAGGGAATAAAAGTCGGTGCGGTAGTCTAAAAGCCGATTCATTCGCCCGGTTTGCTCTGGCGAAAGATAGGCTAGGGTGCCCTCTAAGACGTTGGGATGCTTGAGGCTGGGGCTGAGTTGGTTGATACGGGTGGCAATGCCAAAGTCAATAATTTTGACCTGCCCGGTTTGCCGATTCAAAACAATATTGGCGGGGTTGATATCTTTGTGAATAATATTGGCAGCGTGAATTTGGGCTAGGGCAGCGGTGATAGCGATGGCTAATTCTAAAAATTGCTCTAGGCTGAGGAACTCCTGGTGGATCACATCGCGCAGGGCGATCGCTCCAAAATCTTCCAGAATGATCACCAGGGTTTTTTCATAGGGTGCCAGGCCGTAGGCTCGAACAATGCCCGCCCCGGATAGGCTGCTGAGGATTTCGTACTCCCGCCGGTAGCGGGCTAGCTCGGCCGGTGTCGGGTAGTCTGGGCTGAGCACCTTGAGAATCACGGGCTGGGCGTCAGCTGCCCTGGTAGCTCGATATACCCGCGAATTGGCGCTCTCGTACAGCAGCGCCTGGGGGTGATAACCGAGCAGTGCAACCATAGACACCTGGACTAAAGATACCTGGACGCAATCTGACTATTTCTCGTTTGACCCAAACTAGAGAAGAGAGAACGAATGCCAGGTTTACAACCGGGAATGCACTCCCAGATTATCACCCCAAACGGCGTTGCTGTATGAGTAGGGTGTTACGAACGGGGCGATGGCCTAATGTTTAAGTACCACCCAAAACCTGACGCCGATGCAGTACCGAGTCCGTAACTGGTCTGAGTATAACGCTGGTCTGAAGCAGCGCGGAAGTCTCACCAACTACTGATTGAGGACATCCTCAATCAGTGGTTAGTAACCATGCCTACAGGACGGCGAGGGGCCGCTCAAACTTACAGTGATGGGGCAATTGCGACGGTGGTGGTGATAGCGATAGGCCTCTGCTCTCGCCGCTTATCAACCCAGGAAATCTTTGTATGAGAAGGGTTCTATGTATCTCCTCTTGACGAACCAGTGTCCGATCAACTTGTTTACTTGAAGTACCTTTTCTAGCCTTGTTTACCTTAGTAACTCCGCAGTACGGTTGAAGCGTCAGCGATAATCTTCTCCCTCCCTTAGAAAGCAGATGCTTCTACCCTCCCTGCGCTTCACCAAACCGTTACTGTTGTTGATTATCCTTCCGCTAGCGCTTCTTACGCCTGTCGCTGTGCCGCTTACACGAGCGCAAGAAAACCGGATCGAAATTGCCCCAATTGACCCATCTAGCATTCGAGATCCTGAGATCCTCTTAGACCGAGAAGCCCAGCGCCTTTTGAGCCAAGGTATTAACCAGCATGATGCTGGTCTACATCAAGCAGCTTTGCAATCGTTTCAAGCTGCTTTAGAAGTTTTTCGTCAGAACGGCGATCGGGATGACGAAGCGTATGCATTAAATAGTCAGGGCTTGGTTTACTATGACTTGGGTCAGGACCAACAAGCCGTTAAGTACTTTCAGCAAGCCTTGGCCATTTATCAATCTTTGGATGATAGCTATTACGCAGGGAACGTACAGACCACTCTTGGCCAGGCTTACATTTTCTGGGATCAACCTCAGCAAGCCATTGAGTATCTTCAGCCAGCTTTGTCAAACTATCGAGCCATACGCTATCCCGAGGGGGAAGCGTTTGTACGGCATCATCTTGGCTTTGCTTACAATTCCTTAGGTCAGCCTCAGCAAGCCATTGAGTATTACCAGCAAGCCTTGCCAATCCTTCAAGCCGAACGCGGGGTTGAAGCGCTGCAAACTACGCTTACAGTGGAAGTGTTTGAAGCAGCAACGCTTGCTAATATGGCGGAGGCGCTAATTGCGCAGAATCAAACCGACCTAGCCATTGACTATTTTAAGCAGTCTGCTGAAGTATATAAACCAATTCGCGAGCAGCTGAGCGAGCCATGGTTTCAACAATATTCTACTGAGTTCATCATCAATACCTACCACCGTTGCGCTGAGATGCTAAGACAGCAAAATCGCCCTCAAGAAGCGCAGCAGGTGCTTGATTTTATCAAGGAAGTGGAATAAAGATAGCCGCGATCGAGCTTAATGATATGCCCCTAAGCGTACTACGGGAAACTCGCATTCTCTCGTTGACTGGTTGTGGCAACAACATATAGGCTAGCTGCGCGCAGGCGACTACTTCACTCTCACTGTGGCGAGGACAGGCCAATTCCTGCCTGCACAGTAAAGTTGCTCTTTTATATAGCGAAAAAATTTAAGCCAATATTGCCGTCCTGCCAGTGAGTTTGAAGACCTAATCTCAACCACTGTAGGACTAGAAACAATGCCTTATTCCTACTTCTGTGGCTCACTTTAGATGAGGCGATCGCACTATACATAATGCCAGAAGCGGCAAAACCCAGTGAGATGCGATCTCACTGGGTCGGTAGGTCGATGAGTGATTAAGCGATCGCCAAATTGGTCAAACTACCGCTGAAGCCAGTAATCTCAACCACAGCATCGCTGGTCTCTTGAAATCCGGCCGTATCGTTGTTGAGGGCAACAAAGGTACGAGAGCCCAAGCTAAAGGTCGCCGCTCGATTGGCCCCAAAGGCACCTGCTGTCAATATGGCACTGATACCGGCCTGGTTTAGAGAGGCAACTGCACCTAGCTCTGCTACGTTGGCCGCGCTGACAGCAGTAGGACCATCAATCACATCGGTGCCAATTTTCAGGTCAGTGATGCGGTCAAAATTGCTCAACAGCGAGTCACTCAAGCTAGAGATGACAAACGTGTCAGCCCCATTACCCCCGGTTAAGCCATCGCCTCCAGCACCGCCCACCAGACGGTCAGCGCCATTGCCACCTACCAGTGTGTCGTTACCCTCTAGTCCCGATAGGGTGTCTTTGCCGTTGCCGCCATTCAGGGTGTCATTGCCTGCGGTGCCAGTGAGGGTGTCTTTGCCGTTGCCGCCGTTGACGGTTTTGCCCACTGCAATGCTCACTGTGGCGGTATCGCTCAAGCTGCCGTCGCTGAGGGTGTAGACAAAGCTAGCCGTGCCGTCAAAGCAGGCGTTGGGGGTGAAGGCGACAAAATCGTCAGCAAAGTCACTGGGAGTGTCATTGTTGCTCAGCGCCACGCTGCCGCCTGTGGCACTGCCCACAGCAATTATGCGCAGCACGGTGTTGGCATTAGGATCGGTGTCGTTGGCCAGCAGCGCCGTCGCGGAAATTACCAGGGAGGTGCGTTGGTTAGCCGTGAAGCCACTGTCATTGACGGCATCGGGGGCAAGGTTAGGGGCGTTTGCCCTACCAAACACCACATAGCTCTTGCCAGCCGCATTGTTGCCATTGAAGTTTGCAAAAAGTGCTCCAAGAATAACGTCATCGATGCCATCTTTGTTGATGTCTCCCGCCGCGCTGACGGCGGGGCCTATGCTGCTAAACTCATCGGTGCTGTTGATCACAAAGCCGTTGCTGCCGTTGAGAGTAGAGAGGTCGAGGCTGCCCCCGCTGCCCAGGGTTGCTCCGCCAAACACCACATAGCCCTCGTTAGCACCTTCCCGAATGATCAGGTCGTCAATGCCATCGTTGTTGATGTCCCCCGCTGCGCTGAGGGAGGTGCCTAAGCGATCGCCCCCGTTAAGGCCGTTGATTACAAAGCCGTTGCTACCGTTGAGGGCAGAGAGGTCGAAGCTGCCTCCAGCGCCCACACCTGCTCCACCAAACACCACATAGCTTTTGCCAGCATTAAAGAGGCCGTTGGGGTCTGCCACGATTGCCGAAACGATCATGTCGTCGATGCCATCGTTGTTGATGTCACCCGTATTGCTGACAGAACTGCCTAAGATGCCACCTGCATCAATACCGTTGATCACAAAGCCGTTGCTGCCATCGAGAGCAGAGAGGTTGAGGCTGCCTCCAGCGCCCACGCCGGCCCCACCAAACACCACATAGCTCTTGCCAGCTCCCGCGCTGCTTGGAGGGAGTGCCTTGGGTGCCCCAATGATCAGATCGTCGATGCCATCGTTGTTAATGTCTCCTGCACTGCTGACCGAAAAACCTGAGAAGTCATCCACCTCCGTACCGTTAATCACAAAGCCGTTGCTGCCGTCGAGGCTAGAGGGGTTGAGTCTGCCACTACTGCCCACTCCAGCCCCACCAAAAATCACATAGCTCTCGCCAGCATTAACGGTGCCATTGGGGTCTGCTAGGTTTGCCCCAACAACCAAGTCGTCGATGCCATCGTTGTTGATATCCCCCGCACTGCTGACGGATAAACCTAAGGTGTCAAACTCATCGATGCCCTCAATCACAAAGCCGTCGCTACCGTTGAGGTCAGAGAGGTTGAGGCTGCCACTGCTGCCCACTGTTGCCCCACCAAAAATTACATAGCTCTCACCAGCCGCATTGTTGCCATTGGGGTCTGCTATGAATGCTCCAATGATCAGGTCGTCAATGCCGTCGTTGTTGATGTCGCCCGCACTGCTGACAGATCTGCCTAAGTTGTCATCCGCAGCGATGCCGTTAATCACAAAGCCGTTGCTGCCGTTGAGGTCAGAGAGGTTGAAGCTGCCGCTGCTGCCCACGCCGGTTCCACCAAAGACCACATAGCTTTCGCCAGCATTACTGTTGCCGTTGGGGTCTGCTCCATCTGCCCCAATAATCAGGTCGTCAATGCCGTCGTTGTTGATGTCGCCTGCATTGCTGACAGAAAAGCCTGAATTGTCATCCGCAGCGATGCCGTTAATCACAAAGCCGTTGCTGCCATTGAGGGTAGAAAGGTTAAGCACGGGATCGAACATAAAAAAAGCCCTAAGATAAAATTTAAATTGAGCCTTGAGCAAAACTAGAGACTGTCCATGCGTGAGCTTGAGGCAGGTCTAAACTGCAACGATGTGAGTTGAGCTAGGCGTGATGCCTGTTCAAACAGAAGCACTCTCCCCTTCCCCTGAGGAATCGAGTTCCCGCTGCGGACAAGTGTGCGATTACCCCATAGACCATAAGGTCCACGTTGTTTTAGCCATACCAATACGAGCTTGCTTAGCCAGGACAAGTCGCCTTAGTCTGAATCAATTCATCAATCAGAATCCGCGTTTTTACGGAAACACTCAAGTGAAAGCTTTGTTCGTGATACAAGTTTTACGGTGATTCACGAAAGCTCTCGTCAGGCTCTATAGTTTCTCGCGCCTTAGCCGTTGCAGAGTACGTTTGCTCTGCAGCAACTCACCCTGCCAGAGCTGCGAGCTCACGATACGGTTCTGCCCACCCCTTCCTAAGAGCAATGTGCAATCGACACACGGCATTGGGCATATCAATTTTGCTATAAAGGGAAACAACTTTAAGTCCTGATTTAACTGCTTCTCGGGGTATAGGCGGCTCAAGGCTATTCGTCACCGTCAGCACGTCGCCAGCCCCTTTAAAGGTCAATAGCCCCAGCCAAGCCAGCGCTAGCAACACCTGTTGCTCCTCATAGCTATATCCGTTACTCTGGCTTTTGAGTAGAGGTCATGGCGTGAGCTGGCTGGTTTTTTCCTATTCTTTGCCCTCAAAGGCCTCGTCGAGCCCGAGGGTAACCCTGTGGCGGCGGCTGAAGCGGCTGGGGGCGATCGCCTTCAACAGCATTCAGGTGCTGCCCGATCGCGATGAGTGCCTCGAAGCGTTTCAGTGGCTAGCCCAAGAGGTGCAAAAAGCCAGTGGAGAAGCACTGATTATGCGGGTTGAGCAGTTTGAGGGCCTATCCGACTCCGATATCGTCGAGCGGTTTCGAGCCGCTCGGCGCGACGACTACGCCGAGCTAGAGGCACAGGCTACAGCGCTGGCTAGCTCCCCTGCCTTTGATGTCTCGGGCGATTTACACGAGCGCCTCGAAAAGCTCTACAAGCACTATGCTGACATCCGCCGCATCGACTTTTTTGACTGCCCTGAAGGGGCGCAGGTGATGGCCCGTCTCAACCAGATTGCTGAAGTCCTGACGCCTGTATCGGAGGCGATCGCCATTGCCGCCGCTGCCCTAGACCAGTATCAGCAGCGATCGTGGGTAACTCGGCCCCGCCCCCATGTGGATCGCCTGGCCTGCATCTGGCTGATTCGTCGATTTATTGACCCCAAGGCCGTGATTCGCTATGCCAAAACGGCGGCAGCCGACGAAGTCACCTTCGATATGGATAAAGGTGACTTTCAGCACCAGGGCAATCTGTGCACCTTTGAGGTCATGGTTAGAGCCTTTGGTTTAGACAATAATCCAGCTCTGCAGGTGCTGGGCCAGATTGTGCATGAAATTGACCTGCGCGATGGTCAATACCACCAGCCCCAAACTGCGGGGGTCGATGCCCTGCTGCGGGGCTGGCTGCTGACCGATTTCTCTGACACTGCCCTAGAGATGCACGGCATTGCTCTGTTTGAAGGGCTGTATGCAACCTTGGCTCAGGAGCGGGCCACTCCGCTGGGTTCTTCCGCCCCTCAAGCCGCTGAGCGGTAAACTAAACCAGGGGCATCAAATTTTGTGCAACACATGTTGCTTACAAGATAAACAAGCATTACAGTTTTGACTGAGCATCTTCTAGATAGTTTCAGAGAGAATGTTCTGTCACCAGAGGAATCACCCCATGGCCGAGGCCCCACTGCCAGCAAACCAGCACCCCGAACTATCGCCGCCGCCCTACTCCCTAGGGCAAATGGTGCTGTACTTTCTCAAGTTGGGCACCTGGGGATTTGGTGGCCCCATTGCTCTAGTGGGCTATATGAAGCGCGACCTAGTGGAGGAGCGCGGCTGGATTTCTGAATCTGACTACAAAGAAGGGCTATCTCTGGCGCAATTAGCCCCTGGCCCCCTGGCCGAGCAGCTGGCGATCTATATGGGTTACGTCCACTACGGCACTTTGGGCGCAACGCTGACGGGGCTAGTCTTTCCCCTACCAGCTTTTTTAATGGTGCTGGGCCTGGGATGGGCCTACACAATTTATGGGGGTCTGCCCTGGATGCAGGCCATTTTTTACACGGTCGGTGCCACGGTCATCGGCATCATTGCCAACAGCAGCTATAAGCTCACGGTCAAAACTATCGGCCAAGATTGGCTGTTTTGGGCAATCTACATTGTCTCGGCGGCGGTCACGGTCATCACCGAGTCTGAGAAAATTGCGCTGATTTTGGCGGCAGGGGTGCTGGTGTGGTTGGTGAAGGCTCCGCCCAAGCAGTGGCGTCCTAAAAGATTATCTAGTTTTGCTGTAGTGCCTTTCCTGCCGACCCTGATGGCTATTCCAGTCACTGAGCCAGGCATTCTCTGGCAAATCTTCACCTTCTTTGGCAAGGCAGGGGCGTTTGTGTTTGGCAGTGGCCTAGCGATTGTGCCTTTTCTCTATGGCGGACTGGTGAATGAGTTGCAGTGGCTGAATTCTGAACAGTTTGTCGATGCTGTAGCGGTGGCGATGATTACACCAGGGCCAATTGTGATTACGGTTGGATTTATTGGATTTCTGGTAGCGGGGCTAGCTGGAGCAATTGTGGCGACCCTGGCGACGTTTCTACCCTGCTATTTATTTACGATTATTCCAGCGCCGTACTTTAAGAAGCATGGCAAGCAGCCGGGGGTAGCAGCCTTTGTCGAAGGGGTGACGGTAGCAGCGATCGGGGCAATCACCGGAGCGGTGGTGGTGCTCGGGAAGCGATCGCTGGTAGATATTCCCACAGTCATCGTGGCTGCTGTCACCCTAGCTTTGCTGCTTATCTTCAAAAAGAAGCTGCCTGAGCCACTCATTGTGCTGGTTTCCGCTCTGCTGGGTCTAGTCATTTACCCTCTCACCCATCCAGCTTTATAAGGTTGAAAGCTATTAGGAGCTGGCCCATTGCTGGCTTGGGTGTAAAGGTGTAGTTGCCCTGGGCCACAGAGCAGCATCACAATCTCTTTCGGCAGCTCTTTCGTGAAATGTTCTAAAAGTTGTTAACACTATCACCGTGCTGGACAATTTCCACTTAACTACGTCCAGAATCTCTGAATACAGGGGGGTAAGCCCGAGCGGCTGATTGCGCGCGCAGGCAACTACTCCACCTTCACTGCCCTTAAGCTTAAGCGAGTTAAGGGCAGTGAGCGCAAACCTCTCTCATCTCTTCAAGGCATAGCACCAAAATATTTTTGCTACTAATCATTGGGCCAACCCAAGCACACGTGCAAAAACTTAGTGAACTAAAAGCCTGGCGAGTTTAACCTTGCCTCTCAAAAGCGTCCACAAACCTTTTAGAACTTTTCAAAACTTACTACCTACTCAATAAAGTTAGTAAGCTTGGTTTTCGTCAATACAGATCTAGCTAAGTGGCTTTCCCATGCCAACATATAAAGCTCTAATTTTTATTCCAAAAATTCGCTGTTACTTAAAAAAATTAAAATGTAGATAGTAAAATCTGATGCCGAAATCCAACATTTACAAGCTTAAAATGCTTGAAATATTGGATTTCTTGTATCAGTTCAACTTAAGACAAGGAGGGGCAAGCCATACCTGATTAGGTGATGGCCCAGGTATTAAACCTCCAAAGTTGATTGCTTGAAGTCGCAGCGAAGACTGCACCACTTTGAGGACTATCGATAGACCCCGCCATCGCTACTACACTACTAGCACTTCCGACATGCCGCCAAGGCACATCATAGTCGGCTGAATCCCGCATCCACAGTTGGTTGTTTGAAGGAGCTGCATACAGTTTGTTAGCCAGGAATGCCATACCTTTGACATTCTAGGCATGGCCCATAAGCTTCCATTCAGGTCCTACAGAAACACTTGGGGATAATACAGCCGAACCATCCTCAACAATTTGATAGAAGGAATAGTACTTGGCATCGCCATCAGTATGCTGAAGGAAAAAGTGATAGTCGAGCTGAACTCTGAAGTGAGTTAGAGGCTGCTGAGCAAAGCTAGCAAAAGCATTAGGTTGAAGTACGTAGGTCCCAAGACCAAGCTCATCATCACCTGTGCTTAGTAATGCGTTAATTATTTCTGTAGAAAAATTTGCAACTGCATCCGGCACTGAGTAACCTAAAGCAGCGGCTGTTGCTTGAGCTGCTTTGACTATTAGGTGAACCTGCTCTCTAGCTGTAGTCTACCGGCGAGACAATCGCCTGCCGCCCATCGGGGCTAAGTTTGCGGCTCTCTTGCTTACTGATGAAGGTCAAGACTACCTGCAACAGGCCAATTTAACTTCCGTTACCAGCCTTGAACCAATCCAAAGTACCCCCTCAAATAGATTTGAGTAGCTTTTCCGCCTTCACCGCTCTCAACCCTAAGCATTTGAAGATCTAGACGCTCTAAAATCAAAGGGCTCAATAGGTCTGTAAACCTCTACCCTTAGTTCAAATCTAGGTGTCGCCTTTAACGGTAAACCGCTAAGTTAAAATCTCAAACCTCCGTTCAGACAGTAAGTGCATTACTTCGGTGTGACTCTCGCTGTTGTGCAAGCGATCGCACTACAACAGCAGATGATCAGGCTTTGTTGAGGGCAAGCAACCACTGACATGGATGGCTCACTGGCGGTACCGGTAAGAGGCTTACGTAAGGTAAAAAAATTTTACAAATGCTGTTTTCCCCGCTTCACTGAGACATTATCAGCGGCTTGGGTTATGACTGGGTAGAGCCAAAGCAAGCTTAGTGCCAGATGTCCCCTCTGGCTAAACGATACCAAAAGACCTAACTTACTACGCCAAGAAATTTGCCAGGCTGAATGTCAACCGGCACCGAGAGCGCGGAGCTGCGCCTCACAAGCCTGTGCTCTTGATCGCATCGATGGAGCTGATTGAGCAGGGCAAGATTTGGCTAAATCAGGTGCCGCTATCGCCAGAGCTAATCTCGACATTTTTGAGGTATTGGCGCAGCTTGGTCAGGAGCGATGATCGCTCTGATGTTTCGCTCCCGTTTGTGCATTTGACGGGGGATGGGTTTTGGCACCTGGCGTTTTACCCCAATAGTAAAACGGCAACCTCGACGGGGTTGGGCCGCAAGGGGGTGACGGCGGTGCGGCGAATTGTGTAGTATGCGTGGTTAGACCCGGATCTGTTTGCAATATTGCAAGACCCAGGGCAGCGGGTAATTTTGTTGCGGGTGCTGATCGATAGCTGGTTTGCAGGGTGCTCGTCTGAGATTGAGCAGCTATCATTAATCGATGAATTTGAGACGGTGAAAACTCAACTCTTGCGGGAGGGTAGCGCAACCTACAAGGTTGAAGACCTGAAGAATGAGAAGAATATTGTTGTCAGAAATAGGGCATTCCGCAAGATTGTGGTGTCGCTCTATAACCAGCGCTGCGCGTTTTGTGGGCTGAGGATTATTAGCGCGGATGGGCAAGACATTGTGGATGGTGCTCACATTAAGCCGGTTGCTGAGTTTAGGGATGACCGCTTTGTAAATGGGCTGGCGCTTTGCAAGAATCACTATTGGGCGTTTGACCACGGCTGGTTTGGGGTGGATGACGATTACCGAATTGTGATTCCGCAGGGGCGGTTTGTGGAGGAGCCAGCGGTGAAAAGTCGAGAGATGGTGGCATTTAGGGGAGAGGCGATTAGATTGCCGGGGAAGCGGGAGTTTAGGCCAAATTTGGAGGGATTGAGGTGGCATCGGGAGAGGTGGGGAATGGAATATTGGCCGAAAAGTCTGAAAGGATGCTGAATGCCGTCGCCGTAGTCTATGGCCGCAAAAGCTCTGAGTATGAAATGGCAGGCGGCAAGCGGCGACCTGAGCGGCGACGGGCTAGCCAGACTTCCCTCGATCAGCAGTCAGTTGCTTAGGCACTTAACCCAAAGCCGAGTCAGTTTGAGGGGCGCTCGCACAATGCCATGCGATCGCTTCTTTCATTTCAGCCCCTAGCTACTGTTGAAACTCTAAGCGGTGAATATTGCCCACCCGACACGATATTATTGGGCTATTTCTCATCTCCGAGATATCGCTGCACAAAGGCCTGTGATGCTTTAGGGTTCAGCGTTGCCCTGCACCAGCTCGGCTTTGCCAACATTTAAGAGCACCGTACATACCTGAGCGATCGCTACTTTCCCCAGACCAGCCAGTGGTTATCCTGATCTCCACCAGTATCGAATTAGAGAGCTATTAGATAAGCAAGTCAAGGTTTAAAGAACTTTTTGCTTAGTTATTACCAGCTCCCCAACCTGTCCAAGAATGCGACAGTAGAATAGGGGTACTTTCTCAGAAAGACCGTTGTTTGCGTCGATCGCTTAGCCATGCCAGCCCAGCCTCAAACCAGACCCCTCGGAGAAATGTTGCAGCGGGCAGGATTGCTCTCCCAAGCGCAGCTTGACGTGGTGCTTCAGGATCAGCAATGGCAGCCTGAGCTCAGAATAGGCGACATTCTTGAGCTGCGCGGGTGGGTCAAGCGCGACGCCATTGAGTTTTTCGCTGAACAGTGGCCGCAGCTCGCCACGGTTGGTCGGGATAATCCGATCGGGTATTACTTTCAGCAGGCGGGGCTGCTGAGTTCTCAACAGGTAGACGCCCTGCTGCGAGAGCAGGCGCAGGCGGGGTTGAGAATTGGGGCACTGGCGGTTTTACACGGATGGCTGTCTCAAGAGACGCTCGATTGGTTTCTGCGATCGCTGGCACCGGAAGAGTTAGCCTCCTCTGCCTTTATGAAGCGAAAGCAGGGAAATGGGAGTGATCGCGTCAGCCAAGTCAGTCAAGCTCAGTCAAAACCGCAGGCTACTCAGGTGCAACCCAGTCCACCAAAGACGGTTACAGCCCCGCCAGCTAAAGAGCCAACCAAGCCCAGCCTGGATGATATTTCCTGGGTTGATTAAACGGACAGTGGCAAAACTATAAGCATGACAGCCTTTCCCTTACTGACTCCAGAACTGCTAGAGCAGATGACGGAGACCATTGATCGAGCAGGGGCGATCGCACTTGCCAACAGCCTGTATGCTGCTGCGGTTAGCCAGGTGAATCTGACTGAGGATTAGAGCGATCGAAGCCAGGGTTAGATGATGACTTTCGTCATGCAATGGGAGAATCATGACGCGTTTATAGTGTATCGATCAGATTTGCTAGCTACAAAAAACCCCACTGTTGCGAGCGGGGTAGGTAGGTCGTTGTTGTTTAGGAGGAAAGTCGTTGGGTTATCTACCGGGCGTGGAGAACGCTGCGATAAATCAAATCTGCGGACTGCTAGCAATGAATTCATAGTCTCCTAAATCCTCAGCTCAGGAAGTGATAGAGGTATCGGTCACTTGGTGATACTTCTAGCCCTACAACGTGAGCGATGCCGCCCAGTGAGATGATGCAGATCACAACTCCAGGCTGGCCCAGCCGAACAGAGCGGCCCCTATCCGGTGAAGCAGCTCTACAAAATAACGGGGCAGAATCAGACCAAACTACAAGAGAGCGTCTATAAAAGGGGGAGACTAAGCCTGAACATTCCCTTCGCAAGGCAAGGGGAATCAGCCAATGACTAAAGCTACAACCAATCCCTTGCTAAACAGCCCCTAAAACGCAACTTCTAGAACTCTGCTGTGCCCCCGACTTCTGCCGATCCCATCTCCTACACCGCCAAAATTGTGGCGGCGAAGCGAGCCATTGAGCAATCTCTGCCGCAGCCACTGTTCGACGACCCCTATGCGGCGGCCCTAGCGGGTGACGAGGTTGAGCATCTTCTAGCCAAATGGCAGCAGGTCTCTGCACAGCAGGGACGCGCTTTAGAAGAAGTGATTGCCAAGCGCACCCGCTACATTGCCATTCGCACCCGTTTCTTTGATGACCTACTGCTAGCCACTCTGCCCCGGCTACTCGAGCCTCAAGTCGTCATCTTGGGTTCAGGACTAGATACCCGAGCCTATCGACTGCCCTGGCCACCAGCCACCTGCCTCTACGAAGTCGATGTGCCAGCAGTTTTAGACTACAAAGCCAACATCCTGCGAAACCATGAGGCCAACTGTCGTCACCACCTAATTGCTGGCGACTTAGGAGATGTTCAAACTGGCTGGGTGGCTCGCCTCCTAGAGGCAGGCCTGAAGCAACTGCCAACGATCTGGCTGCTTGAAGGCGTGATGATGTATTTGCCAGAGCCTTCAGCCCACTCTCTACTGAAAACTGTTGCTACACTAAGCTGCCCCGGTAGCGTTTTGGGTATGGATGGGGTCAACGACGGTTCAATTCAGGCGGCTCAGCGAGCTAAACAGGACGATAGAGGGCGTGTGGTGCGCCACTGGCAGTTTGGCTGCGACGACCCCCAGCAATTGCTAAAGCGCTATGGCTGGAGCGGTAGAGTTAGCCAACCCCAAGATGTAGGCATTGCCCACAGCAGATACCCAGAATCTATGCCAGTTACAGCCGAGGTCGGTGACCACCAGTCAGAGAGAGGGGTTTGGCTAATGCAGGCCAAAAAAGACCCGTAAACCCGATCGCATCAACCGCGCCCTAAATAAAGAAATAATCGACAGCCCGGAATTCTACTAGAGGTTGATGATTAGCTCTGTATAGGGCCGTTCTGCGAGACGGACTTCTGAAACAGTCAGCAGCGAAGGCAAGCAACCCAATGAGACAACTTCAACTGAGTAGCCTTTTGGCTTTAACGCTGGTTAGCTTAGCTCAGCCTACGATCGCCCAGTCTGAGCGATATCCAACCGCAACAGAGCTTCAACAGCTAGCCCAGGAACTCAGACGCAAGATTCCAGACCTTCAAGCCAGTGGTTTCTACAGCGATCGCCGCACCTTTGAAGAGTGGCAAGAACGATCGGCTTATGCAGAAGCTTGGGCTGACGTTGACCCTGCGATCGCCCCATTTCTGGGCGAATGGACTGCCATTGAAGAATCTCTCTATATCTACCCATCTGCTCTCAGAGGAGGGGTCTGCATTCTCGACATATACCAAGATCAGAGCAAGTTCTACGCTGGCCAGGTGAGAGACAACAAACTACACACCGACCAAAACGTAGTCTTCTTTCTAGACAACAACTTTTTGGGCAACGTATCGGTCTATGAAAATCAGCCCAGCCTTTATGAGTATGCTCACCCCCGACCGCTGCCCAGTTCATCAGAAGAGCTAAGGCAGTTTTACCCTGAGACTGTGGCTGCCTTTGAAGCAGCAGGTTGTCTTGTGGGCCTGCCTCAGTAGCTTCGCAATTTCAGAACACTTCCTCCCAACGCTACACGATCCGCTGGGAGGAAGCACCTGCGCTAAATCTAGATGTTGGAGCCGCTGGCGGGTTCTGCGCCCATGCCAAGGGCAGCGTCGCGCAAAAAGGTAATCTGCTCTTCAAAGCCCATCGTCTCTAGGGCAGCCAGCAGATCTTGCCCTTGATTATCAAGTTCATAATTTTCAGGCATTGGGATAATTTCACCGCTATCCATGCCCTGAGCCAGGTAATACCAAAAAGCGAGTTTTGTGTTGGCGCTCAAAGAACCGTACTCTCGGCCGATTTGGTTAGAGGCGTCACACCGTGCGATCGCGCGCATAATCTCAAGCTGCTCTTGCTGATCGACCTCTTTGACCTGGTTATAAAGACCGGTAGCAATTTCAGGGGATGCAGAGCCAGGGGCAGCTGGCGTGATCCGCTCTCCCATCTGCTCATAGACAAACCACAGCAGTGCCAGTTGCGCATCTGTATCTAAGCCCTTAAAGACATTCAGAGCTTGGTTAGGATCGTTAGCGGTTGTGTAAGCAGTCATAAAAAATCCTTTTGTTGCAGCTTGTACAAATGGCCCTAAAAAGCACGCTTCAGCAATGAAACTCGTACTTGGAGCCGATACCTGCAAGTTAATGGAGGATTTAACTTCCTTCCTCCTGCTATGGCAATAGCCGAAGCTATACCAGTGGATGGGTAAAGGTCATCTAACAATGCTCTCAACCGTCTGCTGTTGCTGCCGCGATCGCTTGTATTGCCTGCATTGTGTGGCTTATTAAAGGGCTGAGCTGTCCTCTAAAATTAACCGGAAAAGACTTTGCACTTCAGCGTTGCATCTCATCCTAAAGTCACCGCCATTTCAAGCACGTTCTACCCTTTGGTTCTACTCGATCGCGGCAAGATTTCTTAACTTGAAGAAGCTCACAGCTAAACAGCTAAATCAAGAGGAAAATCTCATGGTCAGCAATACTTCAGTAGATGTTAAACAGGTTCGCGATCGCTCGTTATGGACTGGCGTTGTTCTAACAATTTTGGGTGTAGCTGCGATCGCGCTGCCCATCGTCTCGACCCTTTTTGTTGAAACTTGGGTAGCCGTAATTTTGGCTTCCGCAGGGGCAGCAAAACTCGTTTATGCCTATCAAACCCGTGACAAAGGCGGCACCCTTTGGAAAGCGCTGCTTGGCGTTCTTTACATTGCTACCGGCATTATGTTGTTTGTGAATCCACGCTCAGGGGTACTGACGTTGACCCTGTTGCTCGGTAGCTTTTTACTCACCGAAGGCGTGTTTGAACTCATTCTGGCCTTTCGTCTACGACCCCAGCAAAATTGGACCTGGGCTTTAGGCAACGGCATCATTACCCTGATCCTGGGCGCCATGATCTGGTTTCAGTTTCCCTTTAACGCTCCCTGGTTGTTAGGTACTTTAGTCGGTGCCAGCATTCTCTTTACGGGCATTTCTCGCATTGGGCTATCCCTCAAAACCCGCGAATTTTCGGAGCGCGAGTCTGAGCGCGAGTCCGAATCAGCCGCTTCTGCTTGAGCGCTGTAGACCACCGCAATCCTTCGATCCACAGCTACGGGGCTAAACCCACTGGCGATATTAATTAGCCAGTGGGTTTAGCCCTGTTTTAAACTCTGATTCTGCAAACTCCGTGGGCGATCGCCCCTCTCCCCTACTACGCAGCGCTATTTGAACCAGGTCTGTTGCAGCGCGGCGGCATCCCAGTTGGCCAAATTAGCAGCAGCCTCATAGGTGCTGTGCAGAAATTGCAGCAGCGCCTGGTCAGGGTCAGCGGCCTCGCGTACGGCATCGTAGGGCAAAACAAACTCCCCTAGCCCCTCATGGAAGAAGGCCGCCTCCGGCTGAACCGGCGCATCCTTAAACCCCTCCGGTACCGGATAGGCGTAGGAATAGAAAGCCGGGTAGCCCAGACCCATCCCTGGCCAAAACCCAGCGCTGCTCACCTCTTGGCAGTAGGCTTCCTTAGCAACATCGTCGGGCAAGTTGGGCACACCCCCACCATGCTCCGGTGCCGGTCGCCCCGAAAATCGCGTCACCGCCAGATCAAAACTGCCCCAAAAAAAATGCACCGGGCTCACCTTGCCCGAAAAGTGAGAGCGAAAATCCCGAAAGACGCGATCGCTCTGCAACAGCACCCGCCAAAACCGCTGCGCCGCATCGGCATCGTAAGCCCCATGGGTTTCATCTTGCTCAAAGGGAATCGCATCTGGGATTTCGTTAGGCGTGGTGTGGATGCGAACGGCAATATTCAGCTCTGCCAGAGCCGTCATCGCCGCCTGATAAAAGTCTGCCACCGACCGAGGCCGTAGCTCGACCGTTTTCACGCTGCCTTCGCTGGTGGCAATGCGCAGCTGGTGGTCAAAAAAGTCGAAGTCGATCTGAAAAATCTGATCCGTGCTCGGAATAGTGCTTGTTGTCAGACCCCGCGCGGTCAGATATAGCGGCACATGCCACGAGTGATTAATCCAGGGCGTTTGCACTAGCCGAATTTTGCCCACAATTTGAGTCCACAGGTGCAGCGTGGCGTAGGTGTCTTGCCAATCATCGAGAGGTAGCTGTGGCCAGACGTTAGGCATAACGTTTCCCCCAATTGGTTTAAGACAAATTGGAGCACAAGATTAGCAATTTGTGGAAATGGGGGCGATCGCCCCCATTTCCGCAGGCCCACAGCGCAGGATTTCCCTCAGTAACCAATGAGTCTGCCCTAATCCGCGCTGGGAGAGCGTAGACGGCTAACGTCACAACAGATGCTCTGCTGAACAGCCTCTAAACGGCAAAGCCGGTTTTTTGCTTCTGTTTGCCCTTTGACTTTTTCTTTGAGGAGCCTTGATCCACCTCTTGCATCGCTTCCTGAAACAAGTCTTGCAGATGCATAGGCACACTCGCAATCTCTGGAAGTTTTGGCTCTAAAGGCTTTCCGGCCTGTACTAAAACGTCGTCCAGATCATCTATGGTTAGATCTGAGCGGTTGAAATGTCTTCCCAAAGCTGCCATCAACGGCGTGGCGTTGTCTTCAGCAAAGCAATGCCAAACGTAGGCGTTGACCGCATCTTCCTTGAGATATTTTTGAATTAGCTGATCCGCCTTGGTTACAGATGCGTCATCGGTCGCCTCAAACAGCTGGGTCAAGCGCACGTAGTCTTTGAGGAATGTCTGTCCCCAACGGGGGTGAACAAACACCGTCACGGCTTCTGCCCGACGCAGCTCATCGGGCAGATTGATGGGCGGCGTTGCCATCTTAATCGCCTTGTCATCCTTTAAGAGCCGGTCCACCTCTTTCCCGTCTTTGCCAAACGAGGCCATCGACTCAGCCACCTCTTCCTCAGAAACCCCAGACTCAGCGACCAGTTCCTTGAGCGACTTAGAACTGTCAATGCCGAGCGCCTCTAAACGGCGCTGGGTAGAAATCTCTTGATATTCTTTGAGCTTTTTGTTCAGCTCATAGCCTGACAGAGTAATGCGATCGCCCCCAAAAAAGTCCACAAAATCGTGGTGGTAGCGCTCCACAGATTTCCAGGCTTCTTCTAAAAGCTCAGGGGCATCGCCATACAAATGGTCAGGAAACCAGTTTTTAAAGTTGCCGATCGCAACAGCTAGCTTAGGCTTACCCAATTTGCCCAGCAGCATCAAAGGGCCTGAAAACGTCCAGACATCATCCACGTCTGGCGACAGACGAGTAACCACAATCTCGCCGGGGCCAAGACGAGCTAGCTCCTCGGCCGACTGTGCCCCATTCGGCTCGACCCAGTAGCGCTTTTCCGTCAGCCAGTTCATCACTTCAAAGCGTTCTGGCGTAGCCTGAAGCACTTTAAACAGGCCATTAAACGTTTTCTTCCAGCTCTCAGCCAAAGCCCGGTCACTCGGGGATAAGCTGGGCTGATTTTCAATAAAAATATCCAATACCGACTGGCCAGCTACCTGGCCTTCGGTCAAAAACATATCGATCGCCAGGCTTGAGCGATTAATGCCTTGCAGGTTGGTGGCTGACCAAAGCTTTAGTTGAGCGGCGCTGTATTGTTCTAAGGCTGTTGCCAGCTCGCCCTCAGCATCTAGTACAAAGGCCTGTAGCGCCTGTTTTAAGACCTGAGACTGGTTTACGTTATCGCTCACACGGAACCTATCGACACAACGCAGGGGAAACTGCTGCTAACCTACCTCAAAAAATGATTTGGGACAACTTGCTTCAACGCTGCCCCCAAGCTATTACACCCATACACGGAAAAATAGATAAGCCCACTTAGCGGAAAGGAGTCATCCTAGGCAAGTATGCCGAGTTTTGACCCCCAGCGGGTGGCGGCAATCGCCACCCGCTATATCCGGTTCGTTGGTGCTTATCTATTTCGATTTATGGCTAATAGCTGGCAATTAAACGGCACGCTTGGCAACTGCGTAGTAGATGAACAGGGCGACAATTGCGCCCAAGACGGCAATTACTACACCACCGATGCTGAGACCTGTTGCTGTCAGGGCTAATGATCCTGTGGTCAGCAAAGAGTAGAGGCTACCCCCAACGAATGCACCAATTACACCCAGAATCAGTGTGCCCAAGAGACCACCGCTCTGATGTCCGGGATAAATAGCTTTAGCAATTGCACCAGCAATCAAACCCAATACGATCCAAGCTAGAATGTTCATTCCCTTCTCTCCAAATGTTGTAGGCAATCGGTGCCTTTTCCTTACAAATAACAATAGCCAAACGATTTAGCTGGCGAGACCATCTAAAGAAATAGTTGGCCTTTGTCTAAAGGCATACATAGGGTTTTGGCAGATAAATTGCCGGTGCTTAGCTGGCTTTTTCGGGTGTTGCCCATCTACTTCTAGGGTTAGCGTCGGACAGTGTTTGCGAACGGCAGATGGCCATTCCAGCAGTCAGTGCAGTTCTGAAGAACCTTTCTAAAGTGGCTAGGCAACAGTTTTCTTGCCGCTTAGGCGTTTGATCAACTCCGACTAAAATTCTGCATCAACGCTAACCTCGCCCGACAAAAACGGGTTAGGGGCTGTAACTGCTGACGCTTGGACATCAGCGAGCAGTGGATGACAGCTCATAGACAGCATTTCTAAATTAGGCAACAGACCGTTGACCTCTTTGGCGATAAGGTCAAACTTTAAAGCGGATCGATTTGGGTCAGAGCGCTAGGTAGCGGTGCTTTACTGAACGCATGGCTCACCTAACAAAAGGTTTAGGGCTGAGTCAATCGGGGCATCTTGAGACGATGCATCTCGTCAACGATTTTTGCTGGATTGTTCTGCTTGGGCCACTGGCGGCGTGCTGTCAGGGCCAAGATCAATTCACCTCCTATGGCGCAGCACCAGCGGGTCGCCCAGGGCAGTAACTGACAGTCTCATGCTAGAGGTATAACCCCATGCCGGCTTTCACCCCCTTCGACCGGGCTCAACCCCGGGCGGCTTACATCACCCACATCGGCAAATGTCTGCCAGGAAACCCGATCGCCAACGATGAGATGGACGCCTACCTGGGCCAGGTGGGCGATCGCCCCTCCCGAGTCAAGGCCCGCATTCTCAAAAGCAACGGCATTCAGCAGCGCTACTATGCCCTCGATCGCCAACAGCAAACCACCCTCAGCAATAGCCAGATGGCCGCAACAGCGGTGCGAGACGCCCTGGCCCAGGCTGAGCTAGATCCCAAGACCGTTGACCTGTTGGCCTGTGCCACCACCTGGCCCGACCTGCTGGTGCCGGGCTTTGCCAGTATGGTGCATGGAGAGCTGCCGGAGCTGGCCCCAGTGGAGGCGACCTCTCACCTAGGGGTATGCTGCGCTGGCGTGGCGGCACTCAAATACGCGGCGGCCCAGGTGCAGCTGGGTCAAAAGCGGCAGGCGATCGCGGTGGCCTCAGAGCTGGCCTCGCGGTTGTTTAAACACACCCGGTTTGAGGCCGAAACCGCCCATCAAGCGCGGGCTGCCCTGCCCTTCGACACCGAGTTTCTGCGGTGGATGCTGTCGGATGGCGCGGGGGCCTGCTTGGTCAGCGATCGCCCCAACGCCAGCGGCCTCAGCCTCAAAATTGAGTGGATTGAGTCGGTCTCCCACGCCAATTCCCATCCGCTGTGCATGTATGCCGGGGTCGATAGCGCCACGGAGCTAACCAGCTGGATGGACTTTCCCGATCAGGGGGCGGCGGCAGCGGCGGGAGCGCTCAACCTGCGCCAAAACATTCGCCTGCTCGACCAGGTGGTGCAGCTGGGCGTGGAGGGCTGGATCAGGCTGATCGAAGCTGGTCGGGTGCACCCCGACCAGGTGGACTGGCTGCTGTGCCACTACTCGTCGCATTTCTTTCGTAGCCAAATCATCAATTTGCTCGAACAGGCGGGCTGCATGATTCCTGAGGAGCGGTGGTTTACCAACCTCTACACCCGGGGCAACACCGGCTGCGCTTCAATCTACCTGATGCTGGAGGAGTTATTTAACTCGGGCAAGCTGTGGCCAGGGCAGCAGATCTTTTGCTTTGTGCCCGAAAGTGGCCGGTTCACGACCGCCTACATGCTGCTGACGGTGGTGGAGGCGACTGGGCCAAGCCAGGATTTTAACGCCACGCTGCTGCCGGCCACTGCGGCGATCGCCTCCCCTGACCGTCCCCCCTCAGCAACCGCTGCCCTGGAAACCGAAACCCCTGACACAGTCTCTGAAGCGCTGTTGCGCCAGCTGATGCTGGTGTGGCTGACCTTTGAGCGAGAGCTGCGGTCCGTCCCCATCGTCAGGCGATTGCACCGGGGGGAGTTTACCCTCGCAGACTACCGGGCGCTGCTGCGAGCCTTGCGCCCCCAGGTGGTCGATGGCGCCCGGTGGATTGCCCGAGCCGCGTCAAATATGACTGACTTTGAGCTGCGATCGCACCTGATCGGCCACGCCCGCGACGAGCACCGCGACTTTCAAATGCTGGAGCGCGACTACGTCTCGGTCGGGGGGCAGCTCGAGGAGATTCTGAAGGCTGAGCAAAACATTGGTTCAGAAGCCCTGTCTGCCTTTATTTTTCAACGCGCCTCCCGCGAAAACCCGATTGATCTACTGGGCAGCATCTTCATTGTGGAAGGGCTGGGCAACCGCATGGCGGGCCAGTGGGCCGCGCTCATTCAACAAAGCTTGGGGTTAGATAAGACCCAAATTTCCTTCCTCAGCTACCACGGCGAGAATGACGAGGCCCATGTGCAAAAGCTCGATGCCTTTCTTAATGCCGACTGGATGACGGCGGCGATCGCCGCCCGCATTGTCAAAACGGCCCAGGTCACCGCCCGCCTGTACCGCCTGCAACTAGAAGAGATTGACCTATGACCTATACCCCCGTGCCCCACAACCGGCAAGACCCTAACTATTGGGATGCTATCTATGCCGACTGGGCCATCCCCCTCGACCCCACCGCCAAGGCCTACATGGTCAAAGACCTGCAAAGCTGGTCGCGCTCCTACCTGCTGCTGCCGATCAAGCTCTTCGCCAACCTGGTCATGGCTTTGATTATGACGCTCAAGCGGCTCTTGCCCTTTCAATTTCGCAACTACTGGCTGATGCACCAGTTAGCCGTCTGGTTTCTTAACACCTTCACTACTCCCGAAGCCTGCTACCTGATTGTGCGCCACTTTGCCATTGGCTCTAATATCGTCAATTTTTTAATCGACAATGGCCCCGACCCGACCCTGCCCCACGCCACTCTCTACCCTCGCCGGGTGGAGGACCTGGCCGCTAACGCTTTTTTAGAGCACGACATCAACCTCTACAACTTTGTGCTCGGCTATCATCGCGCCCAAGAGCAGCACCCCAATTGGCTAGAGAGTGTACGTCAGCGAGGGCTCAGCTATGGGGGCATCCGCCCGGTGTCCGTCGAGATCGACATCACTCGGCGGGGCTGGCTCCAGGTGCTCGATATGGAGTCCTCCCTGGAGCTGTTCAAGATCTGCTATTCCCTCTGGGTCACCAGCGACGAGTTTGAGCGGGCAGTGCTTTCCCTTCAGTTCGACGAAAGTTTTGCCCTCTACTTTAGCCGGGTAACCGGCGACTACGCCTGGAACCACACCGTGAAGAACCGCCATCCCCTGGCTCCCAACAGCCCCTTTGGCTCAGCCCGCAATCTGCTGCTGCACGGTCTGGCCTCAGAGTCGCTCCAGCGCTATTTGGAGCTAGCCACGGCGGATAGCTGCCCTGAGGCTAAAGCTGTCGCAATAAACCGCGTTGCTCCTTAATGGCGCGATCGCATCTTTAGGGGCTTAGCATATTCTGAGAGGTTAGGTAAGCTAAAGGCAATGCCCTTTGCTCCATTGCCTTTATGCCCATCCTCCATCAAACCTGGGATAACAGCCACTTCTTCGCGGGCAGTGATGATCCCCAAATTGCCGCAACGGTTGAGCGGATCAAAGCGGAAATCGATACCCTATCCACCCTCTGCGCCCCGTTCATCGAGCACATCGAACCTGCCGAACCCCTTACTCAGGAAAAGTTTGAGGGGTTGCTGGCTCAAGTTAGAGCCGCCCACCAGCAGCGCACCGCCACCGCCAAACGCCTGGGCAACCTCCGCACCTTTATCTCCTCTATTCTCAGCGTTGACTCCCGCGACGCCAGCGCCAGCGAGTGGAAACCCACCCTGCAACAGCTCGGTGCCGAAATCAGTCAGGCCACTAAGGCCTTAGACATTTTTCTGCTGCGGGTCGACAACGCCTTTATCCAGGCCTTGATTGCCGATCCAGTCCTCGAAGAGCTGAGTTTCTCCCTGCTGCACCAGCGTCAGCTCAACGACCAGCTGCTCAGCCTAGCCGAAGAAAAGCTAATCACCGGCCTGGCCGTCAACGGCCTGCAGGGCTGGGGCAACCTCTACACCGAGCTATCGGGCACCCTGCAATGCACCGTGGCCGGTGACACTGTGGGCTTGGCCAAGGCCTTTAACCTGCTCAGCTCCCCCGATCGCACCCTGCGCTCCGAGGCTTGGCATGGGGTCAACGCCGCCTGGGAGAGCCGGGCCGAGACGGTTGCCACCGTTCTCAACGCCATCAACGGCTGGCGGCTAGAGGAAACCAAACAGCGATCGCGCCACCGCAGCCTGCACTACCTCGACAAAAGCTGCCACCAAAGCCGCATCGATCGCACCACCCTCGACGCCATGATGGAGGCTACATACCAGCGGCGTAGCCTCGGCCAGCGCGCCCTAACGGCCATGGGCAAAGTGCTCAAAATCGAGCCCATGGCCCCCTGGGATTTGTTTGCTCCGCCCCCGGCGGCAGACCAGAGCGGGGGGTTTGCCTTTGAGGCGGCGATCGAACTGGTCGCCGACGCCTTTCGACAGTTCAGCCCAGCCATGGGCGACTTTGCCATGATGATGGCCGAAAAGGGTTGGATTGACGCCCAACCGACCCCCAACCGGGCCACGGGGGCCTACTGCACCAGCTTCGCCGAGCCCAAAGAACCGCGCATCTTTATGACCTTCGAGGGCAGCATGAACAACGTGCTGACCCTGGCTCACGAACTGGGCCATGCCTGGCACAACTGGGTTATGCAGGATCTGCCCCGCTACAAAACCTTTTACCCCATGACCCTGGCCGAAACCGCCAGCATCTTCGGCGAAACCCTGGTGCGCGATGCTCTGTTTGAGCAGGCCAGTACCCCCGAGCAGAAGCTCAAAATTGCCTGGGAAGAAGGGTCTGCGGCGGCGACATTCTTGCTCAATATTCCAGCTCGGTTCACCTTTGAGCAAAAACTGGTCGAGTCCCGCAAGCAGGGGTTTGTGATTGCTGACAATCTCAAGACCATGATGCGCGACAGTTGGCAGCACTGGTACGAAGACAGCCTGGCCAGCTATGACGACATGTTTTGGGCCAGCAAGCTACATTTCTCGATCGCAGAGCTGGGCTTCTACAACTATCCCTACCTGTTTGGCTATCTGTTTAGCCTGGGCATCTACGCCCAAAAAGACCAATACGGCGCTCAGTTTAACGACCTATACACCAAGCTGCTGCGCGACACCGGCAGCATGACGGCGGAGGATGTCGTGCTGCGTCATCTCCAGCAAGACATTCGCCAGCCTGAGTTTTGGCAGGACAGTTTAGACATTGTCGATCGCGCCGTCAGCCGATTAGAAAGCCTGGTGGTGTAGACGCAAGAATCCACAGCATAGTTATTGCCAGTCACTAGAGCCTTGTGCTGTGGCGAAGTTTGGCGATCGCTAAATTTCGCCTGCTTGGTTTATAGACAGTCTTTGCGGCCAACTTGAGGCTGAGCAGATGCTTAAGCCTGCTTCTGCTATAGCATTGAACACCTACTGATTCACCTAAACTCTGTAGCAAGTGAAAACTAGTTAGGACAGCCCAAAATAGCGAAATTCAAGCCCATCGAGCATCTCTTTCATCTTTCGCTCTTCTATGTTTGTTCTTTGCCCTATGACTATCGCTCACGATCTGTGGATACCCGATGTATCCATTCTTGAAAAGATTATTCGGCCAATTTTGGTCTATGGCTTTTTGCTCATTGCCCTGCGGCTGGGTGGCAAACGAGAGCTGGGGCAGCTGACGGGCTTTGACTTAGTTGTGCTGCTCATGCTTTCTAACGCCGTGCAAAACGCCATTATCGGCGACGACAATTCGGTCTTAGGCGGGCTAGTTGGGGCGACTACTCTACTAATTACAAACTATTTAGTGGTGCGTTTAGCCTATCGCTATCCTCGCATTCAGCAGGTAGTCGAAGGCCGATCGACGCCGCTGCTGTTGGATGGGCAAATGATTTCAAAAAATCTGGCTAAAGAGTTGATTAGCGAAAAAGAGTTCCGCACGGTGCTGCGCCGTCAGGGGTTTGAGAACCTGGCGGAAATTAGAGAAGCTATTTTAGAAACCAGCGGCAGCATTACCGTGGAGCGAGCCACCGATTTACCCACCCCCGCTGAGGCAGAACTGCTGCGCCGGCTCGATCGCATTGAGCAGCGGCTCCAGCAGCTATAGCGGTTTAGTCAAGATCCCCTAGGCGATCGGGAGGCCAAAACCGAAATACAGCGCGGCCAATTAGATGGTCAGCCGGCAAAAAGCCCCAGTAGTGAGAATCAAAGCTCTTGTTGCGGTTGTCGCCCAAAACCAGGTAAGAATCATCAGGCACCGTCACAGGCCCATACTGGTAGTCTGGCTTAGCTGCGATGTAGGGCTCTGACTGGGGCTCATTGTCGACGTAGAGCTGGCCGTTTTTGACCTCAATTACGTCTCCCGGCAGACCAACCAGCCGTTTGATGAAGGCCTCATTTTGACCTAAGGCGTCGGGGGGACGAAACACCACGATGTCGCCCCGCTGGGGATCGCCAAAGTCGTAGCTCACCTTGTCGATGATCAGGCGATCGTTGATTTCCAGAGTGGGCAGCATTGAGCCCGAGGGAATGTAGCGAGCCTCAGCTACAAAGGTGCGAATGCCCAGGGCCAGCAGCACGCTCAGGCCTAGGGTTTCTACGGTTTCACGCAAAATTCCTTTGCCTCTGGGGGCCGAAGGGCGGGGAGGGGTAGAGCTGGAATCGATCATGACTGACTCACTTACAGGGGGTGAAAGCTAATTTTCGCTGAGGCAGGGTCATTGTTGACATAAACAAGGCCAAATCACGCCATCGTCGCTGCCACAATGCTAGCGGTAAATAATCCGGTGAGCATAAGTGACCTCAAGAATGCCCTGAAGGTAGCTAGCCATAACGACGCGATCGCGGTTGTGATTGAGCCAATCATAGGCGATAGAACCAGGAGACTTAGCGTGCAGTAGGTCAAAATTACCAGTGGATGGCTGTTTCCCTGCCCAGCCGCTAGAGGAAACAGCTAGTGTGCTGCTCAAATAGGTGGACCATCCTATCGATACGATTGATTTCTACCCATGGATTCTAGGTTAGGGGCTGGGTATGTCGTTACAGTGACATGACTGTGACAAAGCGAGCGATTTAGGCCCAATGCAACTAGGCTGAAACGCTAGCGACACAGTATTACCACAACCGCTGTTTGCGCTTTGCCTTCAAATTGGACTGTCCTGATTAGCCCACTGCGGCTACTGATGGGCAAGACCAACGCTCCCTCACACTAGGAAACTTTGCTATGACCTCACCACTGCTCAGCCGGTTGGTTAGCTTCGTGCAAACCGAATTTGGGGTATCTAACGAAGAAGTGGCTACCGCGTTCCACCACAGTGACTCTGCCACCCAGCTGCCGATGATTCTCTGGCAGTATGGCTTTATCAACACAGCTCAGCTCGACGCACTGTTTGCCTGGCTAGAACGGGCCAGATTTCGCTCCGTTGAGGGGTAGAGGGATTGGGGGTTGGCCAGCGATCGCAGGTCTTTTCAAGCCCGCCGGTCAACCGACTGGGTTAGCCCCTGAGGATGGCCCAGAGGGTTGATAAATCTCCTCAAAGATTCGCTTGATTGCCCCCGCCAGCGGTACGGCCAGCAGTAACCCTAACACCCCCGCGAGCTGGGAGCCAATCAACAGCAGCACCAAAATCCACACGGGGTTCAGCCCAATTAAATCGCCCAAAATTTTGGGAGTCACAGCATTGTCAATCACCTGATCAACCAGCAGAGCCACCACTACCAGCTCTCCCCCTAGCAAAATGCTGTGAAAACTCACGATGATGGTAGCCGTAAAGATGCCCACGACATCGCCAAACGGAATCAGCGTCATCAGGCCAATGCCGATGCCAAACACCAGCCAATAGGGAATGTGGAGCAGAAAGAAGACGGTCGTTAGACTGGTGACCATGAGCAGCGCGATCGTGGCCTGCCCCACAAAATAGTTCTTAAACTTTTCCTGAAACGCCAGCCGAATCTGACCGCCAAGGTTGCCCGGTAGCCAGCGCAGCAGACCGCTCCAAAACCCATCCCCATGCAGCAGCAGGTAGAGCGTCAGCACGACCGTAATCAATACTTCCACCAGGCTGTCAGCGACGCCAACAACCACCTCAAGCAGCTGATCGGGCAGCTGAGCCACCTCATCGGGCAGCATTTGCGCCACCTGTGTCGCCAGCGCGGTGACGTTTAAAGGAATATGTTGAACCGCCAGCCAGGCATCTAATGCTTGAAACTCCTCGTTACCCGACTCTAACCAGTTAGGCAGGCGAGTTCCCAAATCTCCTAACTGCTGAAGCAGGGCCGGCACTAGGGTAAAGCCCAAAATCCCCACTAGCCCAACTGTCAAAAGCAAAATTAGCGCAATGCTGACACCGGGTTTAATGCCGCGCTTTTCAAGCTGCTCGATCGGATAGCTCAACAGAAACGACAGCAGCGTGGCGGCGATCAGCATAGTAAACGGTGTCTGAAAGGTCTGAAAGACCTTGTAAAGCAGCCAAATGTTCAGAATGGTCAAAGGCAGGGCAATTTCCCACACCAGCCAACGGGGCAGCTTATCAAATGCTTGCATGGTCAATGGGCGTAGCCTATCAGTACGGTCTATAAGACTTAAGGTAACGTCTTGCGATTGAGGCAAGCGGCGCGCTGGGGTAGAGATTAGCGGATGCCTTACACCAAATCCCGAATGAATGACCCCCAATTTGTAGGGGCGTAGCATGCTACGCCCCTACGGGGTTCCTGATTATGAATTGGGGTCTACCAAATCAGATTTGGTATTAGAGGGTCTGCCCTGAGGGATCCACAAATTAGAGTTCCGCTTGAACCTCATTCTTTAGGGAAAACTTTGAACCTAGATGACCTGCTTCTTATCGGTACTGGCACCTTCTTCTAGGGTGAGCGGGCACGCGAGGGCAGCAGGCAACAAGAACCTCGCAGACTCCGCTTCAAACTGCCTTACCGTTCTTTAAAAGTAATGCAATATTGGGCTGCCATGCTGCGCTCGCTAGGGGTGCGGAGGGAATGCTTAAGAAGCCATTCCTCAAGGTTGAACATGTTTACGCAGACCCGTAAGTTTCGCATTGGCGGTTATCAACCGGGGCAAAAGCCGGACGACGTTAAGCATCACCAGATTGGCCGATTTGGGAAAGAGGAGTTGCCGGGCCGGGTCGATTTACGCCACCACATGACTGAAGTGGAAGCGCAGGTGGGCAATAGCTGCGTGGCCAATGCCTTTGTAGGGGCCTACGAATATCTGGCCAAGCGCGATCTGGGTGATGCTGGTAACGTCAGCCGTCTGTTTGTCTATTACAACGCGCGATCGCAAACCGGTAGCCACAACGAAGATGCTGGCACACAGATGCGTTGTGCGATCGAAACCCTAATGCAGCACGGGGCCTGCTCCGAAGACCTCTGGCCCAATGACGAAGAGCTAATCTTCACCGAGCCCGACACCGGGGCCTATGACCACGCCTCTAACTTCAAAATTGTCGAAACTGAGACCATCGACACCGACCTAGACCTCTGGCGACATACCCTGGCCGAAGGCTACCCAATCGCCTTCGCCCTCAACACCTTTGAATCGTTTGACGAGGCCACCCGCAACAAAGGCCGAGTCCCTCAGCCCAAGCGCTCCGACAACGTGCGCGAAACCCACGGCTGGCACGCTATGCTCTGCGTCGGCTACTCCGACAAAGACCGCTTCTTTATTGTGCGCAACTCCTGGGGGCCAGAGTGGGGCGATCGCGGCTACTGCTACATTCCCTACGACTACGTCATCCACGACGACTACAACGGCCACGACTCCTGGATTATCAAGTCTCTCAGCGATCTCGACTTTAGCGCCGAAGTTTGGGAAGAGGACGAGTCATTCTTCGCCGACGAATGCTCGCTCTTGCTGTACGACTTTTATATTCATACCGAAGACCCCGAAGGCTTCACCGACGCGCTTGCTGCCCTCTGCCTCACCTACGTCGAAACCGAAGACGACTATTACTTCGACTACGACTACAACGAAGACGAAGGCAGTCCCTATTTGCTCAACATCCTCAACTTTGACCTCAGCGTTGAGGACGGTACCGAGTTTGTCGCCGAGCTAGACGCTCTTTGCCAAGAGTACGCCGTTGATGAATCTTATAGCTTCGGCTACGGCAGCAGCGATGAAGAGGCAACTGAGGAAGACGAGGCCGTAGAAGAATCCGAAGAAGAGTACGCCGAGGAGGAATCTGAAGAAGAGTACGCGGAAGAGGAGTCTGAGGAAGAGTACACCGAAGAAGAATCCGAGGAAGAGGAATATTCTGAGGAAGAGGAGGAGGAGTACGCCGAAGAAGAATCCGAGGAAGAGGAATATTCTGAGGAAGAAGAATAGCCGACTGACGGTGCCTTGATTCCGGTTAGCATGGCTTGCAGCGGCAAATTCTCCCAGCGCAAGCCATGCTTAGGACGGTTGAGGATAGTTAGCTATAGGCGGGTAAATGCGTTGCTCTAAGTCACATAACAAAAGCCGCTCAAGCGGGTGCTACGCTTCAGAAGCTCTCTACGCGTCGACAAGCTAAAATCCTTTAATGGATGCTGATTACATCTCAACGCTGAAACAGCGGGTCAAACAGCTTGCTCTAGAACTCGAGCAAACCAAGGCTCAACTGAAACTGGAACAGCAAGAACGTGCCCAGACGGAAGCGACCCTGCGCGCAAGTAACGAACAGCTTCAGCAAATTCTCAACTCTACCGACGCGGGTATTGCCTTTGTCGACGCCGAGCGACGATACCAGTTTGTCAACCGGTTTTATGAAGTACGCTTCAACCGTTCTCGAGAAAGCATTCTAAATAAATACGTCTGGGATGTAATTGGTGAAGAAGCATACGCCTCTGTCAAAGACTATGTTGAGCGCGTTTTAAAGGGAGAGCCGCAAAGCTTTGAATTTGGAATGGTCTATCGCAATGGTGACTATGTCTATCTCACCAGTTGTTTAACGCCAGCCTTCAGCAGTGACCAGGAGGTAGTTGGCTACTACTTATTTGTTTTTGACAGCACAGAGCGCCGTCGTCTTGAGCAATCTCTTCAGGCCGCTAATACAAAGTTAGAAAAGTTAGCCACCGTAGATAGCCTCACTCAAATCGCCAATCGACGAAAATTTGATGACTATCTAGAGCAAGAATGGCGGCGCGCCCTACGCAGCCAGCAGCGGCTCTCATTAATTATGTTCGATGTTGACGCGTTCAAACGCTACAACGATTACTACGGTCATCAAATGGGTGATGACTGCTTGATTAGCATTGCTCAGACGGTTAAATCAACAGTTGAACGAACGACTGATGTGGTGGCCCGCTACGGGGGCGAAGAATTTGCCGTTGTTTTACCCAATACTGATTTGTTTGGCGCAACTGCGATCGCAGAGCAAATTCAACAGGCCGTTAAAGCCCTAGCCATTCCCCACGAGACCTCAACAGTCAGCACCGTTGTTTCGATTAGTTTGGGTGTTGCTAGCCTAATACCCACCACCATCGGGTCGCCCAAGCAACTCATTGCCAGTGCCGATCGGGCGCTCTATGCCGCTAAGCAGCAGGGGCGCGATCGCTACGTTGTTGATAGCACCCAAGGGCAAGGCTCCACACCGTCATAGAAGGGTAGGAAAGGATATTGGCGGCATGGTCTCACCGCCGCATGCCCAGGGTTTCCATATCAACGGTGGAGGACGTGGATGCGATCGCAGAACAAGCTAAAGCCTTAGGTGGCCAAGTGCTGCTGCCGCCCATGGCGATTGAGGGTACGCGCAAGTTTAGATAACGGCGATCGCGACCGTCATCTAAACAAGAACCAGGCAAGCAAAGAAGGATAATGACTTGCTTACACCAGCAATCATGGAATTTGCTTGACTTAGACAGAATAGACAAAAAACTTTAACTAAATTCCAGATTCTCAACTAAGAATTAGGTGAAAGACAGCTAGCAAACAGTGCGCTTGATCAGCAGGCAACTTCGAACTCAATCTAGAGGTCTTCAGAGGTTCGCTCTAAGCAGATTATTAAGCTGCAATCGTACTTGCTGTTGTACAAGTAGCTTGAATAGTCTTGGCATTCGGGCACTCAACGAACTTTAACCTATCGTGCCTCCCTTCTATGCCATTCGATAGGTCCTTTCGCTTGAAGAAATTTTTAGCATTACCTAATAAACGCCTCGATTTAACCTCTTCAAACCCCAACTCTAATTCTACCTAATCCCATGAGCTTTCTTTCGCTAGAAGAACTAAAAGAACTCGTCGAACAGCCACAAGGATTGTGTATATCGATGTACATGCCGACCGTACAGGTAGGTTCAGATACAAAGCAAAACTCTGTCCGGTTTAAAAACCTAATTCGGCAAGCAGAAGCACAGCTAGAACAATATGAATCGCGTCCAGATAATTTGACTCAATTCTTTGCGCCCGCTCTCGACTTAGATAACGATGAGTTTTGGCAACATCAGAGTGCCGGATTGGCTTTGTTTGTTGCAGAAGGATTCTTTCGTTATTACTGTGTGCCGATAGAAGTGATTGAATTGGTGGTTGTGAGCGATCGCTTTCATCTTAAACCGCTAATCCCGCTGCTAAGCGGAGATGACCGTTTTTATATTCTCACGCTTGGTCAGCGCGATGTGCGTCTTTTAGAAGGCAATCGCTACGGTATCACTCGTGAAATTGAAATCGAAGGCTTGCCGAAGGATATGGATGAAGCCTTGCAGTATGACGAAACATCGAAGGATCAACAGCGGCGGCAGGAAGGTGGCGCTGGTCGTGCAGGCTTGCAAGGAGGTGGCTCATATCACGGACAGGGAGCCGATCGCGAGAACGTCAAGGAAGACTTACTGCAATACTTCCTGCTACTGGATAAAGCGCTGCACGACTTTTTCCGCAATCGCCGTGCGCCGCTTGTTTTAGCTGGGGTTAGTTATTTGCTGCCGATTTACCAGGAGGCCAATACTTACAATTTCATCGTGGAAGAAGGCATTCAACACAACACAAAGGAACAAACAGCGCAAGAGCTTCATGCAGAAGCATGGGCGATCGTGGAGCCGCAGTTTGAGGCAGGCAAACAAAATGCGCTCGACTACTATCACGAGTCGATTGCCGCTGGTAAAGGATCAGATGATTTAAACGAAGTGATTCAAGGCGCCTTCTATGGTCGTGTAGAGCAGCTCTTCGTTCCTGTTGGGGTGCAGAAGTGGGGGCATTTCGATCCAGAAGCAATGGAGCTTGAAATGCACAATGATGCTCAACCGGGTGACGAAGATTTACTAAATGCAGCGGCGATTCAGACAATCTTTCATGGTGGAACAGTGTATGCAGTTGAACCGCAGACGATGCCGGATGATGCTCCTATCGCAGCAGTATTTCGCTACTGATTGCGTGTGAAAAGGCGCAATCGCCTCTGCTCGATCGGTAGAGACCTTTGTGAGCGATCGCTATTCAAGCTTCTCTTCAAAGATTTAGGGGGCGATCGCATGATGCTGAAAGACATGGTGTCGGGTTCACTATAAATTCAGCCTTTGAGCTGGGCGAGCGTACCCTAGCTACCCCGTTTGCACTGCATTAGCAGGTAGCTAGGGTTGTTCGCGTTCTATTTTCCTTCACCTGCCCCGTCCTGGGGAAAGGCTTGCTCATCAAACATAGAAGTAAATAGAACCTATGCCTCAATACCTCGAACCAGCCGCCAATGAGGCGTCCAATCTTCCGCCTGCTCAGTTTGCCAAACCCCATCCTCGGCCAGAGTGAGTGCATCACATGCTCTGCGGTAGCCTTGGCGGGATAGACCGCACTATCAAAATTCTCCATGCCCTTGGCTATACCAACCCTACCAACGGCTACTCCAGTGCCACTCAGCACCCTTGACCCAGAGATAATAGCACAGTCGTTGGGAGATGGAACGTAGCTGGTCATTACAACTAAAATTACGCGAATCGAATAAACACTTATTTCTTAAAAAAGCTGTTTGTCAGCTGAATATGGTGATTTGGGCTACAGGCTTTTGCTGCATCTCCCTCAAACGGAGGGTTAGTTTAGTGCTAGTTTCTGCCCTTAGAGCGAAGGAGATACTCAGTTATTCTCCTAGGCTGAGACCATATTCAACCCGCACATTCCTAAACCGCTAAGACCTTCTTAGCATCAAATGCGGAAATTTCACCTCAAGTTAGTTACTTCACTGAATCTCAAAGAATCTCAAATTGCCTCCAAAACTTTATTGGTGGGCAACCGATCATCAACTCTTGAAAATATTGGATAATGCCATGATTACACTTTTTCGTTCTTTTTTGGTCGCGGTTCATCGTCAGCTTCCTGGCTTTTTAGCGCGGCTGGGCTCAAGCTTTCAGACTGTGCAGATGCGCCGACCTCTAACTCGCCTAGCCACCCAAACGGCTATTGTTAGCGTGTTGGCTATGGCCTTTTGGGTGGGCTCCATCGGTGCCTACACCCAGTCTGCCCAAGCAGGCGACAATCTGGATGGCAGAGTCTATGAGGGCGAAGCTGTGCGTCAGTCCCGCGAGCCCGGTAGCCGCCATAATGTCACTGGTAGCGACCAGCCAGTAGGAACTCCGCAAGGGCTCTCCAAGGCACCCGAAGATCAGGCTCAGGGCATTCTAGACAACGTCAAGGATGCGGTTCAGAGCGTCTTGCCCGGTAATCCCGGCGATGGAGTTGGCCAAAATGCCTACAACCCCAACACCAACCCAGACACTAATCCCAATACCCACGCCAATACCAATCCTGTCTCTACCCAAAAGCGCTAGGGTAGAGACCTGGTAACCCCGTTACGGCATTTTTGCAGGCTAGTAAGGCACATGAACTGCCCTAAGACCTTTGGCATCTGGGTCCTAACCGTGCCTTATATAGCTAGGAAATGCTGCATTGCTCCCTCTCTCGAGGACCCTCTTACCCTTCTACTCAAGAAATGAGCGATCGCGCTATGCATCGCCTGTTTTAAGAGTGGAGGGTAAGTTTTTTTGATATCAATTTTTTTAGTAGTAACCGCTCTGCTCAACGCAGATAATCTTGACCGATAGCTTCCCTTACAAAAATGAGGCAACCAATCGGAGTCTTTACAGCCCCTTTCAGGAGGGCAGTGAAGAGAGGATCCAAAATCTATAGTGCTATTTCACAGATTTGATATATCAATAGCTATCAAATTCTCTCAAAATCGGGCCAGAAGAAAGTCTATCTAGAGGATGTTTTAGCAAAGAGGGTTAGCAGGGTAAAACTGGATAGTTAAATTCTATGAGGACTATGTCTATGAAGTCTAATCGTTTTATGACCCAACTTTCGACCCTAGGTCGTAAATTGACTGTAACCCTAGTCTGCCTAGTTGCGATCGCCTTCGTTTGGCAGAGCCCACTAGTCTCAAACATTTCAGCTATGGCCGCCCCCGCTGGAACTTTAATTGCGACCGCAGATGCTGGCAACCAAGTTAAAGGTGCCGCTGAGGACATCAAAGGGGCTTCTAAAAATATCATCCGCGGTACGGAAGACAAAGTTAAAGATGCTGCTAGAAGCAATGCCTCCAAAGTCGATCAGGCTGACGAAACAGGGAGCGCTGTTGAGGGCAAAGCCAAGCGCGATCGCAACCGTATTGAGCAAAAAGCATCCAAAGATGCCGATCGTACCGAGCAAGCAGCAGAAAAATCTATGAACGCCGTTGAGCGTGCTGTGGATAACATCAAGGGTGCTTTTAGCGACTAGTTGTAGCGTCTGAGAGTATCGAAAAATAAGGTGGTAAACGCCTTAAGTAGCGCTCTTTGATCTCGTTATCAAGCTCTAGATGCCCACCAACCCGATCGGGTTGGTGGGCGTCCCTTATTTATTATTTATAAGGACAAACGCAGCCAACCTAACCTGTGCGTTCTTTGGCTAGGGCGGACAAGAAGGCTAGGCGACGGGCTCAACTGCTTTAGAAGTTACTGCGCTTTTCAGCGCCTCACTCTGACTTGGCGGTGCGGTGGGCGATCGCACCTATCGAAGACTATCGCTTAAGAAATTTCGACCCAGACCATAGGCAATCCGTTGGGCAACTTGAACCGTATAGTCAGCTATTGTGGTTATTACAGTTTGTAGTCTTGCTCGTGTCTTGCAGGTGCTAGGGCCAGACTATAGACAATCCTTTAGTCTAGAATGCGCCATGCCGACCTATCGCTCTAAAACCTCCACCCAGGGACGCAACATGGCCGGGGCTCGCGCCCTCTGGCGCGCCACCGGCATGCAAACCGCAGATTTTGAGAAGCCCATCATTGCGGTGGCCAACTCCTTCACCCAGTTCGTGCCGGGCCACGTTCACCTCAAAGACTTGGGTCAGCTGGTGTGCCGCGAGATTGAAGCCGCTGGCGGCGTCGCTAAAGAATTCAACACCATTGCCGTTGACGACGGCATCGCCATGGGCCACGACGGCATGCTATATAGCCTGCCCTCCCGCGAGATCATTGCCGACTCAGTTGAGTACATGGTCAATGCCCACTGCGCCGACGCCCTAGTCTGCATTTCCAACTGCGACAAAATCACCCCCGGCATGCTAATGGCGGCCCTGCGGCTCAACATTCCCGCCGTGTTTGTCTCCGGTGGCCCGATGGAAGCAGGCAAGACCAAGCTTTCAGAACACAAGCTCGATCTAGTCGATGCCATGGTGGTGGCCGCCGACAGCAGCATCAGCGATGAAGTGGCCGATGAGTACGAGCGCTCCGCCTGCCCCACCTGCGGCTCTTGCTCGGGCATGTTTACCGCCAACTCGATGAACTGTCTCACCGAGGCGATTGGCCTATCGCTGCCAGGCAACGGCACCACCCTGGCCACCCACTTCGATCGCAAAGATCTCTTCCTCACCGCTGCCCGCACCATTGTCGACATCACCCGCCGCTACTACGAGCAGGGCGACGAGTCGGTGCTGCCCCGCTCGATCGCCAGCTTCGAGGCTTTTGAGAACGCGATGATGCTGGATATTGCCATGGGCGGCTCCACCAACACCATTTTGCACCTGCTGGCTGCCGCCCACGAGGCTGGGATCAACTTTACCCTCACCGACATCGATCGCCTGTCACGCCAGGTGCCCCAGTTCTGCAAAGTCGCCCCCAACATCCCCGACTACCACGTGGAAGACGTGCACCGGGCCGGCGGCATTCCCGCTATCTTGGGCGAGCTAGACCGGGCAGGGCTATTGCACACCGACGTACCAACCGTCCACAGCCCCACGATGAAGGACTCCCTCGATCGCTGGGATGTGCGCCGCACCAACGACGAAGCTGTCCACACCTTCTTTAGAGCTGGCCCGGCAGGCATTCCCACCCAGCAGGCCTTTAGCCAGTCGACCCGCTGGCCCACGCTCGATCTCGATCGCGAAAAGGGCTGCATTCGCAGTGTCGACCATGCCTACAGTGCCGAGGGCGGCCTGGCGGTCCTCTATGGCAACCTGGCCGAGCGCGGCTGCATTGTCAAAACCGCCGGCGTTGACGAGAGTATTTTGGTGTTTGAGGGCAAGGCCCGCATCTACGAAAGTCAGGATGCCGCCGTCAACGGCATTCTCAAGGATGAGGTGCAGGCGGGCGACGTGGTGATCATTCGCTACGAGGGGCCACGCGGCGGGCCGGGCATGCAGGAAATGCTCTACCCCACCAGCTACCTAAAGTCGAAGGGGTTGGGCAAGGTCTGCGCGCTGCTCACCGACGGACGCTTCTCGGGCGGTACCTCGGGCCTCTCCATCGGCCATGCCTCGCCGGAGGCGGGAGCGGGCGGCAATATTGCTTTGGTGGAAGAGGGCGATCGCATCCTGATCGACATTCCCAACCGCACCATCAATGTCGATCTGTCGGCAGAGGAGTTAGCCAACCGCCGGGTGGCTATGGAGGCCAAGGGCAAGGACGCCTGGAAGCCTGCTCAGCCCCGTCAGCGGCGGGTAACTGCTGCCCTTAAAGCCTATGCCCTGCTGGCCACCAGCGCCGACCAAGGCGGCGTGCGCAACCTGGAGATGCTGGAGTAGATCATCTCGCTTAGCATGTCCCGTTGCCCAAACTGTCCTGCCCTCGCCCGCCGAGCTAAAACACGCGGTAGCGATCGCGCCCCTGCTGCTTGGCGGCGTAGAGGGCGGCATCGGCCTGGTCAATTAGGGTTTGAGCCTGCTGCTCAACAGTGGGTATAACGCTGGCAATGCCGAGGCTAAGGGTGATGCGCTGGCCTAGGGGCGAGGCGCCGTGAAACAGCGCTAGCTCCGCCAAGGCCTGCTGAATGGCGCGGGCGATCGCCTCGGCTCCGGTCTGGTCAGTGTCGGGCAGCACCAGGGCAAACTCTTCGCCGCCGTAGCGGGCTACCAGGTCAGCCGGGCGTTTGGCCACCTGTTCTAGGGCCTGAGCCACCCGCTGCAGGCACACATCCCCCGCCGGGTGACCGTAGGTGTCGTTGTACTGCTTGAAGTGGTCAATGTCGCACAGAATCAAGCTCAGGGGAGCCTGTGCTCGCAGCAAACGCCCCCACTCCTGCTGGAGGTAGGTGTCAAAGCTGCGTCGGTTGGCCACCTGGGTAAGGCCGTCGTGGGTGGCCAGGTGTTCAAGCTGGCGATTGACGGTTTGAATATGCTGGTAGAGCTGCGACTGCTGAATCGCGATCGCCAGCTGAATGGCCAGCCGCTTTAACACATCTAGCTCAGAGGTTTCCCAAGGGCGTGGCCCCTGGCTGTGGTGGGCCATCAGCATGCCCCAAAGCCGATTGCCCTGCACAATCGGCACCACCACCTGAGCCCGGGCTTGGGTAAGGCAATCGAGGGGGCAGAGGCGATCGGGCTCGATCTGGAGGTCGGCAACCGCCTCCAGGTTGCCCTGCTGCAACTGCATCAGCCGCGCCTCTGCGATCGGACTGTCCACCTGTTGCCCCAGCAGCGGTGGAAAGCCAGCGGTGATGGCCTCGGCGATCACCATGCCCTGACCACTGGCCTCTAAACGGTAGATCAGCACTCGGTCAGTGCGCAAAAACTGCTGTACCTCAGTCACAGTGGTGGTAAGAATTGCCTTCAGGTCAAGGGTTTGGCGAATGCGTTGGGCAATTTCACTCAGCAGCCGCTCCTGCTCAGCCCGCCGCCGCAGGGCCGCCACCTCCGATCGCCTGAGCTCAGTAATATCGGTGAACGAGAGCACCACCACATAGGGCAGGCGTTCATTGGGATGAAATAGGGGACGAGTATTGCAGGAAATCCAGGTAATGCCGTCGGGTTTGACCACGCCCATCACCTGGTTGTTAACCAGTTGCCCCGTGCTCAGGGTAAGTAAAGCTGGGTGATCTTCCTGGGGGCAGGGAGAACCATCTTCCCCAATCATGTACAAATTCATATCGGCTAGGGAGCGGCCGACGATCTGCCAACTTTGCAACCCTAAAATCTTGGCCGCGCTGGCATTGCAGGTCAATAGAACGCCATCCGCCTGCACCACGGCTACTCCTTCAGAAAGGGCCGCCACTACCGAACGATAGCGCTCCTCACTGTCTTGAAGCTCTTGCAGTAGGGTAGTTTTGGCCTCAAACTCCCTGGCTGAGTGTAAGCTAGCCGCCAAAAAACCAGCCATTAGCTGTAGGGTTTGTCGATCGGACCCCGTAAAGGCATTGGGCTGGCATGAGAAGACTTTGATCACCCCAACCCGTTCTGCCTGATAGGTCAGAGGCACCACCACCATCGATCGCAGCCCCAGCGCCTGAATAACAGAGGACTTGCTCCACCCCTCCTGCTCCACATCGGCGCAGTACAGCGTGCGGCCCTCGGTGAGGCACTGACCGCCTAGGCTATCGGCCAGGGGCAATCGCCAGCCTAAATGGGCCTGAGCGATGCCGCTACCGGCCTGGCACACCAGTTCGGTACCTTCGAGGAGCTCAACGGCGGCCCCGTCGGCGCGGGTGAGCGATAGAGCACCTGCGGCGATCACCGCCATCACCTGTTCTAAATGGGGATTGACCAGGGCCACCTTTTGTTGGGTCTCTACGACCTCAGACAGGCGCTCTAGTTCCTGTTGCAGGGCACTTTCGGCCTGCTTGCGCTCGGCTTCGAGCTGGGCTCGTTCGCTAATGTCTTTCATGAAGCAGTAGTGACCCTGGCGCTGCTGCCGGTCATCGTAGGCCGTCACCATAAACAACTGCTTGTAGAAAATTGAGCCATCCTTGCGCAAGCCCCGAGCTTCGATATTGACATTGCCCTGGGCCAACATGGTGTCATAGGCCTGATTGAGCCGACCGAGATCGTCAGGGTGAACGGTAATTTGCCAAGTTTGGCCCACCAGTTCCTCTGGGGTATAGCCCACCATAGCGGCATAGGCCTGGTTGACGCTAATGTAGCGCCCGGCGTTGTCCAATCGCGAAATGCCCTCAACGGCATGGGCCAGGGCCGTGCTCATTTCGCGCAGCTCTCGCTCGGCCTGCACGCGATCGCTAATGTCTTGGGCAATGCCGTAGAGGCGCACGACCTCGCCCTGGGCATTGCGTTCGGCCTGGCCCCGGTCATCGATATAGCCCACGGTACCGTCACTGCGGTTACACCGAATTCGGATGCTGTAGGGTTCACCGGTCGTTAGGGCTTGTTCGACCGACTGGCGCAGGTAGTCGCCGTCCTCTGGGTGGTAGAGCCGCAGCAGTTCGTCGAAGCCAGGCTCGCCCAGGGCGGGGTCGCGCCCTAAGATGCGAAATTTTTCGGCTGACCAGGTGACTTTCTGGGTGGCAACGTCGTACTCCCAACTGCCAATGCGGCCCACGCTCTGGGACTCTAGCAGCATGGCTTGGCTTTTGCGCAGGGCCAACTCTGACTGCTTGCGCTCGTTAATATCCTGGATCTGAGACACAAAATAGAGCGGCACCTGATGCTCGTCGGTCACAATCGACACGCTGAGCATCGCCCAAATCCAATGGCCCCGTCGGTGGCGGTAGCGCTTTTCTAAGTGGTAGTGGCGAATGTCCTGATTGAGCAGCTGCCGCACCAGGTCTAGGTCGGTGTCTAGGTCGTCGGGGTGGGTAATGGCCTGAAACGTGGTGGCGAGCAGCTCGGCCTCGCTATAGCCCGTAATTTCGCACACGGAGCGGTTGACCTCTAGCCAACGGCCCTCTAGGCTGACCAAAGCCATGCCAATGCCAGCGTAGTCAAAGGCGTTACGAAAGCGCAGGTTGCTCAGACGGAGGGCGCGGTTGCTGGTTTCTAGCTCGGCATTGCGCTCGGCTAGCTCGGTGGTGCGCTCGGCCACCTTGGCCTCTAGGGACTGATTTAGCTGGCGCAGGGCGATCTCGGTGCGTTTGCGATCGCTAATGTTATACGCCGTCGATCGGCTGCTGACGTAGTTGCCCTGCTCATCATACTCGGCGATCGCGTTGAGCAAAATCCACTGGGTGGAGCCGTCGGCCCCCACCAGCTCAAACTCCAAATCGCTAATGCGGCCTCGCTGCTTAAACAGAGAAAAGTTAGCGGTAAAGGTAGCCTGGCTGGCCGGAGTGATCACATCCCAGAAGCGCAGTCGGCCCACTACCGCCTCGCGGTCATAGCCCAGCCACCCCAGCTCGGTGTCGTTAATTTCAATAAATACCCCGTTGCTGTCGAGCGAGTGGTAGCCGCAGGGAGCCCGATGGTAGAGGTTGTCGATGGCTACCCGCTGGGCGGCAGTGGTGGCGATCAGCTGGCGGCTCGACAGCTGCAGCTCCAGCTTCTCCATCACCACGGCGGCCAGGTCAACCAGGGTTTGAGTTTCATCGGCGGTGAGCTGGCGGGGCTGGTGGTCGATAATGCACAGGGTGCCGATAGTATGGCCATCGGCAGTGGTGAGGGGAGCGGCGGCGTAAAACCTGAGGCCCAACTCACCCTGCACCAGAGAATTGAACTGCGTGCGTGGGTCTTGACGGGCATCAGCAATGGCGTAGACCTCGCCCTGCAAAATTGCCGAGGCGCACAACCCCAACTCTCGGTCAATTTGATCCAGGGTCGCCCCATAGCGCGACTTAAACCAGATGCGATCGCGATCGACTACAGTCACCAACGCAATGGGCACCTGAAACAGGCGGGCCGCGATCGCCGTAACCCGGTCCAAGGCCTTATCCGACTGCATATCAAGGATGTGGTAGCGATGCACCGCCGCCAGCCGTTCAGCGTCGTCGGTTAAATTGTTCATCCTGGCCTGTGTGGCGAATTGTATGCAAATGTATGGGTTTGCACGCTTTCTTTATGATGCCCTTACATAGCGTTGGGGTGATCGAGGCTTCCTCGACCTTCACAGTCTGTAGTTAACGGCCTGGGCAAACCCGGCACTAAGGACACCCCTATCTAAACTGTAAAGCCCCAGGTCGGTTTCCTAGCTCTCCCTCAGGGCATAACGATCGCGCACGGCTAGCCAAGGCCAAAAATCGTCGCCAGCCAGGGGGCGAGCAATGTGGTAACCCTGGGCCAGGTCGCAGCCAATGGTGGTTAGATAATCGAGAGTTTCGGCGTCTTCAACCCCCTCAGCGGTGCAGCGCAGCCCCAGACTGTGGCCCAGGTCAACAATAAATTTCACCACTGTGCGCGACTCGGGAGACGTCATCGCCGTCATCACAAACGACTTGTCAACCTTAATCTCCGAGAAGGGTAGCCGCACCAGCTGCAGCATCGACGAAAACCCAGTGCCAAAGTCGTCAATCGACAGGTGAAAGCCAATCATGCGCAGCCGGGTAAGCAGATCGAGAGAGGCCACCGGGTCATCCATGGCGCTGGTTTCGGTGAGTTCAAAAATCAGCCGGGCGGGGTCAACGCCCTGGGCACTGCAGCGCTCCTGCACGCGCTCAAACAGCGCCCCGTTGCCCAAGGTGCGGGCCGAAATATTCACCGACAGCATCAGCTGATCGCCGATCGCCGCAGACAGCGGGGTCGCCCCCGCCGTGCAGAGCGGCCCAAACCAGGCTAGGGCCTGCTCAATCACCTGATCGGTGAGAGGGTCAATCAGATCACAGCTCTCCGCCAGGGGAATAAACCGCCCCGGCGGCAGCAGGCCGTAGGTGGGGTGAGCCCACCGCACCAGAGCCTCAACCCCGGCCAGTTCGCCGGTGGTACAGAGCACTTTAGGCTGATAGGCCAGCACAAACTCACGGCGATCGAGGGCCTGGAGCAGGTCAGCCGGGGTCAGCTCCGGCGGCTGGAAGGGGGCACCGACAACCGGGGGCGGCGGGGGCGGGCTGGCGACTTGGCCCAGCAGCATTTCCCGCAGCTGGTTAGGCGAAAAGGGCTTGGCCAGCACCCCGGCAATGTCGAGGCCGTGCTCAACCGCCGATCGCCCAGCGGCATCCAGCACTCGACTGCCAACACCACTGGTAATAATAATTTTGGCCCGGCAAGATAGCTTGGCTAGCCGAGCCATGACTTGCACCCCATCCATGGTGGGCATCACCAGGTCGAGGGCAATGTGGGTGGGCTGCCACTCGCGGAGCAGGACAAAGAACCGATCGGGGTCGGAGGTGAAATATACCTCCAGCCCAGCAAACTCAGCGATCCGCTGAATGGTCTCCCCGGTCATGGGATCGTCATCTAAAATTAACAGTCGGCGATCGCCCATGCCTTACCAGTTGCCCCCCTCAAACCGTCCTTGTGCTGCCATAGTCCCAGCCAGCCCCCTCTCAGCCTGCCCACCCACCCCTACCCATCCAGCACATCACAAACTTTTTGGGCTAAATCGGCCCGCCGGTAGGACTTACTCAGCAACTTGACTCCAGGGTCGAGCCGCTCCGGGTGAACAATGACCTGCGCTGAACAGTAGCCAGGACCGTTGGGCCACTTCTGGCTACTGTCATCTGATACCCCAGCTGCTCTAGCTGATTTTGCCCGTAGCTGTGCACTAGGTTATCGTCTTTGATTGAGAGAAACCGTTCTTAACCAATTGCAGAGAACGTCCTGGATTCCTTGATATCTGAGTAAATACAGCCTAACCGTCGTGCCCTGACCTAACTCCAAATCGATTGTGGTAAATCCGTTGGACTGCTGAGCAAACCCGTCTACATGCTAAGCCTTAGCTCGGTGCCCTGGCCGTATTTTTCGTTGTAGATTGGGGCTCACATAGGCAAAATAGATACTTTTTATCAATGCCTACCATTTGTTATGTTGAAGACGGCATTCAGTCCGAATAGAGTCGCCGCTGCTCAGTTAGAGAAGGTGGGTTGGGAAGTTTGTGTCAGTGACAGGGAGAAGTCAGCGCCTCTCGAATTTTTCGCGAGAGTTCGGTGCGGCCGTAGGGCTTGCTGAGCAGCTGTATACCCGTATCCAACCGACCTTGATGGACAATAGCATTTTCGCTATAGCCCGAGGTGTAGAGCACCCGCAGCCCCGGCCTGATCTGCTGGGCCAAGTCAGCCAGTTCGCGCCCACTCATACCGCCGGGCATCACCACGTCGGTAAACAGCAGGTCAATGTTGTCTTGCTGGTAGAGCATGGCCAGAGCTGCCGGACCGCTGGTGGCCACCAGCACTCGGTAGCCTAGATCAACCAGCTGGTCGTGGGCGTAGCGGCGCACTAGCTCGTTGTCTTCCACCAGCAAAATCAGCTCTGAGTGACCGACCACCACTCCCTCTGGGGCAGGCAGGGAGGGCTGAACATCACCCCAAAATCGGGGTAGATACATTCGGATGGTGGTGCCGTGGCCCAGCTCGGAATAGATCTTGATGTGGCCCCCCGACTGCTTGATGAAGCCATAGACCATGCTCAGGCCCAAGCCGGTGCCCTTGCCCTGTTCTTTGGTAGTAAAGAAGGGCTCAAATACCCGCTCTAGATGCTTGGGATCAATGCCCACGCCCGTATCCGACACCGACACCATGACGTAATGCCCCGACATCACCTCCACGTGCTGGCTGGCGTAGTCCTGACTGAGGTATATGTTGGCGGTTTCAAGGGTGAGCTGGCCCCCCTGAACCATCGCATCGCGGGCGTTGAGGCAGAGGTTGAGCAGGGCGTTTTCTAGCTGGGCCGGGTCGACCAGGGCGGGCCACAGATTGGCCTCTGCCACGATGTTGATGTCGATGTGCTCGCCCAGGGTGCGGCGCAGCAGCCCATTCGTAGCGGTCATCAGCTGATTGACATCAACGGGCTTGGGGTCAAGGGCCTGGCGACGGGCAAAGGACAATAGCCGCTGGGTGAGTTCGGCCCCCCGCTGGGCGGCGCTGCCAATCATCTGCGCCAGGGGGTGCAGGTGAGGGTCAGCTTCAAGCATTTCGCCCAGTAGCTCAGCGTTGCCCAAAATGACGGTGAGCAGATTGTTGAAGTCGTGGGCAATGCCCCCGGTCAGCTGCCCTATGGATTCTAGGCGCTGCGATTGGTGCAGACGCTCTTCAAGGGCTATGCGATCGGTCACATCTTGAAAATACACCGCCAGGCCCTCCTGGGATGGATAGGCTCGTACATCTAACCAGACGTTTAAGGGGGCATAAAACTCTCGAAACTCGACCGATTGCCCCTCATTTACCGCTTTTTCATACTGCTGCTGAAAGACACTGCCGCTCGCTTCTGGAAACTCATCCCACGCATATTTGCCCAGTAGATCGGCCCGCTCACGCTGCAAGAGTTGTTCGGCCTGTCGGTTGATAAAGGTAAAGTTCCACTGGCGATCGAGGGTAAAAAAGCAGTCGGTAATGCTTTCCAGGGTGGTGTTGAGGCGATCGGCGATCTGGCGGGCCTCCTGTTCGAGCTGCTTTTGGTCGTGAATTTCGATCGCAGTGCCGTACCACTTAACAATTTGCTCGGCTTCGTCACGAATGGGCACCGCCTGCACCAGATGCCAGCGGTAGTCGCCGTCGTAGCGCCGCGTCCGAAGCTCAACCCGGTAGGGGCTGGCAGACTGCACCGCCGCCGTCCACACAGTCAAGCAGAGGTCAACGTCGTCAGGGTGCAGCAGGGTCATCCAGATCTGGCTCGGGGGCGTATCAGGGTCATAGATGCCGGTGTAGACCCTTAGGGCGTGGCTAGCGTAGTCGACGGTGCCGTTGGGGTCGGCAGTCCACACGATCAGGGGCATGGCGTCGGCCAGCTGGCGAAACCGCTGCTCGCTGCGCTCTAAAGACGCTTCGGCCAGCTTTTGCGAGGTAATGTCTTGAAAGGCCCCCTGCACGGCCACGATAGCTCCCTGCTCGTTGCGCACGGGCTGGCCAATAGAGCGCACCCACAGCCGGCGCTGGCGGGCCGTAATAATTTGCAGCTCTTCGTCAAAGGGCAAGCCAGTCTCGACGCAGGCGGCAAAGACAGCGGTAATGCGATCGCGGTACTCAGGGGCATAAAACTCAATGCCCTGAGCCACCGTGGGGGCGAAGCCCGGCTCGACCTCGTGGATGCGACACACTTCCTCAGACCAGACCGCTACATGGGTATCCAGGCGCACCAGCCAGCCGCCCAGATGGCCAATCTCGCTAGCAATTTGCAGTAAAGTCTGCTGCGACCGCAGGGTGTCGTAGGCCTCGCTGAGCAACCGCTGGGTCTCTTTCACCCGGTGAACGTATTGCAAAATCGCCAGGGTGAGCCCACCGGTGGTGGCGGTTGCTAGAGCTGCCACCAGTCGATTGGCGATCGCGTAGGCCAGAGCCGCCCCGGTCAGATTCGAGGGTGACACAAGAAAGCCCGCCGCCGTTAGCCCCACACCGGCCACGGTTGCTCCCACAACCCACCGGCTATTGCGAGACAGCCCCGCCACCACTACCCACGGCATATACAACATGCCATGGGCAAACCCCAGGGGCGTCACCATATCGGCTAGGAACACCCCCACAAAACCGGCGAGGGTCAATCCCCGAGCCCAGCGGGTCGAGGGTCGAGGCAGCCGAAACGTCATAGCTGGGCCGCGAGAAAACATTCCCTAAGTTAACCTTTGGCAAGGGCTTGACGAACATGACGGGCCAGCTCAGCTCGCTGGTAGGGCTTGGCTAGCAGTAAAATTCCAGGTTCTTGCGCCCCCTGGTGAATTAGGGCATTTTCGGTATAGCCAGAAGTATAGAGGACTCGCAGCTGCGGCTGCAGCCGGTGAGCCGCAGCTGCGAGGTCACAGCCCGTCATGCCGCCGGGCATGATCACATCGGTAAACAGCAGATCGATTTCAGGCCATTGATGCAGCAGCTCTAGGGCCGCTGGGCCATTTTCAGCCGCCAATACCCGGTACCCCAGACTCTCAAGCTGCTGCTGGGCGTGAGCGCGCACCAAAGCGTTGTCTTCAACGAGCAAAATTAGCTCTGAGCCACCAGGATAAGCATCTGGCCATGGAAGGGAAGTCTCTGGGGCATGAGAACTCTCTAAAACCGGGTTAGAGCCATGATGGTATCGGGGCAGGTATAGTCGCACGGTGGTTCCTGCGCCCGGCTCGGAGTCAATGGTGACGTAGCCGTTGGACTGGCGGACAAAGCCATAGACCATGCTCAGTCCTAGCCCGGTGCCTTTGCCCCTGGCCTTAGTGGTAAAAAATGGCTCAAAAACCTGGCTCAGCAGCTCTGGCCCCATGCCTACCCCATTGTCCGACACGGCAACTACAACATAGTCGCCTGGGGAGAAGTCGCCCTGGAACTTGTCGCCGGGCGAGATGATGCAGGTCTGGGCGGTCGTGAGGGTGAGGCGGCCCACGCCGTTCATGGCATCGCGGGCATTGAGGCAGAGGTTGAGCAGGGCGTTCTCTAGCTGGCTGGCATCGACTAGAGCAGACCCCAGCTGAACGTCATAGCTACAGCGCACCTCGACCTGTTCTCCCAAGGTGCGGCGCAGCATTGCATCCATACGGCCAATCAGCTGGTTGACATCAACGGGCTTGGGGTCAAGGATTTGGCGGCGGGCAAAGACCAGCAGGCGCTGGGTAAGGTCGGCTCCCCGCTGGGCCGCCCCGCTGATCATATCGGCCAGCGATCGCAGCCGGGGCTGGGTGTCGAGTAGTTCGACCAGCAGCTCGGCGTTGCCCAAAATCACCGTCAGCAGGTTGTTAAAGTCATGGGCAACTCCGCCGGTTAGCTGGCCAATGGCCTCCATTTTTTGGCTTTGCAGCAGCTGCGCCTCTAGGTTCTTTTGCTCAGTTAGGTTGAGCATGCCGCCAATCATCCGAATTGCCTGCCCCTGCTCATTGCGAATCACATAGCCGCGATCCATGACGTAGGCATAGCGGCCATCGTGGCAGCGAAATCGATACTCATCCGTCCAGATGGTGGCGTCTCCCTCTAGGACCGTCTGCACTGAGGCCAGAAGCCGCTGGCGATCGTCGGGGTGCAGGCGGCTGTGCCACCAGTCGTAAGAGGTCCCAAGGTCATCTTTGCCATAGCCAAACAGAGTTTTATACCCCTCCCCTCGCCAGGTGATATCGGCAAGCAAATCCCAATCCCAAATGGCGTCGTTGGTGGCCTTCGAGACCAGTCGAAACCGTTCTTCACTGGCCCGCAGAGTGACCTCAGCCGTCTTCTGGGCGGTCACGTCGATTACCGTGCCCAGCTGCCGGTAGGGTTGTCCCTCGGCGTCCACTTCGATGTTGCCCCGATCCGACAGCCAGCGCACATCCCCATCGGGGCGACGAATGCGGTAGGTGACCTCCAAAGTTCCGCTCAACCGACCGGCCTGAGCATGGTTGTTCAGCAGTTCCAGCCGATCTTCGGGCAGCACCCACTCGATGAACCGTTCAAAGCTCTCAATGGGCTCCTCAGGACGCAGGCCAAACAGGCGATAGGTGCCCACCGACCAGACTAGGTGGTTGGTGTTCAAGTCGAGGGCCCAACTGCCCATGTTGCCAATGCGTTCGGCGCTGGTAAGTAAAGTGGCCTGCTGACGAATACGTGTGGTCAACAGCGCCTCGGCCCGGCGGCGTTCAGCGTCAAGCTGCATCTGTCCGCCAAGGTTGCCCCCCGCCCCTGTCGCCGACCCCGATCGCGGCCTGCGGCGGCGTGCCAGGGCACAGTCTAGGGCCCGGCCAATTTCGGCGGCGGTCTGTTCCCAAACTAGGTAATCCTCGGCTCCAGCCCAGACGGCCTCTAACCCTAAGGCCGCCTGGTTTGGGTTAACCAGCACAATTACCGGCACGTCGGGTGCTTGTGCCTGAAGCACCTCTAGCGGAGCCAGCCCCGCTGTGGCTGAGCCAGCCAAATTTAGCAAAATGCCGTCAACTTGATGGCCAGCAGCGAGGTAAGCTAGGGCGGCATCGACCTGGTTTAGGGCAACTAGCCCCAGTTGGCATGCAGGGCGATCGCACCCCAATGCTGCTGAATTCTCTCCTACCCAAAGAATCTGATTGGCCAGCTGCCCGGTCATAGGATACCTCTTAGGCTCCATGGATGTGGCCCCATTGGCGTGGCTACTCCCCATAGCGATCGGTCGACAAACCGCTGTTTTTGTCTATGGTAAGCATCGAGTCATCCCTAAAGCTATCTATGGCAATAATTATTGTCGAGTGGTGGACTGCGATCGCGGCAAATTCTCTGTTATTGGTGAACTTGTACCAAATCCTGAATGAATACCCCCGATTTGTAGGGGCGTAGCATGCTACGCCCCTCAGGGTTTCTGCATCATGAATTGGGGTTCATCAAATCGGATTTCGTATTAGGCCTGAGCTAGCAGCTACCGTTTTACAGCAGGTCAAGTTTAAGCCAGGGCAGTCCAAACGTCAGAGTTCAAACTCATTGGGCATTTTTTCCATTCTTCGTTCTTTTGCTATGTCTGGGCACCGCCGTCTGGAATGGTGGCATGAACAGGTTATTCTGAGCATGATTTTGCATTCAAAGGGCAGCTCCCTATGGTTCCACCGTTTCAAGTCTGCATTGTGTTGGGCACTCGCCCTGAGGCGATTAAACTTGCGCCGGTGATTCAATGTTTTCGTCAGTGCCCCGACTTTGACACCCAAGTGCTGCTCACCGGTCAGCATCGGGAGATGGTGGATCAGGTCATGGCGCTATTTAACCTGAGCGCTGATCAAGATTTAGCGATTATGCAGCCCCGCCAAACTCTAACCGACATTACCTGTCGCAGCCTTCAGGGGTTAGAGGCCCTCTTTCAAGAGAGTCGCCCCGATATTGTGCTGGTGCAGGGCGATACGACGACGGCCTTTGCTGCGGCCCTGGCGGCCTTTTATCAAAAGATTCCGGTGGGCCATGTCGAGGCGGGTCTGCGCACCGACAACATCTATAACCCCTTCCCTGAGGAGGCCAACCGACGGCTGGTTTCCCAAATTACCCAGCTGCACTTTGCGCCCACGGCTCTATCGGTGCAGCACTTAGAGCGATCGGGGGTAACCGGCAATCTGCACCAGACCGGCAACACCGTGATCGACGCCCTGCTGTCGGTGGCCGATCGCCGTCCCGATTGCGAGGTGCCGGGGCTAGACTGGAACCGCCACCGGGTAATTTTATCGACGGTGCATCGGCGCGAAAACTGGGGCGCACCTCTGGGAGCGATCGCCAAGGGGTTTCTCAAAGTGCTTGAACGGTTTCCCGACACCGCCCTGCTGCTGCCCCTGCACCGCAACCCCACGGTGCGAGACCCGCTCCAGGCCGCCCTTGGCGATCATCCCCGCGCCTTTTTGACTGAGCCCCTCGACTACACCCAGCTGGTGGGCGCGATTCAGCGGTGCTATCTGGTGATGACTGACTCGGGCGGATTGCAGGAGGAAGCCCCCAGCCTGGGTAAACCGGTGCTGGTGCTGCGCGATAACACCGAACGCCCCGAAGCCGTGATGGCCGGCACCGCTAAGCTAATTGGCACCGACGCCGATCGCATGCTGGCGGAGGCTGAGACGCTACTGCTGAACCCCGAGGCCTACCAGACCATGGCCGAGGCGATCAACCCCTTTGGCGACGGCCAGGCTTCCCAGCGGATTCTTGAGATTACGCGGGCCTACCTGCAACAAACTACAGCGACAGTTCGGCAGCCCCTAGCGTGCTAGTCGCTGCTCCCTTTTTGAGGGGGTTGGGGCGATCGCGTGAGAGCGTTTCAACATACAGCCCAATTTTGCGGCATTGGTAGGAAGGTGCCGCCCGACACGGCTGGGGCGATCGCTCCCAGGGTTACTCTGCCTGGGGCTGACCTCGATTGAACTGCTGGGTTTCTAATACTCCTTCCGCCTGGTTGGCGATCTGCCGCAGGCTATCCAGCATCTCGGTGCGGGCCGTAGCCCACAGCCCTCGCTGGTTGGCTTCGAGCAGGCGCTCGGCCATATCGCGCAGCGCCCAGGGGTTTGAGGTTTGCACAAAGGCCTGCACTGTGGGGTCAAGCAGGTAGGCCTGGGCCACGCCCTCATACATGTGGTCGGCGACGCAGCGGGCGGTGGCGTCGTAGGCAAACAGGTAGTCGACGGTGGCGGCCATCTCAAAGGCTCCTTTGTAACCGTGGCGCATGACGCCCTCGATCCACTTAGGGTTGACCACGCGGGAGCGGTAGACCTTGGCAATCTCAGCTTCGAGCGATCGCACCTTGGGCTTGGCCGTCACCGCATTATCGCCAAAGTAGGTGGCTGGCTGCTGCCCTTGAAGGGTTCTCGCCGCCACCGTCATGCCCCCCTGAAACTGGTAGTAGTCGTCAGAGTCGAGCAGATCGTGCTCGCGGTTATCCTGGTTATGGAGCACCACTTGCAGGTGCTTGAGCCGCTGCTCAAAAGCTTCGGGCATGGCGTGGCCTTGGGCATTGCGACCATAGGCGTAGCCGCTCCAGTTCAGGTAGGCACGGGCCAGATCTTCGTCAGTGGTCCAGTTTTGCGATTCGATTAGCCCTTGCAACCCAGCTCCGTAGGCCCCCGGCTTAGAGCCAAAAATGCGGTAGCGCGATCGTAGCTCGGCCTGCTCGGCCGTCAGTCCCTGGGCCTGCCACTCGGCACTCTCCTGCCGCGATCGCGCCGCCAAAGGATTTTGTTCCGGTGGTTCCTCCAGAGCCGCCACCGCCGCCACCGCCTGGTCTACCAGGTCAATCAAGTTGGGGAAGGCATCGCGAAAGAAGCCCGAAATCCGCAGGGTGACATCCACCCGCGGCCGCCCGATCGCCGACAGCGGCAGCACCTCAAAATCGACTACCCGCCGCGAGGGACCATCCCACACCGGGCGCACCCCCATCAGAGCCAGAGCTTCGGCAATGTCGTCCCCGCCGGTACGCATGGTAGAGGTGCCCCACACCGATAGGCCTAAGGTTTGGGGGTACTCGCCGTGGTCTTGGGTGTACTGCTCCACCAGCACTTCCGCCGCCCGCCGCCCCACATCCCAAGCGCTCTCGGTAGGGATGGCGCGAATATCCACCGAGAAGAAATTGCGGCCCGTGGGCAGCACGTCGGGGCGATTGCGGGTGGGCGCTCCAGCGGGGCCGCTGGGCACGTAGCGACCGTCGAGACCCGCCAGCAGATTGGCGATCTCGTCGGTGGTGCGGGTCAAGGCAGGAATGAGGGTGTGCTGGATCCAATGAAGTTCGGTGGCGATGGCTGTTCCCCTCTCCCCCGGCCCCTCTCCCTGGGGGAGAGGGCTAGGGAGAGGGCGGGCAGCAACTTGCGGCAGCAACCCTTCCACCAGACGAGAAGCTTCCTCTTCTAAGGCCTCAATCGCATCCCCCACAATCCGACAGTGCTCCAACCCGGTAAAAGGTTCTCCAGGATCAGCGGTAAGGGGGTCAAGGTCAAGGTTCCAGGATTCTGCGATCGCCCGCGTCAATCCCTGTCGGCCAGGACCGGGGTGGCGAGCGATCGCCACAATCAAATCTCGTAGCTGTCGGCCATTGGGGCACTGGCCAAAGATATGGAGACCGTCGCGGATCTGGGCTTCTTTGAGATCGCAGAGGTAGGTGTCGAGGGTGGGGAGGAGGGTGGGGAGTGGGGAGGAGGGTGGGTGGGTGGATGGGTGGATGGGTGGGTGGGTGGGGGAGATTTCGTCGAGTAAGTGGGTGTCGTTGAGCAGGGTGAGGATGCGATCGCCAATCAAGGTCAACCGGCTCGGATCCAAGCTCTGGGCTTCGTAGTATTCATCCACCAGACCCTCTAGCTTTTCGAGGGGACCATAGAGTTCGGCGCGGGTCAGCGGTGGCGTCAGGTGGTCGAGAATTACTGCCTGGGCGCGGCGCTTCGCCTGGGAGCCTTCGCCAGGGTCATTGACGATAAAGGGGTACAGGTGGGGCGTGGGGCCAAACATGGCTTCGGGGTAGCAGTCCTGCGACAGGCCGACACCCTTGCCGGGCAGCCATTCTAAGTTGCCGTGCTTGCCCAGGTGAGCGATCGCCTGCGCCCCAAAGCTATACCTCAGCCAGAGATAAAAGGTCAGGTAGTCGTGGGTCGGCTCTAGATCGGGGGAGTGGTAGTTGAGGGAGGGATCAAGGTCGTAGCCTCGGCTCGGCTGAACACCAATGAAGATGTTGCCGAGTTGGAGGCCGGAAATGGGGAATTTCGAGTTTTGAGTTTTGAGTTTTGAGTTTTGAGTTTCTTCCCCGGCCTCCCCACTTTTTCCATCTCCCCCTGGAATGCCCCAACGAGCGCTCATGCCAGCGCGCACCGCTTCCGGCATGGTTTCAAAATACTGGCGGTAGTCAGCGAGGGGAAGAGACTGGTGAACTTGGCGAAAATCCCGGCCTTCGGGGTCGTTGGTCATCCCGACGGTGAGCTGGCGAATCAGGTCGTCGCCATCGGTGGGGATGTCGCCCAGAGTGTAGCCCGCCGCCTTGAGGACGTGGAGAACTTCGATCGCACTCTGGGGCGTATCGAGGCCGACGCCGTTGGCAAGGCGACCATCGCGGTTGGGGTAGTTGGCGAGAATCAGGGCGATGCGGCGATCGCCCACAGGGGTGCGGCGTAGGGTGGCCCACTGAGCGGCCAAGTCAGCAACAAATTCTATACGGTCAGCTACCGGCTCGTAGGTGACCACGTCCGTTTCTAGCGTTTCGCTGCGCTGGTTAATCGATTTAAACGAAACAGCGCGGGTAATGATGCGCCCATCAACTTCGGGCAGAGCCACATTCATGGCAATGTCGCGGGGTGAGAGTCCCAGGCTTTGACTTTCCCAGGCGGCTTTGGTACCGCCGCTGAGAATCACTTGCAGCACTGGCACGTCCAAGGTTTCCCACAGATCCAAATTGGGGGTAGCGCCGTCTAGTTTCGCTACCGAAAAGCTGGTGGTATTTAGCAGTAGGTCAATGCCCTGTCCTTCTTTGGGCTTGAGCAGAGCGACCAAATCCTCCTGCACCTCAGGATCTTGCAGCGACGATACAAATACGGGCACCGGGTGTAGCTGCCGTTCTGCCAACGCCGCGCACAGGGCATCAATAGGGGCAGTGTTGCCCGCCAGGTAATGCGCCCGATAGAAGATCAAGCCTACCTTGGCAGTTTCACGCTCCGGTCCCCCTCTCCCCATGGGAGAGGGGCTAGGGGAGAGGGGGACGGGGTACTTCTCCTGTTGACCAGTGGCATACACCCCAACTTTAGGGATGGGCTGCGGGGCCAGGGGGTGGTAGGTGGTGTGGAGAATGCGATCGCACACCTCCATTAACCCATTCGCTATATTCTCAACGCCGCCTTCGTTGAGGTAGCGCCAGAGCTGGTTTGCTACCGTCAGCGGCACGGTCGAATGGCTGATCAGATCCGGGGCGGGGCGATCGTCGCCAGGCAGCACAATCAGGGCGGCCCCGGTTTCGGCGGCCACCTCCCTGACCACTTCCAAACCGTAGGGCCAGTAGGCGCGCCCCCCCAGTAGCCGCACCACAATAATCTGTGCGTGGCGCAGCACATCGTCGGTGTAGGTGTCGATCGCCAACTGCTGCTGAAGCTGAAGCAGGTTGGCCACCCGCAAGGCCGGAAAATCGGCGGGAAAACTGGCCCGAGTCAGACTTTGAATTTCGGTATCGGCGGCGGTGAGAAACACCAGCGGCGCCGGGGTTTGCTCGACAAAAATAACGCCTTCAGTATCCGGCGTCCAGCCGCCGGGGGTAGCGGCTAAGCGATGCATGGGCGATCCCTAGGGCAACAACAAATCTGAAGGAACTCTAGCGTAAGTCAGGGTAGGCCCAAAACGAAAGTTACCATGGGGACTCCCTAGGATGAGGATCCTTAAACCTTAAGGCTTTCTTTGGCAACTCCCCGTTTCAAACCACCGCAGTGGGCGCCCTCGGCCTCAAAATATAGAAATGCCTGACTTTATAACCCGTGGCACCGAACAGGTCATGCCCAAGGCTGCTCTAGTTTTGCTGGAGCAGTTTTTGCGTCAGTACTGCCAGCAGTACCAGCTAACTCTGCTCACCGAAACTGACCTCCCCGCTGACACTTCTAGCGGCGACAGTTTTTGGTGTCTAGAGGGGCCAGAGCTTGCGGTAGTCGTAACGGCGCGCTCCCAGGATGACGATCGCGCCGTGGTCGATCTCACCGCCGAGGCTGCTGTCATAGAGGCGTTCTTGGCCCAGCGGGGCTTGAGTCGGCCCGTACCTACCACCAGCCTCAGTGCCCTCAGCCAATTTATGCTGGCCTGGTTGCAGGCCTGTGCGGAGGTGCCGGCCCAAAGCCTCATCAACCGGCAGCGAGAGCGCCGCCTGCTGCTCAACCAGGTGATCACCAAAATTCAGGGCAGCCTGGAGCTGGGCGAAATTTTAGAAACCACCGTGGCCGAAGTGCGCCAGTTTCTCCAAGCCGATCGGCTGCTGATCTACCAGTTTGACCAGGTGCCTGCCACCCCGGTTCAGCCTATGGATAGCGATGCTCCAGCCCACTTCAGCGTGGCGCGCCCAATTGGCTATATCACCTACGAGTCGCGATCGAGCGATCGCCTCGCCTCGGTGCTCAACTACACCGAAGACCTCTGCTTCAACGACCACCCCGACTACCCCCATCAGAAGCGCCGCTACCGCCACGGTCGCCCCCTCGCCATTGACGACGTGGGCAAAGCCTACCTCCATGCCCCCTGCATGGAAACCTTTCTCGAGCAGATGCAGGTGAAGTCAAAGGCCGTGGCTCCCATTCAGGTGGGGCAGCAGCTCTGGGGCCTGCTGATTGTGCACCAGTGCGCCGACCTGCGCCAATGGCAGCCTTGGGAAACCGAGTTTTTGCAGCACATCGCTGAACACCTGGCGATCGCCATCAACCAGGCTCAGCTCTACCAACAGCTTCAGCAGCAGACCCAAAACCTCGAAGTTTGCGTCGTCGAACGCACCCAAGACCTGCGCGATGCCCTAGTGGCTGCCGAAGCCGCCAACCGCGCCAAAACCGAATTTTTGGCCACCATGAGCCACGAGCTGCGCACCCCTCTCACCTACATCATTGGCATGTCGGCTACCCTGCTGCGCTGGTCTCTGGGCGAGCTCACCCCCCGCCAGCGCGACTACCTCTCCACCATTCAAACTAGCGGCGAGCATCTGCTGCGGGTCATCAACGACATTCTTGACGTGTCAAAAATTGAGGCCGGGCGCACCGTTCTAGAAGTGCGTCAGTTTTCCCTCACCTCCCTTTGTCGCCAAAGCGTCGATGGCTTTCGTACCGAGGCCGCCCAAAACGACATCGACATCGCCCTCGACCTCAAGCTGCCCAACGGTCAAGACACCTTCTTAGCCGACCCCCGGCGGGTGCGGCAAATTCTCGCCAACCTGCTCAGCAATGCCGTCAAATTTACCGATGCCGGCGGCAAAGTCGTTCTGCGCGTGCGGCGTGAGCAAAACGACGCCGTCTTTCAAGTCCAAGACACGGGCATTGGCATTTCAGCCGCCGCCCAATCCTTGCTGTTTGGCAAGTTTCAGCAGCTTGAAAATGTGCTCCAGCGAGAGCACCCAGGCACGGGTCTGGGCCTAGCCCTCACCAAGCAGCTGGTCGAGCTCCACGGCGGTTCTATAAAAGTGAACTCAGAGGTTGGCAAGGGCTCTATTTTTACCGTCAGAATCCCGGCGCAGCGATCGACCGATCCCCTAACGGCCGAGCCAGAGCTCACCGCCGAACCCATCGTGGGGCGCATTGTGCTGGTCGAAGACAACGAGGAAACCGCCAGCGTCATCTGCGACATGCTCACCGCCGCCGGCTACCAAGTGATCTGGATCGTGGATGGATCGCGAGTGCTCGACCAGGTAGATCTGCTTCAACCTGCGGCCATGATCACCAGCCTCAGCTTAGCCAGCGCCGATGGCAGCGACATCATTGCCACCCTGCGCCAGGGCTCAGGCTCCCCAAGGCCAAAAATCCTGGCTTTAGTCGATTTAGACAGCCCTAACCAAATAGAGCAAGCCCTTAAAGCAGGGGCCAATGACTGCGTCAGTAAACCCATAGACCCCCGGCAACTGCTGGCGACAGTCAACGCCGTTATGACTACCCAGCCGGTGTAGCCCAAACCTCTGCTTGCATGCCCACAAATACAGCCATGCCACGGCGCTGAAGACGAGACGTCTAGCGGCAAAAACTGGTGTTTATAGCTATTGCCCCAAAATCTTTTAGCCGAGTGGGCGATCGCCATACAGCAGGTGGATCTGGGTTAGACCAATCCAACCTGCCAAAAATGGAAGCCTGATTGAGCATCTTTTCATTCTTCTATCTTTGCTCTTTCGCTCCCGCTTCAAAAACAGAGTGGGCATTGTTCTGACGAACAATGCCCACAGCCCACACCTAGTGCGGGTTAAATCAAACTACCCGTCGTTAGGTCTCAGAAGAGGCCTGATTGCCGAGAATTGGAGTCAGAAAGGCTACTAAAGCGCCAATCAAAAAGCCAGCAACGTTACGCGTTAGGGGCAGCCAGTCACTGGTACGGGTTACCACCGGGCCAATGCCAAAGGCAAAGAACAGAATCCCCCACAGAGGCGAAAAGATCAGCACCCACTGCCAGGCGAAAATTTGTCCAGGCTTGCGGGGGTGAGCCGCAAATCCACAGATGACCCCGCCGACAATGGAGGTAATCAGTGTTAGCACCCACTGCTCTTGAGGCAGACCGGGCACCACATTGCAGCCCCCCTGGCGCAGACAGCCCTGAATTGACTCCAGGGCGCTGAGAATAGAGTTGTCTTCGCCGTTTTCGCGCACAAAGAACTGATTGCCGTAGCGGGTTTGCAGCTCAATCCAAAAGGTGCGGGGCAGCAGGTCGTAGACGGCATCGCCTACGCTGAAGTTAAGCAGATTGCCGCCGCGCGGGTCGGCTACTAGCATAATGCTGCGATCGTCGAGGCCCCAAAAGTCTTTAACCGCCCGACCTGGAGTTTGGTCGTACTGGGTAAGCACACGCAGCTTCCAGCCAGTTTCGGCTTCAAAGTCGTTGAGCTTAGAGTCGAGGCTTTCTTCTTGGCGAGCGCTGAGCGACTTGGCCAGATCAATGATGGCAGTCTGGGTATCGGGCAAGAGTTCTGGGTTGTCGTAGGCCAAGGCCGGTGCCATTGGCAGCCAGGCGCAGAGGCTTACTACACAAATGACCAAAATGTTTAGCGCGTGTCTCATACTGGCTTGCCGTAAGAACATAGAACTGACAACGACGAAAGCGACTCACCGCTGGCCTAAAGTAAAGCCAATAGTGAAGTATTTTCCTTAATTTAGTCTATACCTTTGTTAACAGATGTTTACATAACTCTAATATTTCTCTTTCCGTAGGATAAGAACTTGACTGTTTGGGTTAGATGGTGTGAGGTCTGAATTTAGGGGTTCAGGGTTTAAGGTCTAGGGTTCAGGGCAAGATTAGTACCTTGTACCTTAGACCTGAAACCTTACACCCGAGTCCCCTCATGTAGCCTGTACCTTTGGCTAGTTGGAGGACATAGGCAGGTGTAGATCAAACCGGGCTTCTCCAGCGGGGCTAGGGGCCAGCACCAGATCGCCACCGTGGGCACGGGCGATCTCGCGGGCAAGGCTGAGGCCTAGGCCTAGCCCTTCGGTTTGGCGGGCGCGGGCAGGGTCACCCCGGTAGAAGCGATCGAATAGGCGGCTGGCTTCGGCGGCGGTGAGGGGTGCCGTGGCGTTAGTTAACGTGAGCTGTACTTGGGAATCAGCGCGGTTGACCGCTACCCGCACCCAGCCTTGAGGCAGATTGTATTTAGCGGCGTTGGTGATCAGGTTTTGGATCACCTGGGCCAGTAGGTCGCGATCGCCCATCACGCCCACCCCCAGCTCAATCTCAGCCGTCACCGCCAGCTCAGGGGCCAGCAGCGAGAGATCCTCCAGCTGATCTTGCACTAGGGCGCTGAAATCGACCGGCTGGCGCTGAATGCTCATCTGCCCGGCATCGGCCAGCGACAGCAGCAGCAGTTTGCGCACAATGCCGCTCAGGTGGCGCACCTGGTCAAGCAGTTGGCTCAGGGTTTGCTGGGCCGCCGAGCCGGTTTCGACCTGCTGAATGGCTCGCTCTAGCTCTCCCTGGAGAATGGTCAGGGGCGTCTTGAGTTCGTGGGCGGCATCGCCGCTGAAGCGAGACGCCTGCTGAAAGCTGCGCTCTAGCCGCTCTAGCATGGCGTTGAAGGCGGCAATGAGCGGCGCAAACTCAGGGTCGGGGTCGGCGGGCACTCGCTGGTGCAGACCCTGGGCCGTCACCTGGTTAATGCTCTGGCTAAGCTGACGCACGGGCCGCAGCGCCTGGCCCGCGATCGCCCAGGCTCCGCCCCCAATTACCAGCAGCAGGCCGGGAATCGTCAGGGCGTAGATGCGTCGCAGGGTGGCCATTTCCTGACGAAGAACGTCGAGGTTGGCAGCGAGCGCCAGTTGTCCCATAGGGGTAGCCCGCACCACCAATCGCCAAGGCCCGTCAGGCGATCGCACCGTCATCAACCGGCGCGGTCCCCGGCGCCCCTGAGTTGGGTTGGGTGTGGGGGAGATTTGAGCGATCGCACTGGGCCACTGGGGCGATTGATAGACCACCTCCCCTGTGCGGCCCACCAGCAAAAACCCCACCTCGGCATCGGCGGGCAGGCCCAGGTCTTGGGCCAAATCCGGTTCTGGGTTGGTGGGAAAGCCATTGCGATTACCGGGGGGAAAATTGCCGCTATCGCCGGGGCGACCCAGGGGAACGGTGCGTTCTAACCGGGCGTCGAGGCGATCGAGCTTGGCCTGGTAGATCAGCCAGCTCGACAGCAGGGCAAACCCCAGCAGTGCCCCTCCGGCCAGGGCGGCAGACCACAGCGCCAGCCGCAGCCGCAGGGAAAATCGGGGCAGCGGCGATCGCGTCACGGGCGTTCCCCTCGAGCGCTCTCTTCGGGGGGGCGAAAGCGGTAGCCCACTCCCCGCACGCTCTCGATCCACTGAGCCGCGTCTAGGGGATCGAGCTTTTTGCGCAGTCGCTGAATGGCCACATCGACGACGTTGGTGCTGGGGTTAAAGTCGTAGCCCCAGACATGCTCCAAAATTTGGGTGCGGGTCAGCACTCGACCGGGCGATCGCATCAAATATTCCAGCAGATTAAACTCTCGCGCCGTCAGCTCGACCTGGTGCCCGCCGCAGGTGACCTCGCGGGTAATGCGATCGAGGCGCAGGGGGCCAGCGGCCAAAAAATTCTGCCGCTCGCCGCTGCTGCGCCGCACTACCGCATGGATGCGAGCTACCAGTTCTTCGACATAAAAGGGCTTAGCGATGTAGTCGTCGGCCCCAAGATTTAGCCCAGCCAAGCGATCGTCTAGCTCGTTGCGGGCGGTAATTAAAATTACCGGCACGGCATAGCCTGCCCCCCGCAACGCCTTGAGAATGGCCAGCCCGTCCATCCCCGGCACCATGATGTCGAGCAGCACCACATCGTAGGTGCGATCGGTGGCCAGGGCATAGCCCTCAGTGCCGTTGGGGCAGGTGTCCACCACAAAGCCCTGTTCTTGCAGCCCCTGGGCCACAAAACTGGCAATTTTGGCCTCGTCTTCGACTAATAAAACGTTCATAGGCGCTCACAGCCTAGCACCGCCAGCAGGCCGCAAAAATGACAAAGCTGTAATTTGGCGGCCATGGTTTTGCCATAGTGCCCAGGCTTAATAGGAATCGTCAACCTAATCACCCGGAGCAAATCGTTCATGGTAATTCATCGTTCACTGCTGACTGCTGGCCTGGCGGCTGCCCTGGTTGGTGGTCTAGGTTTGGCCGCCTTTAGCCAAACCACCCAGGGTCAACCCCCGCAGCCCGAAGCCACTCCAACTGAGCCCGCTCAGCGGCCCGAGGGCCGAGGGCGAGGTCACGGTGAAGGGCTGGCCAACGCTGCGGCAGATCTAGGCGTTAGCGAAGCCGCCCTCAAAGCCGCCCTGGGTCTGCCTTCTGAACCGCCACCGCGCCCTGACTTGGCCGCCGCCGCGACTGAGTTAGGTGTCAGTGAAACTGAGCTACAGGAAGCCCTGCGCAGCGGCAGAGACGGCGATCGCGGCCAAAGGCTAGCCACCGCCGCCATACAGCTAGGCGTCAGTGAAGCCGCCTTGAAAGAAGCCTTGGGCCTACCCGCTGAGCCACCGCCGCGCCCTGATCTGGCCGCCGCTGCCGCCGAACTGGGCGTTAACGAAACCGATCTCCAGGAAGCCCTGCGCAGCAACATGGGAAGAGGCGGCGGCCCCGGCAACTGCGGTTCCGAAGGCAGTTCCCCACCGCAATAGTCCCCCAACCCCTGTCAATCGTCACTCCCCTTGCTGCGCTCTGGAAATCTCGTTGTGATTTCCAGAGCGTTTTTTGGTTGGGCAATAGGCAGCAAATTAGAACGCGCACGGTGGCAGTCAGGAGCCTTTACCTACGTGCGCTCTCGATTGAGATTTAGCTACCTTTGGCCACATCCGGCAGCGATCGCCGCCCCATGTACAGCCACAGCAGCCCAGCTACTCCTAGCGCTATACCGGTGAGGCTCACCACCTGGGCCATTCGCAGCGGCCCCAGCATTAGGCTATCGAGACGCAGGCCCTCGATCCACAGGCGGCCTAAGCTGTAGGTGGCGAAGTAGACCAAAAAGAGCGTGCCCGTCTTCAGCCGTTCGGGATGGCGCAGACCCCAGAAAAACAGCCACAGCACCAGGGCAAACACCCCCAAATTCCACAGCGATTCGTAGAGAAAGGTGGGGTGATAATACTCCACGGTTTCCAGCCCGGGGGGGCGCTGGGCGGGGGGAATATAAACCCGCCAGGGCAGATTGGTCGGGCCGCCAAAGGCCTCAGAGTTGAAGAAATTGCCCCAGCGACCAATGGCTTGGCCCAGCACCAAAGCCGGAGCCACCACATCCGCTAGGGCCCAAAACGACAGTCGATTGAGACGGGCAAACAACAGCGCCGCCAGCATACCGCCCAAGATCGCCCCGTGGATGGCAATGCCCCCCTGCCAAATGGCGAAGGCACTCAGCGGGTCATCGGCGTAGCGATCCCACTCAAAGGCGACGTAGTAGAGACGGGCGGCAGGCAAAGCCCCCAGCACCAGCCAGATCGACAGGTCGGCAACCGCCTCGGGGTCAAGCCCGCGCCGCTGGGCCAGCCGTTGCGCCAGGGTAATGCCGATCGCCAGGGCGATCGCAATCAGCAGCCCGTACCAACGAATGGCCAAGGGCCCCAGCTGAAAGATAATTGGCCCCGGTGACGCTAGCTGCGCCAACCCGTTGACCGCCAGCCCCAGTTCTATACCTGCTCCCATTGCCCGCCTACCTGCTTACGTCTTGGCCCCCGGCTTGGGGCCAAAACTACTATGACACTATATTGAAGCCCCTTGAATAGCACACCGCTGGGCTGAACCAGCTGAGCGCAAACCAAGGGATCAAGGCGCTAGGCTGCAAGCGAGTCGGTTAGGCCACCGACGGCGCATAGCCCGGTGCAGGGGCAAAGCTACGAATCAGCTTGGCTCGTAGGTAAACCGTTTGCCCTGTCTCAACGCCCAGGTCGCGATACTGCTCACGGTTGATGTGGGCAGTAATGGGATGGCCGTTATCGAGGGTCAGCTCAATGCGAATCGTCCAGCCCAGGTGAATGATGTGGTTGATCGTGGCGGCAACACTGCCGTCGTGATGCTCGGTGAAGATCTCAATATCGTGGGGGCGTAGAAACACCTCCCCGTGGGTGGGGGCGTCGCGGTGGAGCGACTTCCAGGTGTTGTCGGGGGAGAGCACGTTAACCGCACCGATAAAGCTCATCACAAAGGGAGTGGCCGGGTTTTCGTAAATCTCAGCGGGGGAGCCCACCTGCTCGACTCGACCCTGGCTCATCACCACGATTTCGTCGGCGATTTCCATCGCTTCTTCCTGGTCGTGGGTGACGAAGACGGTGGTGACATGCACATCGTTGTGAAGGCGGCGCAGCCAGTCGCGCAGATCTTTGCGCACCTTAGCGTCGAGGGCACCGAAGGGCTCGTCGAGCAGCAGCACCTGGGGTTCAACGGCGAGGGCCCGCGCCAGAGCCACCCGCTGCCGCTGACCACCAGAAAGCTGGGAGGGGTAGCGATCGCCCAATCCATCCAGCTGCACCAGGTCGAGCAGGGTATCGACCCGATTCTTAATGCGATCCTGGGGCCACTTTTGCAGCTCTAGGGCAAAGGCCACGTTTTTGCGCACGGTGAGGTGTTTAAACAGGGCGTAGTGTTGAAACACAAAACCCACCTGGCGATCTTGCACCGTTTTGTGGGTGGCGTCTTGGGCCGAGATGTAGATTCTGCCGGTGTCGGCCTGCTCTAAACCGGCAATCACCCGCAGCAGGGTCGACTTACCCGAGCCTGAAGGTCCCAGCAGGGCCACCAAAGAACCACTCTTGATATCTAGAGTGATGGGCTCTAGGGCTTGAAAATCCCCAAACTGTTTTGAAACGTTATCTACTCTAATTCCCACGGGTGTTCCCCAAAATCGACAGTGTGCTTCAGCTAACGAGGCGGCACCAAGGCTGAGGGAAGCGGTGCCGCTTTTGCTATCAACGTAAACCCAAATCTAGGCGGCAGGGCAGGGCGTGCCTCAGTGCCCTAGGGGCGATCGCCTACTGACCAAGCCGCAGTGTGACCCTACGCTACCCCACCCACAATAAAATTGCAACTCATCCCAAAACTAGATCGATCTAGCTTTAAAAAAATGTGCAAATGGCTTCAACTTCATTTTGGATCGAAGTCCAAAATTTTGTGATACAGTCCATAAACGTAATCCTCGAAAACCCTATCGAGATACCGGAGATTCTTTGGAGAGCTACCCATGACATCACCTCAACGTTATATTTCGCGGCGGTCGGCAATTTTATTTGCGGCTGGCCTGGGGCTGGCGGGCACCCTAGCCGCCTGCGGTAGCACCTCATCGACCCCCGAGGCCAGCAATGGCGGCGAAGCGACCACCGCTGCCGCTGGTCCCGTAGAGCTGACCCTGGTCTCCTACGCTGTGACCCAGGCGGCCTACGAGCAAATCATTCCTAAGTTTGTGGAGCAGTGGAAGGAAGAAACTGGTCAGGAAGTCACCTTTAACCAGAGCTACGGTGGCTCAGGCTCTCAAACTCGAGCCGTGCTCGACGGGCTAGAAGCTGATGTCGTCGCCCTAGCCCTGGCTGGGGACACCAAGAAAATTGAAGAGGGTGGCCTGATTGAGCCCGGTTGGGAAGGCGAAACTCCCAATAGCGCCATTGTGCATTCCTCGGTAGCAGCGCTGGTCACCCGCGAGGGCAACCCCAAAAATATTCAGGGCTGGGAAGATCTAGCCCGCGACGATGTGCAGGTGGTGACCGCCAACCCCAAAACCTCTGGCGGTGCCAAGTGGAACTTTTTAGCGGCCTGGGGTTTTCAGACCCAGACCGGTAACGATGATGCCGCCGCCCTAGACTTCGTCACCAAGGTCTATCAAAACGTGCCGGTGCTGCCCAAGGATGCGCGAGAATCTACCGACGTGTTTTTCAACCGGGGCCAGGGCGATGTGCTAATTAACTACGAAAACGAGGTGCTGCTGGCCGCCCAAAATGGCGAGGAGCTGCCTTTTGTGGTTCCCGAGGTAAATATTTCCATTGACAACCCCGTTGCCGTCGTCGATGCCAACGTGGATAAGCACGGCACCCGCGAGGTCGCTGAAGCCTTTGTGGAGTTTTTGTTTACCCCAGAGGCTCAAGAGGAATTCGCCAAAGTGGGCTTCCGCCCCTCTGACCCCGAGGTGGGTGAGCAGTTTGCCGATCAGTTTCCTAAAATCGAAACTCTCTTTACGGTGGCCGACCTAGGCGGCTGGGAAGAGATTGACAAAAAGTTCTTTGCCGACGGGGCGATCTTTGACCAGGTTCAATCCAAAGTTGGCAAGTAGGTAGATGACGGTTACCTCAGCCTGACGCGATCGCATCGGGCTGAGGTAACGGTCGCTCAGAACTGACTAATCGACATGCTTTCTCTGCACCTATGACTTCATCCCCACCGTCTTCATCCCCAGGTCTTTGGCACCAGATTCTCCACGCTCCCTGGACTTGGCGGGTTACCTGGTTCTATCTCACCCTGTTTTTGTTTTTGCCGATGGCGGCGCTTGTGCTCAAGGCGCTGACCCTAAACCCGGCAGAGATTTGGCGCATTGCTACCGATCCGGTGGCGATCTCGACCTACAACGTCACCTTTTTTACGGCGCTGGTGGCCAGCATTATCAACGGCTTTGCTGGGCTAATTATTGCCTGGGTGCTGGTGCGCTATGAGTTTCCGGGGAAGCGGTTTTTAGATGCCATCATCGATCTGCCCTTTGCTCTGCCTACGGCGGTGGCCGGTTTAACCCTATCGACTATCTACAGCACCAACGGCTGGATTGGCGGCTTTCTAGAGCCCTTTGGCATTCGAGTGTCGTTTACCCGTCTGGGGGTGCTGGTGGCGATGATCTTTATCGCGCTGCCCTTTTCGGTACGGACGGTGCAGCCGGTACTGCAAGACCTGGAGCCGGAAATGGAAGAGGCGGCCTGGTCCATGGGGGCTTCTCGGTGGCAGACCTTTTGGCGGGTAATTTTGCCGCCGCTGATGCCGGCCATTCTCACGGGCGTGGCCATGGGATTTTCGCGGGCGGTGGGCGAATACGGCTCAGTAGTGATTATTGCGGGCAATATTCCCTTTCAAGACTTAATCGCACCAGTGCTGATTATTCAGCGTTTGGAACAGTTTGACTACGCCGGCGCAACGGTAATTGGTACGGTGCTGCTGCTGATTTCGCTGTCGGCACTGCTGGTGATCAACCTTATTCAGGCCCGCGGGAGGCGCTTCTATGGCTGATTCATCTTTAAAGCAACCCATTGCTGCCGCTGGGCCTAAATCTCAGGGGACGACGTTTCAGTGGGGCAAGTGGCTGCTGGTGGCCTTTGTCTTTGGCTTCCTGGGGCTAATTTTGCTGGTGCCGACCCTCAACGTGTTTGTTCAAGCATTAAAGGCGGGTCTGCCCGGGTTGCTCGACACGTTTACCAACAAGTTCTTTTTAAATGCGGTCAAGCTGACGTTGATTACGGCAGCAATTACGGTGCCGCTGAACACAGTGTTTGGGATCTGTGCAGCGCTGTCGTTGGCCAACAAAAATTTCCCGGGGCGATCGCTCCTGATCAGCATTATCGACCTGCCCTTCTCGATTTCGCCGGTGGTTGCGGGTCTCATGCTGGTGCTGCTGTTTGGCAACCGGGGCTGGTTTGGGCCGCTGCTTGAGGCCAACGGCATCAAGATTATCTTTGCCCTGCCGGGCATCGTCATGGCCAGTATCTTTATCACCATGCCCTTTATTGCCCGCGAGGTGCTGCCCGCCCTCGAAGAAGCGGGCACCCAGCAAGAAGAGGCCGCCGCCACCCTGGGAGCGAACCAGTGGCAAACCTTCTGGCGGGTCACACTGCCGTCGATTAAGTGGAGTTTGCTCTACGGCCTAATTTTGACTAACGCGCGGGCCATGGGTGAGTTTGGGGCGGTGACCGTGGTCTCGGGCAACATTGTCGGCAAAACCCAAACCCTGCCCCTCTTCATTGAAGAGGCCCACATTCAGTACAACAGCCAGGCAGCCTACACCGCTGCCCTGCTGCTGGCCTGTTTGGCTGTGGTCACTCTGGTAGTGAAGTATTTGCTAGAGCGCACGGCTGGTATTCAGCATCGAGGGCACTAATCCGGTCTAAAGTTTACGGTTTTGGGTTTTGGGTTGGTCAGACTGCAGGCCCGATCGCAAACCCCGCAGCTCATGTCCTAGGAGGTTCCTAATGTCATCCGTTTCTCCCGACTACGGTCTTGAGGCTCTGCACCTGAAAGACCCTGAAAGCCTGATTCATACTGAAGTAAAAGTCCGCATTCCCAAGGCGCGCCACCCCGACCCGGTAATCTCAAACCTGATTAACCGCTATGGGCTCAAGGTGAATATTCTAGGCGCGTTGCTGGGAGCCAACGGCCAAGAAGATGGCTGGTTTGATCTGGCTATTGAGGGCCAGGCCGGCACCGTTCACGAGGCCCTGCTCGACTTGGTGGAGCTAGAAGCCGATCTGTGGTTCAACACTGAAACCGACGACGGCTACTAAGTTTGTCTTAATAAGTTTATTTGGGGGCGGCTCGATGGCCTTGGGCGATCGCTCGCTGCCCTACCACTCACTGTCAGCTTAGCTGCCCACTCGGTTCAATTCTCCAATTCAAATACAGGTCAATCGAGATTGCGGTCAAGAATTCTTGAGCAAGCGTAGTTTTCGAGGGACAATGGCGGGGTAACGAACCTGTAGTGCAGTATGGCAAGGCAAAAAGGCCAGGTTGCGGCGACTGATGCCGTCGAAACCTTGACCACGAAAAGTTTTTTGTTTCAGGGCCTAGAGGCCAAAGACCTGCTCAACGGGTTAGACTCCAGTGTCTTGGTCGTAGAAAAGCTGTACTCCAATCGGCCGGTGTATACGGCCTTTCGTCCGCAGACCTGGTTAGAGCACCTCTACGTGGTGGTCGAGGGCGGCCCAGTGATCATGCGCAGCACTCCCCTCGACCGGGTCATGGCCATGACCTACCCCGGCGCCTGTTTTGGCATGCGCAATTTGCCCGTGGGGTTTGGGCCGGTGGTGCGGGCGTTTCCCAGTTTGGTGGAAGCCTACAAAACTACCGACGTGATCAAGGTGCCGGTAGCGGTGGTGCAATCGCTATACGACCAGCACGAAATCTTTCGCGATCGCTACTCTCTCCTATTTGAGCTGCGCGAGAAGTTTCAGTATCACCTGCTCAACTGCAGCACCTACCCTCCCCAAGCTGTGGCGGCGCTGCTGCGGGCGCTGATCTATCAAGAGCGCAGTCTGGGCAGTCAGCCGAGCCAGGGCAGCAGCACTAGCTACTGCTTTGACCTGCCCATCGACCTCATTGCCCGCGCCTGCCAGCTCAACCACCGTACCGTTGAGCAGGTCTTAAAGGGGCTAACGAAGGCGGGCTACATCAAAACCAGCAAAACCGCTGAGTCGGCCAATGACCAAGTGCAGGTGGTTGACCCCGAGGGGCTCAAGGAAGTGTACGGAGCCACCCGCGATAAGGTTTCGTGGTGGCCTTTAAAGTAAATCCTTGCGTTGCGCTGAACTCGATCGCCTATGCAGATTAGACCCGGCGAGGTGAGAGACAGTGTGGCGATCGCGGCCCTGCTTACTGCCCTCGACTACCCCGTCACCCCCGACTTTGTCGTTCACAGTCTCCAGCGGCAGCTCACCCATGCCGATGCCGCGGTTCTGGTCGCCGTAGAACAGGACGCCGTTGTTGGTCTCATTTCGCTGCACTTTATTCCGCAGCTGGCGTTGCCGGGAGACTTTTGCCGCATCAGCTACTTTTGTGTTGACCCGGCGGCACGGGGGCAGGGAGTGGGGGCGGCGCTGGAAACAGAGGCCAGCAAGCTGGCTTGGGCGCGGGGGTGCAATCGTATTGAAGTGCACTGTCACAACCGCCGCGCGCAGACTCATCGGTTTTATTACCGGCAGGGCTATGTTGAGTCGCCTAAATATTTAGTCAAGCCCGCTCCTCCCTAGCATCGGCAGTGAGGCGCTCATGGGCATATTCTGGGCCAGAAATTATGATGCCATCCGCTCATTTCACTTGGGCTGGTAAACCAGTCACTGCTGGCGGTTCCACTCACTCAAGGTCATGGTTGAAATGGGGCAAATTGCCAAGTCCACCATATAGGTTGATCTCAACGAATTCGGGCGATAGGGCGATCGCAGCCTGAAGCAAAGCCATATTAGATGAAACTTGGCGTAGACTGCCTAAAATTGCCAAAATACGCAAAGTTTAAAAGTAAATATCTTACAGTTTCGGCAGCTTGAACCTCGAATAGTTAACTATCTCAATCACTAGGCCCAGCAAGCTAACCAACAACTCAACCCTAATTCGAAAATATTAATGAGTACTTGGCTCAGCACCTCTGCCAGATGGCTCCGTCGAAAGACGGATGGAATTCATCTTCACACTTCGCAACATGTAGTGGAATCCCAATGAATTGACTGAGTTCAATTCGTTTTTTTTGCAAAAGTTGTAGTGAGAAATTATGGCAAGTCAAACCCAGCAACAGTCTTTTCTCGACAAAGTGATAGAGCGGAGTAGTTTGAAAACCGCTAACGATGCTGAGCGGGCCACAAACATAGTATTCCGAATTTTGCGGGATATGATGTTGAACAAAACCAGCGACCAGATCGAAGAAGACCTCAAAGCAGGCGCATCTGAATCTGAGCAAGAAGTGCTTGATCTTTGGAAAGATCCCAACGTCATGGTCGCTTTCTTCAGCCGCATTAGCCCTGCACAAAATTTACACATCAAGCCAGGGACGTTTATGCTGCGTCTGCAACAAGAAGGTGCATTGCCCTCCGGGGTTGCTCCTGAGGAGGTAACAGCAGCCGTGTTCTCAGCTATGAAAGAAATTTTGCCTGCTGAACGAAACCAGGAAATTGTTTCGATCCTTCCCGGTGAAATTCGGCAAATTTGGGAGCAGGCGTAATAATCACCACTTCATAACTGAGGGGTGACCATAGTTAAAATCTGCTCTTAGCGTAATCCGTAGTGCAGAGATTCCAAGGTTCTAGTTCTGGCTCTACAAGTCGGCCAGTAAACTTGGCTAGAACCTTGGAATTTAGCGGTTGCTACCCTTCGTCGTGGGCAAAGCGGTTGTAGAGAAAGTCGAGAGCGTGGTTGCGCAGCTGGTAATACTGCGGGTCTTCCATAATCTGGTCCCGATCGCGGGGCCGCTCGAAGGGAATATTCATCACCTCGCCGATACCGGCAGCGGGGCCGTTGGTCATCATCACTAGGCGATCGGCTAGGAATAATGCCTCGTCGATATCGTGGGTAATCATCAAGACTGTGCAGCGGTGGTCGTTCCAGATTTTGAGCAGTTCTTCCTGGAGTTCTTCTTTGGTGATGGCATCAAGCGCGCCAAAGGGTTCGTCGAGAATCAGCACTTCGGGGCGAATGGATAGGGCGCGGGCGATGGAAACCCGCTGGCGCATGCCGCCGGAGATCTGATCGGGGCGCTTGTCGGCGGCTTCAGTAAGTCCCACCATGGCCAAGTGGTCACGCACGATCGCCCGCTTTTGGGCCTCGGGCTTATTGGGCCATACCGATTTCACCGCTAGGTAGACGTTCTCAAACACGGTGCGCCAGGGAAGCAGGGCGTAGTTTTGGAAGACGACCATGCGATCGGGGCCGGGTTTGAGGATGGGTTGCCCGTTGAGGGTGACGGAGCCTTGGGTAGCTTGCTGGAACCCTGAGACTAGGCTGAGCAGGGTCGATTTGCCGCAGCCGGAGTGGCCAATGAAGCAGACGAATTCGCCCTGTTGAATGCTCAGGTTGACGTTTTCTAGTACTGGGAATCGGCCCTTGGCAGTGGGGAAGCTTTTGGAGACTTGATCAAAGACCAGAAAGCCTTGGTCGGAAGAGGGTTGGGTATAGCCGGCCTGTTCGGAACGTGCGGGGCGACGAGACTTGAGTTTGAGAGGGGTAGGTTGCATGGTTTTACTCCTTAAAGATGGAATGTTCTAAACGTTGAGATGTGGTTGCCGAGAAAGCGATCGCCTAGGGCGTAGGATGTTGGGCTGACGAAAGTGGGGTGGAAAAGCCAAGGTTGCCGCTGGGGCCATTTCGCAGGCCCCAGACCCCCATCGACAAGGACGTTCCGCCGTCCTTGACCTCACGGAAAGGATTTGCTGGTCATCGGTTTAAACGCCTGTTCTGCCGATGGAGGTGTCAAAGGAATCAAACTGTGGGGTTCCAAACCTGAATTGGACGGAAGGCTCCAAACCCTGACTAGATGAATGAAGAAGCAAGCGTCACCCATCCACCCCCTACCCATCCACCCCTACCCCCACTCCCCACCCCTTACGCAGCCAAGGCTGCCATCCGTCCATCCAGCACCACCTCAGCAATGGTGATGTCGCGCTTGATAGCGAGGCTGTTCAAATATCCAATGGGATCTTGAGCGTCGAAGTCGGTGCCGTCGAACAGGTGAATGCTGCCGCGAGTGAATTTGGCGTCGAGCAGGCCCAGTTCGCGGGCGGCGGTGCTATAGACATCGACTCGCACAATGCGTTCGAGAATCTCTAGCCAGTTGCGGGGGAAGGGCACATCACCCCAGCGGGCGAGTTGGGTCATGTGCCAGAGGTGTTCAGTGCGGCTGGGGCGGTTGGCGCCGTCGCCAAAGAACAGGTGGTGGGCGTACTCGCGCATGGGCTTTTGCAGCTCGCAGACTTTGGTGTTGGGGTCACCCAGCTGGATGTAGTCGATGGGGGTGCCTAAGTAGGCGCGCTGGGAGAGAATCTGGCGAATCTCTAGCTCGTTTTCGGGGTCGGCGCAGTAGCGGCAGGCGTCGAGCAGGGCCTTGGTAAGGGCAATGTGGGTGTTGGGGTAGGCGGCGGCCCAGTCTTCGCGCACGCCGAGCACTTTGCCGGGGTGGCCGTCGTAAATTTCGCGATCGGTGGCGATGGTAAAGCCTACCTCGTCCATGGCGGCGCGCAGGTTCCAGGGTTCACCGACGCAGAAGCCGTCGATCGCATTGTTCTTCAGATCCACCACCATCTGGGCGGGGGGAATGGTTTGCAGAGCCAGGTCGCGATCGGGGTCGATGCCGCCCGCCGCTAGCCAGTAGCGCAGTAGCAGATTGTGCATCGACGACGGGTGCACCATACCCATGCGGTGCTGGGTTTCGGGGGTGCGGTGCAGCATATCGCGAAAGGCATCCAGGCTGTGGACGCCCTGGTCATAGAAACGGCGAGATAGGGTGATGGCGTTGCCGTTGCGGGTCATGGTCAGCGCGCTGATCACGGGCAGCGGGGTATTTTTGTGGCCACCTAGGGAAAACCACAGGGGCATACCGGAGGGCATTTGAGCAGCATCTAGGTAGCCGCCAGCGATGCCGTCCACAATGCCGCGCCAGCTGGTTTCGCGGGTTAGGTTAACTTCCTCCAGGCCGTGCTTAGCAAAGAAGCCTTTTTCCTTGGCGATCGCCACCGGGGCACAAGCGGTCAGTGGCACAAAGCCAATATCCAGATTTACCTTCTCCAAACCGTGACGAGCCACCGCCGTAGTTTTTCTGGCTCGCAGCTTCTTAATCCGCTTTTGCTGGTTGAGGAAGTAGATAATTTCGCTGCGCAGGCTGTAGTAGCTAGGGTGCTCCACCACTTCCATGCGCTGGCGGGGGCGAGGAATATCGACCTCTAAAATGTTGCCAATTTCGGCTCCGGGGCCGTTAGTGAGCATGACGATGCGATCGCTCAGCAGCACCGCCTCATCTACATCGTGGGTAACCATCACGGCAGTGACTTTATTCTCGTCGCAGATGCGCATCAGCTGAGTCTGCAGATTGCCTCGAGTTAGCGCATCCAGCGCCCCAAAGGGTTCATCCAGCAGCAGCAGCTTGGGGCGAATGGCCAAGGCGCGGGCGATCGCAACCCGTTGTTTCATGCCCCCCGAGAGCTGGTCAGGCCATTTGTCGGCGGCGTGCTGCAAACCCACCAGGTTGATGTGCTCTTCAACAATGGCCCGGCGATCAGCCTTGGACTTGTCGCCATAGACCGAATTTACCGCCAGAGCAATGTTTTCGCGCACCGATCGCCAGGGCAAGAGCGAATAGTTTTGGAATACCACCATGCGATCGGGGCCAGGTTCGGTAATTTTCTTACCCTCCAAGGTGAGTACTCCAGAACTGGGCAGCGATAGCCCCGCGATCATGTTTAAAAGGGTCGATTTGCCACAGCCCGAGTGGCCAATAAATGAAACAAATTCGCCCGTTTTAATTGTTAGGTCAATGCCCTTGAGGGCGATGTACTCGCCGCCGTCGGATAGGTTAAAGACCTTATCCACCTGATCCACTGCCACCAATAAGCTCATAGTTCTATCCTCGCGATCGTTGTTAAGTAATGCCGTGGGGTGGGCACTGCCCACCAACGAAAATGTCAAGCGTTATAGATTTCCAACCCGTCGGGTTCCGCTGGCGCTCCACCCAACCTACAGTTCTGGATTCCGGCTCCCCTCTCCTCCCTGGGAGAGGGGTCGGGGGAGAGGGCAAACCTATGCCGGGCAGGTCTCCCCTCAAAGTTCCTACTTCCGAGCCGGGGCAATCTTCGTCTGCAAAAAAGCGATCGCGCGATCGAGCAGCAGACCGACAAAGCCAATGTAAAACACCGCCAAGATAATCTCGCTGATGTAATTCTGCTGGTAGGCATCCCAGATAAAGAAACCGATGCCCACAATCCCCGACATCACAATCTCTGCTGCAATAATCGCTAGCCAGGCCAAACCAATCGCAATCCGCAGTCCGGTAAAGATGTAGGGCAGTGCCGACGGAAACAGAATGTTCAAGTAATAGTCTTTGCGAGACAGTTGCAGCACCTTAGCCACGTTGTCGTAGTCTTCTGGAATCTGACGCACACCCTCAATGGTGTTGATCAAAATCGGCCACACAGAAGTGATGAAAATTACGAAGATGGCAGCGGGCTGGTTTTGTTGCAGCGCCACCAGGGCGATCGGAACCCAGGCTAGGGGTGCCACCATCCGCAAAAACTGAAAAATGGGGTAAGTGGCTTTATTTAACCAGGGGCTAGTTCCCACTAAAACCCCGACTCCAATGCCAACGACAGCGGCAGCGCTGTAGCCCTGGGCAACCCGGCCTAGGCTAGCCAGAGTTTGCCAAAACAGCCCCTTATTCAAGCCACCCAAATCAAAGAATGGATATAGCAATAGCTCGCGGGTGCGCGTATCGGTCCACAAACTTAGCGGCCCGGGCAGTCGGGTGGCTCCCGACCACGACACCAGTTGCCACACCGTCAAAAACACCGCAATACCAATGATGGGGGGAATCAGGTCAGGGCCTCGCTTTTGCCAAAACTCCTGAACCGAGCCTAGAAAAGGGTTAGGGCGTGCCTGCTTGCGAACTGGAGAGTGAGTAACCATAGTTGCCGTACCTAAGTTAGAAGGAAAAAATCACAAACGCTTTGAGGAGGAAACCCACCCCGGCCTTTCTTTGGGGAGACCGACCGAGGTAGGCTGGTTCAGGCACCGAGGCAAGGGGGAATGGGGCTGCTGTGGACGGTGGACCCCATGCTCTTGCCTTTGGTCATCTCTCTCTGAACCAGTGCTGTTTGGAGTTAGGGGTAGATGGGTGGATGTGTAGATGGGCGTAACTACCTCGCCTACTCATCCACTCCCCCACTCATCCACCCTTTCTCCGCCTAGACCCGCTTAATCTGAAGACTGTTGAGATATGCCTCAGGGTTAGTCGGGTCAAACTTGATGCCGTCAAAGAAGGTTTCAACGCCGCGAGACGTATCGGCGGGAATGTCGGCGGTAAATCCTGCTTCGGTAGCGGCTTCACGCCAGAGATCTTCGCGGTTGACGGAGTCGACAATGCGCCGCACAGTGTCAAAGTCGGTGAGCTGGTCCTTGTGGAAACCCCAACGCATGCTCTCGGTTAAAAACCACAGGTCGTGGCTCTTATAGGGGTAAGACACGTTGCCTTTGGGGTCTTTCCAGTAGAGGGGGCCAGCGTTGATGTCGTTAACATCGGCTTTGCCGTCGCCCATGGTGTATTGGCCTTTGTAAGGCGGCGTGAGAATCTCGGGGGGAATGTTGAAGTAATTGCGACCAGAGGTAATTTGCACCAGCTCGGCTCGATTGTCAGGGTTGTCGCACCACTGCTGGGCCTCCATCAACCCTTTTAGCAAAGCCTTGGTGGCTTTAGGATTTGCATCGACCCAGTCAGCTCGCAACGCCAGGTATTCTTCTGGATGAAAGGCCCACATTTCGTGGGTCAGACCCGCCATGAAGCCAACGTCGTCGGCCACGATGCGGTATGGCCAGGGGTCGCCGGTGCTAAAGGCGTCCATGGTGCCGTTGCGCATGCCCTGCACAGTTTCGGCTGGGGGCACCGCCAGCAGATCGATATCGGTGTCGGGGTCAACACCACCCGCAGCAAACCAATAGCGAATCCAAAAGTCTTGATTCACGTTGGGGAAGGTGTGAGCCGCTTTAAACTTGCGGCCCTGGGTGCTGGGAAACCCTTTGATGTAGTCAGCGGCACTTGAGATATCTAACCCAAAGCCTTTGCCGGCATGGGTGTTAGCAATGGCAATGCCATTGCCCTGAGTATTGAGCTGGGCCAGCACATACATAGGAACCTTTCGGCCGTTGGTAAGAATGCCTTCGCTGATTAGGTGAGGCATGGGCATTTGCCACTGACCTCCATCGATGCCGCCCCCGGCAGAGCCAATGGTGACGTTGTCGCGCGCCGAGGCCCAGTTAGCCTGCTTGGCAACTTCTACCTCAGTCATGCCGTACTTGGCAAAGAAGCCCTTTGTCTGGGCAATGATGATCGCTGCCGACTCCACGATGGGAATGTAGCCCAGCTTGACCTTAGGGGTCTCGGGCGTGTCAGCGGCGGACAAAGGGGCAGCGGCAGCTACTTGCGTGACGGCAACCGTAGCCGATGGGGGATTGCCCAAACAGCCTTTGAGTAGCAGCGAACTAGCCGCCGATACACCAGCGGTAACCAGAAACTTGCGACGCGAATAATCGGACATAGGACCTCCTTTGAGCAATCTCCGCAGGGGGAGCGCCGGTAGCTAAATGACTGTGGATTAGTTGAACAGCTGTGGGTGAGCAGAATGGACCACGAGGCTTACGCCCCAAGAAGCCTAGGGCTTCGACCAAAGAGAACATCTAAAACGTGCATTGACTTAAATCAATTGCACATTTGTTTTGCATGAAAGTAAGTCTATAGGCATTTTTGAGCCAGTGGATCACCTTGAGGCGCAAGTTTGCAATGCAATTTTTAATTCAATTGATAGGTTTGGCTTATTTAAGGTGATCTATCTATAGCCTCAATTAATATTGCTGCCATATTTACGGCTGGTCGCAGCCCTGAGTTGTCCCATGGAGGGGAAGGCCCAGAGAATACCGACCGGGGTTAAACCAGAGCAAAATGGAGCGAATGGGCGATCGCGCTAAATTGGGCACCCGATCGCTGCTATATAGAAAGCCCTGGCTAGACACCAGAGCGCAGCAGCATAAAGCTTTTGCTTCATGCTGCATTGCTTAACGCAGGTATGGTTTGCCCCCCAGCCCCCAGTCTTGAGGGAGATAGAGTCTCAAAATCCCCAGAATTGGGTGATTTAAGGGGCCATGCAGAGTCTGAAGGCTTTGCCGGTTCATCCCTCATTCAGCAACGCCGCTTTTGCTTCATGCCAAAAGCAGTGCGTCCCGCGTCGGTTGCCGACGCGGGACGCACCAAGACAAACGAGACTTGGCTTCAGAATACAAATTCAACCTTGCGCTGCATCTACTCCCCAGTTGGTGCAGCTGACGGAGCCGGCTCCGCTGCTGGCGGAGGACTAGCCGGGGGCGGTGAGGGTGGTGCAACTGGCGCGGGTGGCGGAGCCGCCGGGGCCGCAGGAGCTGGCGGTGGGGGAGCGCTAGGCGCGGGTGGACTAGGGGTAGGCGCTTGCACCGGCGGCGGGCTCGCTGGTGCGGGCTCTGGCTCTGCGGGTGCGGGCTCTGCTGCCTCTGCGGGTTTCGGCTCTACAGGTTCTGGCTCTGCGGGCTCTGCCTCTACGGGTGCTGACTCCGCGGGCTCTGGTTCTGACGCCGCTGGTGGAGTTGGAGCCGCGGCTGGCTCATCAGCCTCAACAGGTGGCGTCGGCGTGGGCGTTGGTACGGGGCTGGGCTCGTTTGTTGCTGTCTCGGGGGTAGGGTTGGCCTCTGGCGGTAGCTCTACCGCTTGGCGATCGCCCCGACGACGGGCATCGCGGTTGCGACGCGACCCTTCAATGGTCAGGTCATACTCGATGGGAACACTGGCTCCGCCGCTAACGGGCTGAAATTGTGAGTTACGGGCAGCCTGAATGGCGGCTTGATCGATTGCCGGGTTGCCACTGGAGCGAGTTAGGGTGACACTGCGAACGCTGCCGTCGGGATTGATATCGACGCTGACCATGGGTTGGCCTTCAGCACCGGCATCCAGAGCGCTTTGAGGATAGTCGGGACGCACGCAGTTTTGACAGGCTACAGTGCGAGAACCTTGTCCGGAGCCGCTACCACTACCGCTGCCGGAGCCGCTACCACTACCGCTGCCAGTGCCGCTACCGCTACCACTGCCAGAGCTACTACCGCTGCCGGTGCCGCTACCGCTGCCGGTGCCACTACCGCTACCGATGCCGCTACCACTGCCGGTGCCACCGCTGCCGTTGGAAGGGGCAGTGGCCAATCCATTGCCGTCTCTAGCAACACCATTTTCAGCAGCAGCTGAGTCAGCTGCGGTCTGAGCTTGTGCATCGCGCAGACGCTGCAAAAAGTCGCGCAGGTTCTCAGCCTGAGATTCCGTAGATTCAGCGGTTAGAGATTCTTGTTCTAGGTCTTCTGTTTCTGAGGTTTCTGGCTCAGTCTCTGGTTCTTCTTCTGAGATTTCTGGCTCAGTTTCTGGCTCTTCTGTTTCTGAAATTTCTGGCTCAGTCTCTGGCTCTTCTTTTGAGATTTCTGGCTCAGCTTCAAGTTCCTCAACGACTGAATCGGCTTGGGTGTTTCGCACCGGCTCAGGCTTTGCTTCAACCCGCTCTACAGGAGGTGCGACCCGGGCAGGGGCAGGGGGTGATATGACCCGAGCTGCCGTAAAGTTTCCACCCCCACCGCCGCCACCCCCACCGCCGCCACCCCCACCGCCGCCACCCCCTGGTGCGGAGTCATTGACTTCGGTGCTGAGTTCGGCGGGCAGGTTAGGGTCGGGAATGGCTTCAGGTGTATCGGACAGGGGTTCGACGACAATCAGCTCGATTGGCTCAATGTCATCGGCAGCCAGCCTCTGCCAAAAATCGAGCTGACTGAGGCCAAAACCTACCCCATGCACTCCCACGGAACCTAAAATTCCCCAAAGCAGAATCTTGCGGAGTTTTTGCTGCTCGTGCTGGTGTTGTTGACTGCAAATCTCTGAAAGACTCATTAGTGCTTGCCCAAGTAACGGCAAAAATCTTCTTAGCTATATTACACAATCGGCAAACAGTTGCATTAAGACTGCAGTTTTTAATGCCAAATTATCCTTAGAAACGACCGCTAATAAAGATCGAGATTTTGCCAAAAGCATTCCTGGGCAGGGGTTCTACACGTTTCCATCCTTAGTTTACTCTCTGAAATTGCTGCCAAGGCCAGACCTGCTGATGAAAATAATCCTGGTTTTAACCTTGACATTGGCTCGCAAATCAGAGTGAATGCTTGTTGACACTATTTTGCAGCAAAGCCTATGGGTACTATTTTTGCGGCGGGCGGCATCGTCATGTGGCCACTGCTGGGGTTCTCGATTCTGGCGATCGCGCTCATCATTGAGCGGACGGTCTTTTGGTTTCGCATCAATCGCCGCCAGCGTCCAGTAATGCAAGAAGTTTTGCGCACCTATCGGCAAGCCCCAATGGATGTGTACCCCAAGCTGCGACAAAACGTGAATCTGCCCACGGCCCGCATTTTCCTCGAAGCCCTAGAGCTAGAAGGTGCTAAACCCAGCCAGTTTCATCTGGCCCTGCTCAGCGCTATGCAGGCAGAGCTACCTCATCTGCGCCGGTTTAATACAGTTTTCGCCACAATAGTCACGCTCTCGCCATTGCTGGGCCTGTTAGGCACTGTTTTGGGGCTAATTGCGGCCTTTAGCGCCTTAGGAATTGGCGATATCAACTCGAATGCGGCTGCCGTGACGGGTGGCATTGCCGAAGCACTGGTCTCAACCGCCGCAGGGATGGTCGTAGCCATCGGCACACTGCTATTTGCCAATATCTTCAAGGGTCTCTACAAGCGGCAGGTATCGTTGATTCAAGAGTACAGCGGGCAACTTGAGATTCTCTATGAAACCCACTACGACCGAAAGACCCAGCTTAGGGAAGAGACCTTTGCCAGATAGGGAATAGGTGTCAGGTATTAGGTACTAGATACAGGTCAAAAAACTACACCTGGCACCCATCAACTCCCAACTCTCCTACCCATCCACCCTCCCACCCATCTACCCCTATGTCCTACCTTCCTGAAGAGCCAGAAGAAGAGTTTGAGCTCAACGTCGTGCCCATGATCGACGTTATTTTTGCGATTTTGACATTTTTCATTATGTCTAGCCTGTTTTTGACTCGCTCTGAGTCGCTGCCGGTGAATTTGCCTAAGGCGGTCAGTGCTGAGATGCAAAAACAAGATCAAATCACTGTAACGGTGCAGGAGTCGGGGGATATTGCCCTGAATAAAGAGGCGATCGCCCTAGATAAGCTGCAAACTGGCGTACGCGATCTGATGGGCACATCCCAGGGATCAGTGATTGTGATCAACGCCGATGAAGCCGTCAACCACGGTCGCGTGATCGCCGTTATGGACGAACTGCGAGCGATTGAGGGTGCAACCTTGGGGATTGCGACTCAGCGAGGCGAGTAAGAATCGTTTCGGTGGTTTTCGATCAACTGATATGGATGCAAAGTCGGTGCAATCCCAACCCCTAGCTATTTCTAAATCACCTGTATCCCTGGCGCTGGGGTTAGGATTGGGCAGTGGTCTCTTGCTAGTTTGCCTACTATGCAGCATTCTGCTGGGGGCGGCGGATATTAGCCCCGCAACAGTGTGGCAGGCGATTTTTCAGTTTGATGGCTCGACCGAACACTTGATTATTCGCACGGTGCGGCTGCCCAGGGCAATTTTGGCGGTGGTGGTGGGAGCGGCGCTAGCGGTAGCGGGGGCGATTACCCAAGGGTTGACCCGCAATCCTCTGGCGGCCCCAGACATTTTGGGCATTGATATGGGAGCAGCGCTGGCGATGGTGCTGGCAATATTCTTTTTGGGCAGCGGCGGCAGCTATGTAGGGTTTGCCTTTGCAGGGGCTGCGATCGCCGCCATCACCGTCTACTGGATGGGCTCCCTAGGCCGCAGTGGCCTCACACCGTTGAAACTGGTGATCGCTGGAGCCGCCATTTGGTATCTGCTCAGTTCGCTGACCTATGGCATTCTCATTCTCAGCCAGCGCACCCTAGACGAAATTCGCTTTTGGCTAGCCGGGTCGCTAGCCGGGCAGGATATGGCCAGTATGCTACCGGTGCTGCCCTATATTGCCCTGGGGCTGGTCGCATCTCTGGCCCTAGGGCGGCAGCTGACGCTAATGAGTCTGGGGGAAGAAGTGGCCCAGGGCTTAGGGTTGCAGACGGCTTGGGTAAAGGCGGGGGCAGCGATCGCGGTGGTCTTGTTGGCGGGCAGCTCCGTCGCCTTGGCTGGACCCATTAGCTTTGTCGGCCTGGTGGTGCCCCACGTGGTGCGTTTTGCCGTCGGTGTCGACTATCGCTGGATTTTGCCCTATTCAATGCTTTTTGGAGGCATTTTGCTGTCAGTCGCCGACCTCGCTGCTCGTCTAATCATCCACCCCCAGGAGCTACCAGTAGGCATTATGACGGCACTGGTGGGGGCACCATTCTTTATTTATTTGGCCAGGTCAAAGATCAAGCGGTAGGGCACAGGTTGATAGTGGGCAATGCCCGCCCTAGACAAGCCTAAACCTTAAACCCGTCACCTTAAATCCCTTCCCATGTCCATTACAAAACCCTGGCTTTCCCTTCGACCCCGGCGATTCCCGCTCTCTTTTCGGGTTGATCGCCGTGTCCCTGCGGTTTTGGTGGCGCTGCTGCTGGCTGCCCTGCTGTCGCTGGTGTTCAACGTTAGCCAGGGAGAATATCCATTGCCGCCCCTGGAGGTAGTGAAGACCATTTTGGGCTTCTCAGCGAACCCTGACTATGCCTTTGTGGTGAATACCCTGCGGCTACCCCGCGCCCTAGTGGCGCTGCTGGTGGGAATGGGACTGGCGGTAGCAGGGACAATCCTACAGGGTATAACTCGCAACCCCCTAGCCGCTCCAGAAATCGTTGGTATTAATTCAGGCGCTAGTTTGGTGGCGGTGGCGCTAATTGTTCTGTTTCCGCAGGTGACGACGGGCTGGCTGCCAATCGCTGCGTTTTCAGGCGGTCTAGGGGCAGCGATCGCCATCTACCTGTTGGCCTGGAATGGTGGCAGTTCCCCCATTCGGTTGATTCTAGTGGGCATTGGCCTGACGGCTCTGACCAGTGCTCTCAGCAACCTGATGATCACCTTTGGCGAAATCAATACGGTCAGCCAGGCGCTGGTGTGGCTGACCGGCAGCGTCTACGGCCGCAGTTGGGAACATTTGTGGCCACTGCTGCCCTGGCTGGCCATTTTTTTGCCACTGACCATGGTGCTGGCCAGGGATCTGGACACCCTCAATCTGGGCGACAACCTGGCCCAGGGTCTCGGCAGCCGAGTGGAATGGACCCGCAGCTTCCTGCTGCTCTGCACCGTAGCCCTGGCCGGCGCCTCCGTCGCCACCGCCGGCACCATCGGTTTCGTCGGTCTTATGGCCCCCCACCTGGCCCGGCAATTAGTTGGCCCCTCCCACGCAGGCTTGCTTCCCGCTGCGGCTCTCACCGGAGCCTGCATTGTCGAACTCGCTGACATCGTGGGTCGCCTCGCCTTCGCCCCCATAGAACTGCCCTGCGGGGTGATTACAGCGGTCATTGGCGCGCCCTATTTTCTCTGGCTGCTCTACCGCGATCGCAACCAGTAATGCAGAGAAGGCAGAAGGCAAAAAAATGCAGGTGCTGAGTATTAGGTACAAGGCAAAAGGTGCAAGGCAGAACCATAAACCCCAAACCTAAAACCAATTAACCCACCCATCCACCCATCCACCCATCCACCCCGTCACCCCGTCACCCCGCCACCATGCTCACCAACACCGCCACCCAAATCGCCCTCACCACCCGCAAGCTCACCCTGGCCTACGACGGCAACGTAATTATTCAGGGTCTTGATCTCGCCATTCCCCAGGGGCAGATCACCACGCTGGTGGGGCCAAACGGCTGTGGCAAGTCGACTCTGCTGCGGGGCATGGCGCGATTACTCAAGCCCCAGGGCGGCACGGTGTATTTGGATGGGGATGCGATCGCCCACCTACCCACTAAAGACCTGGCCAAACGCCTGGGCATTTTGCCCCAAAGCCCCGCTGCCCCAGAAGGGCTAACCGTGCGCGAACTCGTCGCCCAGGGCCGCTACCCCCACCAAACCTGGCTACAACAGTGGTCGAAGGAGGATGAGCTGAAAGTGGAGGAAGCGATCGCCACCACCCACCTGCACGAGTTTGCCAACCGCTCCCTCGACACCCTCTCCGGCGGCCAGCGCCAGCGAGCCTGGATTGCCATGGCCCTGGCCCAAGATACCGAAACCCTACTGCTGGATGAACCAACTACTTACCTCGATCTATCCCATCAAATTGAGGTGCTCGATCTGCTTTACCAGCTCAACCGCCAGGCAAAGCGCACCATCGTCATGGTGCTCCACGACCTGAATATGGCCTGTCGCTACAGCCATCATCTGGTTGCTATGCGCGACGGACAGGTCATCGCCCAGGGGCAACCCACCGCCGTTGTAACCGAAACGATGGTGCAGCAGGTTTTTGCCCTAAAGAGCCGCATCATTACTGACCCCGTGTCTAACACGCCGCTGTGCCTGCCCATCAGCCAGTCTATCGAGAATTAGTCTGATTATCGGTGTCAGGAGGAGGACCAGCGGCCTGTGACGACTACCTTTCAAAATGGCGAATTGCGCCAGCTCCTGCGAGAGCATGTTCAGAACACGCAGCCAGAGCTATTGGCAAATGAACGGGATCAAACCCTAACCTATCCTGACTGGTTAGGTACTGGCTACAAGCGCGATATCGATCTGCCCAGTGGCATTGCTCTAACCCTGCACCGCTACCGTTTGCACCAAAATTTAGTGCAGGCCTGTTCGCCAGAGCAAAGCAGCTGTTTTGAATTTGTTTTTAGCCTGACAACTCACAGTCAATACAACGAAGGGCCAGTACTCGGCGATCGCCAGGCCCATTTGCTCGGCCCAGAATGGCAAGACAGCTGCTGGCGAGAATTTGCGGATCAAGACTATTTATCGGTCGATATTCATCTCGATCCACCCCTGCTAACGACGTTAGCTGAAAGTCACAGCGCTAGGCTACCAAAAACGCTGCAAAACATGCTGACGGGAGCACAGGAATTCCCCTTTGTTGACCCCATCGCGATCACGCCAGAAATGCAAACTGCCCTCTGGCAAATCCTACAGTGTCCTTACCAAGGACTGACCCAAACCCTTTACCTAGAGGCTAAATCCCTCGAACTGATTGCTCTTTTTCTAAACGCAATGGATGATGGTACCGTTGCTAAGTCCATCCTTCATCAAGATGATCTAGAACGTATCCACCAGGCGCGGCAAATTCTGCAAAGTAATCTGCAAACACCCCCTTCCCTAATCGATTTAGCCCGGCAGGTGGGCCTTAACGATCGCAAGCTCAAGGAAGGATTTCGTCAAGCATTTAACACTACCATTTTTGGCTATCTCACCCAGCAGCGGATGGAAAAAGCTTGCCAACTACTTGGGCAGCAACGCTCCGTTGCGGTCGTTGCGGCGATCGTCGGCTACGCCAGCCCAACTGCCTTCAGCGGAGCTTTTCGGCGCAAGTTTGGGGTGACGCCAAAGGCCTATCAATTAGCAAACTGTCGGGGGGCTTAGGAATTAGATTTGGGGCGTAGGGTGTAGGATCCAAGGCTGAAGAATTGGCTATGGACCCGGCGCTTTGCACGACTATTTTTTTGCTGCTTCAAAAAGTCCCGATCGAAGAGAAAAAAGTCCGGGTCGCAGAGAAAAACCCTGCCTAAGCCTCATAATCTAAAGCTAGCTCAATTGAGAATCTTTCTCGTTTGTAAGCGCCGACAAACTGGTGGCTAGTTGTGTGTGGGGAATGATGACTTCGAAAACCTTGGGTTTTGGACTGTTTGTGATGGGCTTGCTAGCGGGCGTGACCGCCCCTTGGGCTGGGGCAGAACCGCTAGAGCTTCCTGAAGCTGAGCGAGTTCCAGAGGCGACAGCCCAGCTTGACTCGGCGGCACTCACCGTGGAGGAGTGGATGGCCCAGGGACAAACCGCCGCCGCAGTGATTACCGACGTTGACATTAGCGATACCCCAGAGGGCCTGAGAATTGAGCTGGTTAGCGATCGCCCCCTAGCGATCGGCACCTCCCGCACCGAGGGCAATGCGCTGATTGCTGACATTCTCAATGCAACGCTGGAGTTGACTGACGAGGCTACCGTTGAGCAGTTTGCCCCTGCCGAGGGCATTGCCCTGGTTCAGTTAACGAGCCTGCCCGACGGCACTGTGCGGATGTCCATTACCGGTACCGATGGGCCACCCACCGCCCAGATTGACACAGCTGCAGGAAACCTGGTCTTTAACATAGCGCCAGGAGTTGCCCAGCTTGACGGTGCTGAAGACGCCATTCAAATCGGAGTTACGGGCCAGGGGCAACAGGATTACCGAGTTCCCAACGCCGCCATCGGGAGCAGAACCGATACCCCTCTGCGCGATTTACCATTTTCGGTGCAGGTAGTGCCCCAAGAGCTTTTGGAAGATCGTCAGGTACAAAGCGTCAACGAAGCCCTGCGGACTGTGGTAGGTGTACCCCCAGCAACTCGTCTCAGTCAGCTTTTGAGGGCTATGTCATTCGCGGGTTTTCGGGTAGAAATATTCTGCGCAATGGATTGCGCGATGACACCAACATTACCTCCCGCATCGCGATTCCTAACATTGAGCGAATTGAGGTTCTAAGAGGCCCGGCGGGGGCCTTGTTTAGCCAGGGTTCGCCTGGTGGTACCGTCAACATTGTGACCAAAAAGCCGTTAGCGACCCCACACTATATTGTGGAGGGAACAATTGACAATTTTGACACCTATGGCGGTTTTATAGACTTTACCGGGCCACTCAATCAGTCTGAAACCCTGCTCTATCGCCTCACCGCAGGCGCGTCTAGTTCGTCAACCTTTATTGACTTTTTTGAGCGCCGAAATTATGTCATTGCGCCCACGATCAGTTGGCAAGCTGGGCCCAACACCCAAATCAACTTTGAAGGCGAGTATACGATTTCTGAACAGCCCAACGATCGCGGGCTACCCGCATTGGGCACAGTTTTGCCTAACATCAATGGTCAGCTGCCCCGCAATCGGTTCATTGGAGAACGCAATGATGATTTAGATAAAAACGATCGCTACGTGCTGCGACTAGGGTATACCCTCGATCACCAAATCAACCCCGATTGGCAGCTGCAAAATTCGTTTCGAGCTAGCTTTCAGCAGCAGCCACAAAATTCCCTCTTCCCCACAGCGCTGCTCGATGATCAGCGCACTCTAGAACGGGGCCTTTTTACGGCTGGCGACCAATCTCAAGATAACTACTCCTTTGATACTAGCCTGACGGGCAGAGTACAAACAGGTAGCATTTCTCACCAGCTCTTATTCGGTTTTGATGTCAATCGCGATATCTACGCGAGCGGTGGTCAAGAATTTGTTCTTGATCCCATTGATATTTTTAATCCGGTCTACGGAGTAGCTCAACTGCAGTTCGTGGCTAGCTATCCTAGAGAACCTCTGATTACTAATTCGGTGGGGATTTATGTTCAAGATCAAATCGACCTGCTACCCCAGTTGAAACTTTTACTGGGGGGGCGGTTTGACCTGATCAGTCAGCAGACGCTCTTTGCCGATGGCTCTGAGGCTTTCCAGGATGATCAGGCCTTTAGTCCTCGTCTGGGGTTGGTCTATCAGCCCAGTGATGAACATGCGCTTTATACCAGCTACAGTCGCTCGTTCTTGCAGAGCGTGGGCACAGCCTTCGACAATAGTCTCTTTGAACCTGAGCGAGGCAATCAGTACGAAGTTGGGATTAAATCAGACTGGCTCGACAATCGGTTCTCGACCACTTTGGCACTCTATCAAATCACGCGGACTAATGTGTTAACCGAAGACCCTATTAATCCGAACTTCTCGGTGCAAACTGGGGAGCAGAGAAGTCGCGGGGTTGAACTCACGGCTACAGGCGAGATTTTGCCCGGATGGAATATTGTGGCGGGCTACGCCTACACAGATGCCCAAATTACCGCTGACACTACTTTAGCCGTAGGCAATCGCCTCAATAATGTGCCAGAACATGCCGCTAGCCTGTGGACAACCTATGAGCTGCAATCGGGATCGCTCCAGGGGTTAGGCTTTGGGCTGGGGCTGTTTTATGTGGGCGATCGCCAAGGCGATTTAGATAACTCATTTCAAGTGCCGGGCTATACCCGAACCGATGCCTCGGTGTTTTACAACCGAGAGGATTTTCGGGTTGGGTTAAACATCGAGAACCTATTTAATATCACCTATTTCGAAGCCGCAGAAAGCCCGCTGCGCGTCTTCTACGGCGCACCTTTTACGATCAGGGGCACAGTTTCTTGGTCGTTTTAAGGATGATAAATGAGTGGTTAAGAACGTAACGCTATGATCGATAAATCCTGGTGGCGACGCATCCAACTATTTTGGAGCGGAGTCTTGATGGTAGCCCTGATCCAGAGCTGTACTGGTTCAGAAAACCAGCCATCTGCAAGTTCAGCGCCCGAGTCGTCAACTTGTCACATGGTTCGCCATGCTCTGGGAGAAACCTGTGTGCCCAATCAGCCGCAGCGGGTCATTACCCTAAGTGTGCCTAGCCTGGGAGATGCGATCGCTCTGGGGGGCAAACCAATTGCCACCGTCGTCTATTTTGACGAGCCACCGCCTTACCTGGCAGAACATCTAAACTCCATTCAAATATTGGGCAAAGAAGAACAGCCCAACCTTGAAAAAATAGTCGCCCTAAAACCCGATCTCATCATTGGCATTAAATATGCTACCGAAGCCATTTACAGCCAACTAGCGCAAATTGCCCCTACAGTGGCCGATGACTGGGAAGGATATCCCTCTTGGCGACAGCACGTTGACTTTGTCGCCAACGTATTGGGAAAAACAGATGCAGCTCAACAGGTGTGGAACCGTTACAACCAACGCATTCAGTCTTTGAAAACCGCCCTAGAAGATAGCCAGAAAAACCCGGAAGTCTCTTTTGTCCACACCTGCTGCGGCACAATTGACCTAGACTTAAAAAATTCTTTTAACGGCAGCATTCTAGCTGATGCAAACTTACGTCGACCACCGGCTCAAGCTGTACCGGTTGCTGGCGGCATCGTGAAATTGTCTGAAGAACGACTGATGGATATTGACGGCGATGTTCTATTTGTCGCCACCGATGGTTCTGAAGCGGCTCAGACAATTACCGAGCTCAAACAAAATCCGTTATGGCAGCAGCTGCGGGCTGTTCAGAACGATCGAGTCTACTCGGTTAATTATCCGACCTGGAGAGGCGGCAATCCCTTGGCTGCAGATGCAGTAATAGACGACTTATTTAAGTATTTGGTAGAAGACAACCAGCCAGCTTGATGGATCTATGACCAACCCTACGCCACTGCTTTGACAGGAGATAAAAGCTGTCCTAGCCATTGGCAAAATTTAGTCAAAGACAGCGATTATGGCGAAATTGCTGAAACACCCTCATCCCCAACCCCTTCTTCCAAAAAGGAGAAGGAGAGCCGGATTCAAAGTCTCGCCCGTTCTGGGAGAGGGATTTAGGGTAAAGCTACAAAAGTGGGATTCACTCTGTTGCTCGGCAACAATTTTCAGAGGGTCTAAAACTAAACTTATCGCTTAAATCCCGCCCTTCTCGTGATTCAGACGAAGCACCCTAAGGCTAGAGAACAAGTTTGTGCGTACTTTTACGATCATCTGGTTGGGCCAGCTCGTCTCGACTATTGGCAGCTACATGACCGAGTTTGCCTTGACCCTCTGGGCCTGGGAGATGACGAAATCGGCTACGGCTTTAGCACTTGTGGGATTTTTTTCGCAGCTATCGCGCATCCCGATCACCCTGGTGGCGGGGCTGGTCGTCGATCGCTTTAATCGCAAACACCTGATGATATTGGGAGATGCTGTTGCTGTTCTCTCTACAGTTGGCATTGGCCTACTTTACTTAACGAGCCACCTGCAAATTTGGCATTTGTATCTGGCCACTATGCTGAACGGTAGCTTTGGGCAAATTCAAAGTTTGGCCTATCAGACCTCGATCTCTAGCCTGGTGCCAACCTCTCAACTAACGCGGGCCAACAGCATGAATTCGGGAGTCCACTACGGGGCGACTATCTTTGGTCCGGCCCTAGCTGGGGTGCTCTATCCGCTGGTGGGTCTACTGGGGATTGTAGGAATTGATATGGTGAGTTTTGGGGTGGCGATCGCCACGCTCCTTTTCCTTCAAATTCCTCAGCCTGCGCCCCCAGCCACGGTTGAGATTGAAACCCTGTTGACCAAGCTGACCTTTGGCTTTCGCGAAGTTTGGCAGCTGCCCAGGCTGCGGGCCTTGCTGTTGATCAGCACCCTGTTTTGGTTTTTCCACGATCTAGGTGGCGCCATCTACGAGCCAATGATTTTGGCCCGCTCCAACGGCAGTGCCCAGGTGCTAGCCAGCACTGCAACGGCAGCCGGCATTGGCGGCGTGGCAGGGGCAATCATCCTTAGCGTTTGGGGTGGCCCAAAACAAAGAGTAGGCGGCATGCTGGCCGGATTCATTGGTGCCGGGCTGAGTAAGACGGTGTTTGGGCTGGGGCGAGCGCCCCAAGTCTGGGTTCCGGCACAGTCCTGCTCGTCGCTCAATTTTCCTCTGCTGGGCAGCTCCGAAACCGCCATTTGGATGACTCAGATTGCCCCCATGCAGCAGGGCAGGGTGTTTGCCGCCAATGCCCTGGTACTACAGGTCGTGAGTGCCGGCGCCGCGCTCATGGCTGGCCCCCTGGCCGATCGCATCTTATATCAAGTCCGCATGGAGGAGCATAATTAGAGGGATTGCAATCAGAAGCGTGCAATGCCTAAGCAAGTACAAGTTGTGAACCATCTGGCAGTAGATGAGCTAGCGCGTCG